>DUVA01000166.1 GCA_012841305.1 Bacillota bacterium | reverse complement strand
AGCAACGTAATTTCCTTGCCGTCACTGATAGCTGCTGCATGGCTGCCTCCGGTCTCATGAAACAGATGACAGCTCTTCTCAAATTCGTTCATGAGTTTTAGCAAGTCATTGGGGTCCAGTGGATCTATATCCCATGGGGCTGTTGTCCCGGGGCAATCGGTGGAGCAACCACTGGAAGAATCAGTGAGGCAATCACCGGGGTAATCACTGCGGTAACTACCTGGGCACTCATTAAGGATATCGGATCTAGCAACAACAACGTAAACCTTTCCCTGCATCTCATCCACTTCCAGTGACTCCACTTGGTCAATGTGGTCGATCACGCCGCTGCAGTAGAGATAGCCTGCGGCGAGTTCAGAGAGATGTCGAGGCGTAGCTGTCAACTTGACGAGTTCGTGTCCGTTCAGAACAACGGTAATCTCGGCTTCCGTTACAACCGCATCCTTCTCCGCCAGCCACCTGCCATCGCGAAATCTCAAAACATCAACAGCAGCCACAGGCTCACTTGGCATCTGATTTCGCCTCCAGGAGAGTATGGGCAAATTCCAGGTCAGTCCAGGTGTTAATGTTGAAGAAGCTTAGAAGCGAAGGGTCGAACTTCCTTGTAATGTCCTCATTGATATGGTAGACACTAAGAGGCGCGATGAGGAGACTCCCTAACTTGTGATTACCTTGTTCAAGATGAGTTCTTATCATATCCAAAATCCTCTTGTCGTAAAAGGCATGCAGAGGCTCAATAAAGCGCCCAATACGCGGGATAACTACGTCGTGTGACGAGGAATACGACTTCATATAGCAAATAAGATCCTTGTTCAAGAAAGGCATATCGCAACCGCACACAAAGCTCACCGGGTCAGATGTCGCCAGTAAGCCTGCTTCAATCCCGCCAAGAGGTCCTTGTCCGGGATGAATGTCACTGACTACAAGGCCTGGAAAGGACGGATAGAGACTGGGACAGTCAGTGACAAGAACCAGTTCATCAAAGAGTGGGTTCAGCCTTTCAACCACCCTATCCAGCAGGGTTTTACCTGCAAGAAGTTGGAGGGATTTTCTCACCCCTCCCATTCTCTTGGCAGCTCCCCCTGCAAGGATTATTCCTGCCATGCTGCCACATCCTCGCTGAGGAATTCCTCATAGCCTTTCTCAATGAAAAGCACGAACAGTGACGCTGTGATGAGGTCAGCTGTAGTCCCAGGGTTAAGATGATTATGATCCTCCCTCAAGTAACTGTCTAGGTTTGCTTGAGCTTTCTTCCAATCCTCGGTGCCGGGCATTCCTGCGTCCAATGTCTCCTTCGCCATTATTGACACTTCCTTGGCTTTCTCTCGGCCAAGTTTCCTTGCAATCAATGTATCAGGCACCTCGGCTAAGACTGTCAAGAAGGCTTGGACTACGGCGTCAGTCCAACACCTCGATTCCTCCCTCGCTTTGAGCAGAGCCGGGTATCCTAGGGCAAATGTGATACGGTAATCGGAAGAATACTCTAAAGCGACGCTGTCTCTGTCTTTCGCAAGATCCATAGCCTCCAGCAAGGTAATTGCCGGCTCATCCCTTACATCATGTTTGTCCAGCTTTCCAATGCCGCCGGGCTGTGTTTCCCTGATAGCCGTGTATGCCTTTTGGCAATCATCTACTGTAAGCGTCTTGAGCACATTATGTAGACGCCTGCGTAAAGGGCCTGGGGTCGGATCCAGCGCAGCCTTGGCCAGTGGCGCAAAAAGAAGAATTATCCCAAGGTTCGTATTAGATTTGACATACTGTGATGATGCACGCCGCGCTTTCAGAATCAAGTCGCCCACTGCAAGCTTGTCTGCTTCGGCAAAGACAGGAGCAGCGGCCCAGGCGGATATCAAGAAATCCTCACAAGTGGTATCATGGAAATCCTGATAGCGCGTGACATTTCCCGGTTT
>DUVA01000165.1 GCA_012841305.1 Bacillota bacterium | reverse complement strand
TCTGCGCAATTGCTTTGTTCCGCTCCTCAGGGACTATTCCGGTGCTTAGGACCACCAAGCCTGCAGGGATGGAGAGCGTCTCACCAAGGAGGGTGTCAGTTACCTCTACCATTACCGGCCCCGGGAAACAGTTCTCATCCGGGTCACCGTTTTCCCACTGGCTTCCCCATTCGTTCTCCCCCTGGTTCTCTCTGCAGTTTCGCCCCTGGTTTGGCCCTTGGTCGATCCTTTTGCCCACCCCGACATGTCCTTCGCTCATCAATGCCTGACTCCATACTCTCGGCACTTCGCTGTCGGGATATCTGATAAACACGACCCCCAAGTCGCGTGCTTCCTCAAAATGGACCTCCCTGGTTCCATACGTGCGAACATCTCTATATAGGATAAACACGTCCCTCTCGGGGTCGGCCCTCTTTGCGCGAATTGCGTTCTTCACGGCTTCACTGCAGCACACTCTACTGCAATAGCCCCGCTCGTCATCTCTGGACCCGACACACTGAATCATCACTACCGGACCGTAATCGCTCTCACCATTTGTGAAGGCTCCCGAAGCAAGGACTTCTTCAAATTCCGCCTGTGTAACCACTAGAGGATGCCTGCGGTAAAGAAAGCCCCCATTACTCGGCACATGCTCCTTACCTCCGGTTGCTACCACGACGACCCCGTGCTCGACCTCAAGCTTCACCCCTTGACCGGCCTCGCCATTAGCCTTGCTGCGATCCTTTATGGAGGATTTGAAGTTTCCCACATACCCTGTGACATCCTCAACCTCAGATGATAGGTGGACATCTATGTCTGGATGGGACATAACCCGGCAAGACAAATCACTCAAGTAGGCCTGGATATCGTCTCCCGATAAGGTGAAATGCAGCTTCCTCAAGTGACCGCCAAGGTTAGGCGAGGCCTCCACCAGATCAACGTGGAATCCCTGACAAGCTATGTCAAGGGCTGCAATCATCCCTGCAAGCCCCCCGCCTATCACAAGGGCTGACTGTTTCACCGCGATGGGAACCCGCTCAAGAGGCTCAAGCAATGAAGCCTTGGCGCAAGCAGCTTTGACCAAGTCCTTTGCCTTCTCCGTGGCCTCTGCAGGGCTTCGCATATGCACCCAGGAACACTGGTCACGGATATTCGCCATTTGAAACAAGTAATAATTTAGTCCCGCCTCCCTGCACGTCTCCTGGAAAAGAGGCTCATGTGTCCTGGGAGTGCACGACGCCACGACCACGCGAGTAAGTCCGTACTCTTCGATCTTCTCTTGAATGCGCCTTTGAGTATCCTGGGAGCAAGTATAGAGATTCTCCTCAGCGTACACCACGTTCGGGAGGGTTTTTGCATACTCGGCCACAGCGGGGACATCCACGACCCCGCCGATATTGATACCACAATGGCAAACAAATACGCCAATTTTGGGGCCAATCCCGCGGACGTCCTTTTCTTTTGGATAGGTCTTTGTCCGCGTCAGTTCACCGCGGCCGGCTTCCAATATTGCACCTGTGGCAGAAGCGGCTCCGCTTGCCTGAGTCACAGTTTCAGGGATATCCTTAGGCCCCTGCATCGCTCCGCAAGCAAACACCCCAGGCCGTGTCGTGGCGAGAGGATCCAGCGGCCGTGTCTCGGCAAAGCCGTGTACATCAAGGCCGATTCCAAGGGCTTCCGCAAGGTGCCCTGCATCACGAGGAGGCCTTAGTCCTACAGAAAGGACGACAAGGTCGAATTCCTCTTTTACAACTGCTCCCTCTTCAGTCTCGTACGACAGGACAAGGTTTCCTGTGTCAGGTTCTTCTCGGACCTCACCTACTCTTGTGCGCCGGAACCTGACACCGTATTCCTCCTTCGCCCTCTCAATATAAGCCTCAAACCCCTTCCCGTACGACCGCATATCCATGAAAAATACAGTGGCCTCAACACCGGGCGAATGTTCTTTTGCAATAACAGCTTCCTTTGTCGCATACATACAACACACAGATGAGCAGTACCCGTTTCCTGCTGCCCGGTCTCTTGACCCGACACACTGTATGAAAGCAATTCTCCTGGGTATATCACCATCAGACGGACGAAGCACCCTTCCTTCATAAGGCCCGGACGCGCTGAGGATCCTTTCAAACTCCATGCTCGTCACGACGTTTGGAAATCGTCCGTATCCGTACTCCCTACGCTCAGACGGATCGTATGCATCAAAGCCTGTGGCAACAATGATTGCACCGACTTTAAGCTCTCTCTCGCAAGTCGCGTCATCATATTTCACAGCTTGGGCCAGGCACAGAGTCTCGCACAACCCGCAACCTATACACGTGTCCCTGTCTATGACATAGGCAAGAGGCACAGCCTGAGGGTACTCAATATATATGGACGGCCTCGCCCCAAGGCCTGAGTTAAACTCATCCCTGGCTGCCCCCACCGGGCAGTGCATCGCGCATACCCCGCACCCTGTGCACTTTTCCTGGTCCACATATCGCGCGTGCTTCACCAAGCGAACGGTGAAATTGCCTAGAGTGCCTTGCACATCAGCTACTTCAGAATTAGTTATGACCTCAATATTCAGGTGACGTCCGCATTCCACGAGTTTCGGCGCCATTATACACATGGAACAGTCATTTGTGGGAAATGTCTTGTCAAGCTGCGCCATAACCCCGCCGATAGCGGGCTTCTTCTCCGTCATATAAACGTAAAAGCCGGAGTCTGCCAGGTCCAAAGCTGCCTGCATACCTCCGATACCGCCGCCTATGACCAGAACAGCCCCAACTGTCTTTTCCGTAGCGCCTCTTTCGTCCAACGCCATGTTTCGCGCTCCTCCAGACACTATTTTCCGCAGAACCCTTCCTATCTCTCTCCCTTGGATAGCCGGGAGACATATCGCGGACTGGATCCTGCGACATCATGAAGCTCAAGGAATCCGGATTTCTTCAGATAAGCAGTATGCTCCAATACCTTCCCGGCAGGCACTCCCAGTGTCTCCGCCATCTCTTTGCAGGACACAGGATCTTCCTCAGTAAGGAGCTCTATAGCAGCTCTAAGACATTCTTCGGCAACTACGAAAGACATAAGGTCACGGAACCTCCGGCTTGACAACTGTTCTTTGTAGACATTCTCCTCTTCGAGCAAAGCTTTTCTCCGTCCCACAAGCCACCTGAATTTCTCTCCCTCGGTCACCCGCTGTGCCACCTGTACTCTCCGCATAAACTCCGGCCGGGACAATCCTTCCCGCGACTCCCGGTCCCCTATGGGGCCAAGCCGTTTCACTTGGTGCGCAAATTCCATAACGAGCTCAGCGAACCTCGCGCCTTCAGATGCAGAAACCCAATCCAAATACAACCTGCCACTGTCTATTTCAAGGTGCTCCAAGACAGCCCTGACACACGAGACGCGCTGCTCAGCCTGGTAGTTACCGGTCAAGTAATGGCAGTCGGCAGGATGGCATCCTAATACCATGACGCCGTCTGCTCCTCTCAAGAACGGTTCAAGCATGAGTCCGGGATCAACCCGCCCGGAACACATGACCCTGATGACCCGGAGGTTGGTGGGATAGGACAATCTGGATGTGCCTGCAAGATCCGCTCCTGCGTACGAACACCAGTTACACAAAAACCCAACTATAGCAGGCTCAACCTGCTTCGTATCACCCATTTCCTGCTGAGACAACTAGACCACCTCCAAGATAGCCTTGGCTTGTGCGGTGAGCTGGCTGTCTGTATAGTGCTTCATAGTAATTGCCTTGGTGGAACAGGAGGCGCCGCATACGCCGCAGCCTTTGCACGCCACTTCAATGGATTTCGCCTTAGGTCCTTTGTCAGTAAGCTCCACCTTTATCGCACCGTACGGGCAAAGCATCTCACAGAGCTTACACCCAATACACAACGTTTCGTCTATCACCGGACCAAGCGGGTCTATTTCAATGCTCTCTTTGGAACACATGACCGCAGCTGCTGCTGCAGCTGCCCCTGCCTGAGCTACACTGTCCGGGATATCCTTAGGGAACTGCACGCATCCTGCAAGATAAATCCCGTCAATCGCAGTCTCAGCAGGACGCAACTTAGGATGCCCTTCCATTAAGAATCCGTCCTCACTTCGCGACAGATTCATCTTCTGGGCAAATTCCACAAGCCCGTCAGGGGGAGTAAGCCCTTGCGCCAGGACTACCATGTCAAAACTGAGATCAAGGATACACCCGGAATCAAGGTCCTCTGATACAATCCTCAGGCACCCGTCGTCCTTCTCCTCAATTTCCCCTGGCTTGCCGCGCAAGAACACAATACCTTCATGCCTCCCGCGCTGGTAAAACTCTTCAAACCCTTTACCTGCGGTTCTCATGTCTATGTAGTAGACGTAAACCTCAGCGTCAGGATACTTCTCCTTAACCATAAAAGCTTGTTTTGCCGTGATCATACAACACACCCTGGAGCAATAGGCTTTAGGATCCATTGCTCCGGCTGAGGATCCTGTCTCTGCATCAGGCCCATATCCTCGGCAGCCCGAAGCCACGTTACGCGATCCAACACACTGAATGAACGCCACCCGCTTAGGAACTTGGCTGTCTCTCGGCC
>DUVA01000164.1 GCA_012841305.1 Bacillota bacterium | reverse complement strand
TTGACAACTGATCGGAACTCTTGAGAGCTTGCACCACCGGAGCCATCTTAATTGCTTCCGGACGAGTCCCGAACACTGTCATGACTTTCTTCTTCGGCATTCCAATCCCCTTTCATCCAACCTCTTATCCCGCCTATCAGCGTTGTCCGGCAATGCGCCTTCCTATGTTTCCCTCACCTATGCTGAGTCTCTATATCGCCTCTCTGCGTATCCCGTGTGCGGGTGCCCCATAGCCTGCGGCCGGATATCAGAATAACGCTGAGAAGCAAGGCAACTATAACATAGCCGGTAAGGGTCACGCCGAACCTCGCCATGAGAATAGCCATCATACCAAGGCAGCCTGTGATTGCGTATATGAGAATTACAGCTCCCCGGTGAGAGAATCCATTACTGAGGAGACGATGGTGAATATGCTCCTTATCAGCTTGGTAGAAAGGCGTACCTCTATGAACTCTGCGAACTATCGAAAAAACCGTATCAAGAATGGGTACACCCAGGGTAAACATGGGGACAGCCAAAGCAAGGGTAGCTGCGCCCTTTAACGCGCCCTCAACCGAAATCACAGCAAGCGTGAAGCCTAAGAGCATGGCGCCGGCATCGCCCATGAATATGGTGGCAGGGTTGAAATTATACGGCAAGAACCCCAAGGCACTACCGGCCAGCGCTACCGCAAGCGCAGAAGCGAAAACCTGTCCACGGGACGAAGCCACTGCGAAGAGGGCAAAAGCCCCAATAATTGATACGCCTGCAGCTAAACCGTCCAGGCCGTCAAGGAAATTGACTACATTCACCATCCCCACAATCCAAAGGATGGTAAGGGGTATGCCCCAGAAACCCAGGTAAATCATTCCGGATCCAAAAGGATTAGTAATAAACTCAATCTTGACACCGAGTCTCACTGCAACCGCGGCAGCCAAGATCTGTCCGATAAGCTTCGGCAACGGCCGGAGTTCCCGGATATCATCCCACATCCCGACTGATACAATAATAAGAGCGCCCAGAAGCAGGCCCAGTGTATCATAACCCAGGCCTACACGATGAAGGACAGTCACTGAAAACGCGATGAAGATAGCTAATCCGCCCATGATAGGCATAGGACGCTCATGCACAGTCCGCGAGTTGGGCATATAGACAAGCCCCGTTCGACGTGCTCCCGCACGTATGATGGGAGTCAGGAGAAACGATATTACTGAGGCTTCTATAAGGATAGGAACATAAGCTATCATTTGAGGCCGGCTTTCTCCTCTCAATTCGAGGCCTTATGTATGTACACCTCGCGTATGTACAATTGACAATGTTGAGGCATTATGCAGATTAAGGAAATATTTACGGCCATCGTTCACATTCTAACCCAGGTATATGGGCATGTCAAGAATAGTCCCTTGTCAGCGCCCTCATCACCCTATGTACTGACGGATTCTTAGATCAGCCTCTTTCGCAATTTCCGAAGCAAGCTCATCAGGATAATCTCCGAAGTAGACTATCTCTCGAATGCCTGCATTAATAAGCATTTTTATACATAATGAACACGGATAGTTCGTAATGTATACAGTAGCTCCCTGGATGCTGATTCCATGTAGAGCAGCCTGAATTATCACGTTTTGCTCTGCATGAAGCCCTCTGCACAGTTCATGGCGCTCACCGGAAGGCACATGCTTCTCTTCCCTCAGACACCCCACTTCCGCGCAATGAGCAAGCCCCGCAGGCGCCCCATTATATCCGGTAGCCAAAATACGTCTGTCTCTCACCGCCACAGCGCCTACTTGCCTTCTCAAGCATGTTGACCGGCCGGCAACCAATTTGGCAATACCTATGAAGTACTCATCCCAGGACGGGCGCACAAATCCTTCAGTCAATCTCACTCATTCCTTCCCCGCCAGGAGGCAACAACTCCCACTTACCTCCTAAGACCCTGCTCGATGTTAAGAAGCCTACCCGGTATCAAGAATCCTACCCGGTATCAAGAGGTCTGCCAGGTGTCAAGAAGCCTGCCCGATATCTGGAAGTCCGCTTGGTGTCTGGCAGCCCGCTTGGTCCTGGTACCGAACAGTCTACTTGGTGCCGAAAAGCCTGTCCCCTGCGTCTCCAAGCCCGGGCACTATATAGCCATGTGAATTTAAGCATTTGTCAATTGCAGCGGTGTATATGTCTACATCCGGATGACTCTCCTGCACCATCTTAATACCTTCCGGCGCGGATACAAGTACTACCAACTTAATGTTAGCTGCGCCTCTTTCCTTGAGGAATCTTATTGCGGAGGTGGCGGACCCGCCTGTGGCTAACATGGGATCAACCAATATGAGATCTCGTTCTCCCACATCCGGCGGTAGCTTGCAGTAGTAGTCTATTGGTTTTAGTGTCTCCGGATCTCGATAAATGCCGATATGTCCGACCTTGGCTGCAGGTATGAGTCTTAGCATACCCTCTACCATTCCCAGGCCTGCCCTTAAAACAGCGATAATCCCGACTTTCTTGCCTGAGATAACCCTGGCGTCGGCTATACCTATTGGAGTCTCCACCTTAGTATCCTCCAGAGGCAGGTCACGAGTGACTTCATATGCCATCAAAGTGGAAATCTCGGCCACGAGATCTCGGAAATCCTTAGAACCTGTGGTCTTATCCCTGATAAGAGTGAGTTTGTGCTGAATGAGTGGATGATCAATGAGGTGAACTCTGGACATGCAAATCTCTTCCTTTCCGGCTTCGCCCATAGTTATCTTGTCCACACGCCTCCCATGACGTCCTCCGGCAAATTCGGTCTCTAAGAATACTTTCGCTATAGCCTTGGCTTCATCCACACTGATTACTCTGGCGCCAAGGGCCAAAACATTCGCGTTGTTATGTTCCCTGGAGAGCTTCGCTACATGAACATTCCCTGCTAAAGCTGCACGAACACCCGGCACTTTGTTGGCGACTATCGACATGCCGACCCCTGCGCCACATATGAGAATACCCTTGTCAACTTTGGAAGCCGCCACTGCCCTGGCTACCGGATAGCCTATATCAGGGTAATCCGTGGAAGTAGTAGACTGACATCCGAAGTCTATTACTTCCATCTTCAGCGAGCTGAGGTAGGTCTTCAGGCTCTCCTTCATCTCAAAGCCTGCATGATCACTCCCTATGCCGATCTTCATGACTATCTCTCCTCGATTCAAATGAGTCCTTAATCTTCCTTGCCACTTGTTCAACGGCTCTACCGATTTGCTCTGCGCTGGCCTTATAAACCTCAAGAGAACAACCGAAAGGGTCTTTAATGTCTTGGCCAAGTTCATCAGCTAAACCGGCGAACTCGGTGAGAGTCTCAACTTTTGAGCCGATGGCCGGGTAGTCTCTTAGCAGTTCATCCTTTATCGCAGTTGTCATGGCCAACACGAGGTCAGCATCGTTTAGGGCTTCAGCGGAAACACCACGGGCCCTGTGGAGTGACACATCAAGGCCAAGCTCTCTCATGGCCGCCTCGGCGTGGCGAGATGCAGGATCGCCGCAACTCGCATACACACCTGCTGAAACGACCCGTATGTTTTTGGCCACATCCCCCATAACCTCGTCAAGCGCTTGCCTCAACATAGCCTCAGCCATAACGCTCCTGCATGTATTCCCCATACACACCAACATGATTGTTTCTTGCCGCCCCATAAAACAACCCCCTCCCGCTGGAAGGAATCACTTACCCTATCACTTGCCCAGTTGAAAAATGAGAAAGCATTATGCGTGAATAATCCGCCCTCTTGCGGCTTCCCTTAATCTATTCATCACTGCAAATCCAAGGCCTGCCTCACTAAACCCTTCTGCGAGCAAAACATTGACTTTATATGTCTCAAAGCCTCGTAGAATACGATAAAGGTCTGCTGCCACCTGGGTCATGTCGTGTCTAGATCCAACAGACTTCACCACGTCTGCGTAATCTAGGTATTGCTCCTTGCTTTCCAGCGAACTTATAACCCCTACCTTCTTTGCAGATCTCCGGTACTTCCCGGCTTCCTCCTGTATCCTCTTGATTACATCCTGAGCTTGGCCTTCAACAAGAAAGAGCGGTATGTCAAGAGAATAATGGTGATATTTCATACCAGGGGGTACCTGTCCCGAAGAAGGCCTATCTTGGGATTTCCCAACTGATAAGTTGACATTCCCCAGCACATCCCGGAGTTCTTCCCTGGTGACACTTCCCGGTCTCAGAATCATAGGAGGGTCCTCCGTCAGATCCAAAACAGTCGATTCCACACCGAGCCGAGTAGGTCCTCCGTCCAATATCAGGTCAATTCTACCCCACATATCATCCGCCACGTGACTTGCCTGGGTAGGACTTGGCCGCCCTGAAAGATTGGCGCTGGGAGCAGCTAGAAGCGTCCCTGATTCGGCAATAAGGGTCAGGGCTATAATGTTATCAGGCATTCGCACTCCTATGGTAGGAAGGCCTCCGGAGACGACATCCGGCACATGAGGCCTCTTGGGAAGGACCAAGGTGAGAGGGCCGGGCCAGAAGAGTTGAACGAGCTTGTCCACTACCGGGGGCATTTCAGTTGCTACACGTGATATGTCATCAGGAGAAGCCACATGAAGAATAAGCGGGTTATCCTGGGGTCTACCTTTTGCAAGGAAGATTTTGTCTACAGTATCTGTCCGCAATCCGTCTGCACCCAAGCCATAGACAGTTTCAGTGGGAAAAGCAACGAGGCCTCCGTTTTTGATTATCGATGCTGCTCGCCTTATTTCATGAATATCAGGGCTATCCGGATTTACTTTTACGATTCGTGTCTCTTTCAAACTTCGTCTCTACCCCTTTACTCCCGGAAGATGGTTGCTTACTCCTCGGAACCAAATGCCCATTGTCCTAAGCCGGCTGTTCACAGGCTGCGGAGCCTACTAATGATGTCGCTATTGACCTGCTATTACCACTCTTTGAATACCGGCCAGATCCCTTATTACTTCGACTTTACCATATCCCAAATCCTTCTTAGCAAAGTCCGCGATAATTTCGGCTTGATCATGACCTACTTCAAGCGCAACGAACCCGCCTGGTGCCAGGTAGGGCCCGGACTGTTCCAAAATAGCAAAAGAAAAATCAAGCCCTTCTTCGCCACCGAGAAGAGCTGACTTCGGCTCAAGTGCCACTTCAGGTGAAACAGCTGCCATAGCTCTCCTTGACAGATAAGGAGGATTACTGACAATTGCGGTGAGCTGACGTTCCAGCCCTTCCCTGGAAAGAGGAGACAGAAGATCTCCTTGCAGAAACTTAATCCTGTTATCTACCTGGTGCTTCTTGGAGTTTTTCCTGGCCATAATAAGAGCATCGGCTGAGATATCAGTGGCGATAATCTCTGCCGTCTTCAAGAACCATGCGATACTTACCGCTATTGCCCCGCTCCCGGTTCCTATGTCTGCAATAATCGTAGGACGGTCCTCGGGAGAAGAGATCCCGATGCGGGACCCAACACGGAAAATGACCTCTTCAACAAGAACCTCAGTTTCCGGCCTGGGTATGAGCACATGCTCATCCACAGTAAAGTCCAGGGACATGAACTCTTTCTTGCCTGTAATATAAGCCACAGGCAGCCTGGTTAGTCTGCGTTCCAGAACTGCCTGATATCTTTCGTATTCATCAAAATCAAGGCACCTTTCAGGATGCGCGTAGAGGTACTCACGCCCGGTCCCCAGCACATGCGTCAGCAGAACCTCTGCGTCCAATCGCGCGCTTGGAATGCCGGCTTCGCGCAATCGCTGAACTGCAGCAAAGAGCGCGTCCTTGGCAGTAACAATTCCAATAGGTTCAGCCAATTTTCTTCAGCCTCTCGCTCTGTTCAACCGCCATTAAGGCATCAATGACTTCATCGATATTCCCTTCAAGGATCTCACCCAGCCTGTATAGGGTGAGATTGATCCTATGATCAGTCAACCGGTTCTGCGGATAGTTGTACGTGCGTATGCGCTCACTGCGTTCTCCGCTTCCTACCTGTACACGCCTGGCTTCATCCAATTCCGCTTTTTGCTCGCTTTCAAGTTCGTCAAGGAGTCTCGCACGCAAAACGCGGAGGGCCTTTTCTCTGTTCTTAAGCTGAGACTTTTCGTCCTGACAAGTAACGACCATACCTGTGGGAATATGGGTTATTCGAACAGCCGAATCAGTCGTGTTCACGCTTTGTCCGCCATGTCCTGTAGATCTGAACACGTCAACGCGCAAATCATCAGGCTTTATCTCCAACTCCACCTCTTCTGCCTCAGGCAGCACAGCCACTGTAGCCGTAGACGTGTGGATTCTCCCCGAAGCTTCGGTGTCAGGAATTCGTTGAACCCTGTGCACTCCGCTTTCGTACTTCAACCTGCTATATGCGCCCCGTCCCTGCACAGAAAAGATTACTTCCTTGAATCCCCCGAGATCGGTAGGGCTTGAGCTCATAATCTCCGTCTGCCACCCGTTTTGCTCTGCGTACCTCATATACATTCGCATCAAGTCCGCAGCAAAAAGCGCAGCTTCATCTCCTCCGGTCCCTCCTCTGATTTCTACAATAACGTCCTTGTCGTCATTGGGATCTTTAGGGAGGAGGAGGATTTTCAGCTCGTCTTCCAACCTGGCTTCGTCCGTCCTGAGACGCTCCAGCTCTGAATCGAGAAACTCGGCCAACTCTTCATCAGGACCGGCCTTCTGCATTTCCTCGGCTTCTTCTATGTCAGACTCAATACCCTTATACTGTCTGTATTTCGTTACAATTTCCTCGAGGTTCGCGTGAGCCTTGGCAACATTCTTGAGCTTCTCTTGATCAGTCAGGACTTCAGGGTTGGAAAGCTCTGCCTCCAAGTCAATATAACGCTTTTCAATCTCATCAAGTCTACTTTGCATCACTTCTCACCCCCTTGAGGGAAACGGCATACAGGCCCCAGCACACGTTAATCAGCCTTATCTAAGCGCCGTCAGCCTCAAGCACGCTCGTAAGAGCCTGAATTGCCACTTCTATCTGATCTTCATCCGGCTCTTTACAGGTGAGTTTCTGCAGCCAGAGTCCAGGCGCTATTATCCATTGAATGAACTTCGGCGGATTAGGCCTGCCCGCTAGTTTAATCACTTCATATGATATCCCGGTTACAACCGGTAATAACGCAAGTCGAGTAAGAATTCGCATGGCCAAGGTGGTGGAGCGAAGAAGCACTGAGAATACCAGCACCATCGTGACCATAACAATAAGCAAAAACGCAGTGCCGCATCGAGGATGAAGAATTGTATGTGCCTTCGCATTTTCCACGGAAAGCTGTTCTCCCGCTTCGAAAGTATGAATGACTTTGTGTTCAGCTCCATGGTACTGAAAGACTCGCTGAATATCTTCGATCCTCGACACTGCCACAATATACGTGATAAATAGGGCAATCCTGAAAATACCTTCTGCCAGATTCACTAAGACCCTGTTATGGACGGTTTTCTGAATCCAGACTGCAACAACATTAGGAAGCACAATGAAAAGGCCGACGAAAAGCGCAAAAGACACGATAACGGTTAGCGTAAGCTCCCACGGTTTTAGCTGCTCTTCTTCTTCCGTGCCGCTGGCTTGATCCGCAGAAAACATGAGCGCGCTAAAGCCTATTATCAATGTTTCAATAAACGCGCAAACTCCCCGTATTATGGGCAATCCGAATACAGGATACCTTTCAGCCAGCATCTTTGTGGCCTTATTCTCTACTACGATACTCAGGTCAGGCTTTCTTACAGCGATCGCTATACTATGCCTGCCCCGCATCATTACGCCTTCTATGACAGCCTGACCGCCATAGGAGAACTCCTTGCTCAAATCGTGCCCCCCCTCAGTGACAATCGCTGCCGAGCTCGACAACCACTGCCAAGCTCGAGAAGTCCCGGTGTGGAATCTTACTTATCCAAACCATGCCTCTTAATGAAACGCTCCACCCGACCGCCTGTGTCTACTATCCTCTGTTTTCCAGTAAACATAGGGTGGCACTTTGAGCAGATCTCTACCCGCATATCCTTCCGGGTCGAGCCGACCTCAAACTTCTCGCCACATGCGCATGTAATAGTAGTCATAGAGTATTCAGGATGTATTCCTTTCTTCAACAAGTCCACCTCCCTACCAGCCTATGCAGTCAATAGCTGCAACCTCGCCAATTAGTTATTATAGCACAGACACTATACGCCATCAATGATAAGAAACGCGGAAAACGCGCAACGCGCAAACGCGCCCTGTTTTCAGGCACGTTTCTTGAACGTGTGCGTTTTTCGATCACGTTCATTAGAAATAATCCTGAGGGTGCTCTAAAATCGCTCACGCCAGTGAGTTCGGTGTAAGTAATTCGATCACATGGCTCGCTGAGGTAGTCGATTTTCGAACACACTTTTAAGAATAAACCGGGGGACGCCTGAAAATCAATGATTTTCCGGAAGCCGTGTCCTATTTTCGAGCACACCTTCCGGGTTTGGTGTTCGATTTTCGATCACTAAACCCAAATAACTCTACATAATAAGCGAGATCTGACGGTGTCTGTTCGAAATTCGAACACAGGTTCGGAGAACCGTGTGCTATTCTCGAACACGGTTTTGGAATGCGTGATCGAAAACCGGACACCCCAGGGGTCTTCAGGAAGGACGTGTGCTATTTTCGAACACAGATCAGGGTCGGGGTGTGCGAAATTCGATCACCTTGCCCGGGGAATGGAGACTTTTTGGGCCTATTCTCCAAAATATGGCATATAATTTGCCGTCACGGGGGATTTTTTGAAAACCGTGTCCTATTTTCGACCACCAAACGGAGTCTAGGTGGTCGAAAATAGGACAGTGCATGGCATGAAGCCCACCGGGCCCTTACCCCGGGGTCTCGACATACATGCGCAGCGTGACGCAAAGGGCAGGCGGTCTAGGCCCTTGCCCCAGCGCCTTAGCCTCGGGATCTTAGCCACTGCGGTCGCCAAGCTCCAAAGCCGGGTTCCCACTCCTGCCTCACCCCGGGGGCCTAACCGCTCCGCTTCAGCTTCCCGGTGCGCATGGCATAGAGCTCAGCCCGGTTGAACACAAATAATCCCAAAGGAATCAGGATCACCCCGGTGGCCAAGAGAATCAGCAGCTCACTTCCTATTTCACGAAGCGACGCTCCGTTCAGAAGCGCCTCCCGCGCTGCCCTTAACGTGTAGGTAGCAGGTGATATCAGAGACAGCTTCTGCATCCAGGCAGGCAACACACTTACATCGTAGTATACGCCTGAAACCAGCAAAATTGCAGCCTCCAGTATATGCGCTGCTTGCGACCCTTTCTCAGCTGACATCAAAGGAAGCGTGGCAGCCATGAGTCCCACCCCGATAAAAGATAGGCTCGAGAGAAGAAGCACAAAGAGCCCGGCAAAAAGGTTCGCGGATCCAAGGTCCAGGTCAAAGATACTCACTACAGCGAACATGACTATTACAGTCCTGATCGCTCCGTACGCCGCAGCAAACAAACACACTCCGCCGAGGTATGTAAGTCTTCTCATAGGCGCCATAAAAGAGTACTCAATTGTCCCTTCCCACCGCTCCCACTGCACGGACTCAGCCACTTCGTGAAACAGAACAGACAAAAATCCCCAAAGCAAAGCCCCGACTACAAGGTAAAGGACTTTATCCTGTCCTGAACCGTCAGGAGATAAGCCGATAAACGCTATTGTCAACGTGTTCACGACTGTATAAACCATGAACACGACTTCCCAGCCTAGGTACCTCTTTATGAGGTTGAAGTTTCGCTCGACCAAAGCATAGCTCCTACGGAGCTCTTTATTGATCTCTAACACGAGCACATCTCTCCCTACTGATTCACATGAATGCGAATCAACGTACGTCTTTATTTGTAAATCAACGTGCGTCCCCGTTTTCGGGTTTTCCGTTGTCTTTCAGTCTCTTCCCTGTCAGCGCAAAAAAGACTTCTTCCAAGGTTACGTCCTCACCATTAGTTGACACCTGCGATTTAAGGTTTCCCGGCGTATCCATGGCTACGAATCTACCATAGTCGATAATGGCAACCCTGTCACAGAGCCTATCAGCCTCCTGCATGTCATGGGTAGTAAGGACTACAGTTGTCCCGCGAAGCTCCCTCTCCTCCAAGACAAAATCCTGGACCTCTTTCTTGGATACAGGATCTAACCCGGTGGTAGGCTCATCTAAAAGCAACAGCAAAGGACGGGTAAGAAGAGCCCTGGCCACTGCGATTTTCTGCTGCATCCCCCTGGATAGATCCTCCAGCGGTTCATGGAGCTTGTCGGTTTTCAGGCCTAGGCGCTCAAGGATGTCAGCAGCCGTAGACGGCCAAGCGCTTCTGTCAAGGTCGTATAGTCTCGCAGTATAGCTTAGATTCTCCATAGCGGAAAGCCCCTTGAAGAAGGCAGCGTCCACTGAGACCCTGTTGATTAACTTCCTAACCTGGAACCTGTCCTTGACCACATCATGCCCGAAAACCGTGATACAACCTTCATCAGGCAGAAGAAGTGTTGAAATCAGTCGTATCAGAGTCGATTTCCCTGAGCCGTTAGGGCCTAAGATACCGAATATCTCACCGGGCTTCACGTGAAAAGTGAGCCCATCTACCGCCTCTACCATCTTATATTTAGGTATTAACCTGGCGATGAGACGACTCAGGATAGAGCCGTTCGTCATCTCCCTTTTGACATAGAAAACTTTTCTTGCATTATGACATTCCAGCGCGGACGACATGTCAACCAAACCTCACTTTCTCATATCAAACCCGCAGCAATCCGAAGCAAAAAGCAAATCAAAAGAGAGCCGCAGGATTTCCCACGGCTCTCTGAAATGACACAAGAAATTAGCAGCCTATCATAATCAAAAGGTCGTGGGTGTATCCGACCCACGACCATGACATTATTTACCAGTTAACAGTCATGGCGGGGTCGTGTTTCCATAGCAATTTCAAACATGGTTGTGATCATTTTACGACCCCCCTTCCTGATTCATTCTGATGCCTTTTATTGGATAGATTTCCTCTAAAGGCTATGTTCTGAGTATAGAATATGCCAAGGCTCAAGTCAAGAAGAACTTACTCTGGTACATGTTCGGCCTACATTTTATCCAGCCTGGTCAGTATTTCGCGAGCAGCCACGACCCCCGAAGCTGATGCCTGCATGAGTCCACGGGTGACGCCTGCGCCGTCTCCTATGGCAAATAGGTTCCCTACTTGAGTTTCCAAGACACGCGTAACTGACAGCCTCGACGAGTAGAATTTCACCTCTACACCATAAAGCAGAGTGTTACGACTATAGATCCCGGGCGCCACTGCATCCAGAGCTTTTAGCATTTCCATGATACTTACAAGGTGCCTGTACGGGAACACCAGGCTGAGATCACCCGGCGTCGCATCCTTTAGCGTAGGGATGACAGTCCCTTTTGCGATTCGCTCCCTAATGGATCTTCTCCCGTTTATCAGGTCCCCAAGCCTTTGCACAATTACGCCGTTACCCAAAAGGTTCGCCAGGCCGGCCACATATTTCCCGTATGCGATAGGGTCATTAAAAGGCTCAGTAAAGGTCTTGCTCACCAAGAGAGCGAAGTTGGTGTTTTCAGTCTTTTTCTCTGAGTGAGTATGCCCGTTTACCGTAATAAGCCCGTCTGAACTCTCAGTGACGACTTGACCGTAAGGACACATACAAAACGTCCTGACTTTGTCATCAAAGGATCGAGAGTGATAAACGAGTTTTGACTCATAAGACACATCAGTCAACGGCTCTGCCACCACAGCCGGAAGCTCCACCCGGACACCGATGTCCACAGGGTTAATAGCCATGGACAAGCCCAATCTGTGGGCCTCCTCTGACAACCATTCCGCCCCGTCCCGGCCCGGCGCGGCAATTACATAAGAACCCCTAATCACACGGCCTTTTGAAGTCAGAACACCTGCTACCTTGTTGTCTTCGACCAGGATCTCCTCTGCGCTCTCACCCAGGATAATGTCAGCGGAACGCCTGAGTTCTTCCTTCATACCTTCCAGGATTTTTTTCGTTTTACCCGTGCCCAGGTGCCTGATGGGCGCAGGGATTAGCTTAAGCTCAGCAAGAATAGCCTTTCGATCCAGTTCATGTATGGCTTCTTCGTCCTCACCCCATACCTGCGTCGGGGCTCCGAAGTCAAGGTAGACCCGGTCCACATAACCAATAAGCTCTCTTAGCTTGGCCTCGCCTGTATATACGTCCAGCATCCCGCCTACCTGAGTTGAAAGAGTCAGTTTTCCGTCACTGAACGCGCCTGCTCCACCCCAGCCCGACACTACACTGCAAGGATCACATCTCCTACATGCAGATCTCCCCTCAGTAGAAGGACATATCCTCGCATCAATATCAGGGCCTTTCTCAATAATGGCAACACGAATCTGCCCGTTCCTGCCTCGAGCCAGTTCAAGCCCGGAGAATATGCCGGCAGGACCTGCACCGATAATGATTACGTCATACGATTCGCCTGTTCTGTGTGTCGTCATTTACCTACTCGCTCCCTCACCTTGATAGCCGTGAATTACCTGCGCATATCACTTCTCATTCTGAGCCTTCGTAGCAAATGAGTATTCCCGTGAGACAGAGAGGTTTCCGGCAAGATCACGCGAAAGCGCCTTAAACCGGTACTTGGTGGACGGCTTAAGGTTTTCAAGACGAATTACGTGATGAGTAGTGAACTCATCGTCTCTGATAGTCACAATCTGCCTCCTATCAGTATCCAGCCTAAACTCGACAGCTGAATCACAGTCCTCGTCAGTCATCCAAGTAATCTCCACTGACGTAGGACTTAGGTGCTTCAGGTTGATGAACCAGAGCAGAGGAGGGGTTGTATCCAACTGGATTGATGAAGTGATGACACCTGATATATTCCCTGCACCGTCATGGACACGTGCATACACCTTTTTCGTGCCGTCTCCGGGAGGCAGTTGCCAGTTGTAAATGGAACTCCGGTACGTCGTCCAGTCAGTCCACACCATGCCATCGTTACTCAGGCAGATACCGGCAACGCCGCTCAACTTGTCATAAACGCTGAAATTTAACCTGACTGACGTGTCATTAGTGTACTTCCCGCCATCGTTTATCCCAAACGAACCCCACGGAGGCCTCCTGTCCAGCGCAATGGATGTATCTGCAATTGCCGTTTGGTCAAAGCCCTCCGCATAGTAGACTACGTTGATCTTCTTTACCCCGTCTTCCTCTCCCCGAATTCTCCACGGAATATTCATTGACTGCCAGTTGTGCCACCTGAAACTGTCGTCTCCTGCGGAAAGGAAGAACCCTTCCAAAGGCGTGTCTGTCTCTGTACCCAGAGTCAGCTCAACATGAGGAGTCACAGTATACTTAGCGCCGGAATTGACGAGGACTACGCCTCGAAGAGCAGCCGCTTCCTTCCTCCCTAATTGAGGCTTCGTGGGAAACAGCACACTCTTCTTCTTCTCAGCATATTCTATTATCTGGACGTAATAGTCAGCGACAGGATCATGGGGGAACTCGCCAAGTACCTCCTGAAACATCTCTTTGGCAACTGAAGTCTTGCCTGCCTCGTAATTGGCGATACCAATCAAAGTCTTGACTATGGCTTTCTCTTTCTCG
>DUVA01000018.1 GCA_012841305.1 Bacillota bacterium | reverse complement strand
TTCTTGAAATGGGCAGGTATTGTAAGCACCGGAGGACACGCCAAAGAACTTATACAATCAGGATCTGCTTTTGTAAACGGAGTCATGGAGACTCACAGAGGCAGGAAACTCAATATCGGAGATACAGTCGAAGTTAAGAACATGAAAGGGCTTGTCTACGAAGTAATGGGGGATGTCGAGTATGCTCCTTGAAAGGTTGAGGCTGAGAAATTTTAGGAATTATGCCTCCCTTGATATCGAATTATTTCCCGGGAAAAATGTCTTGTTGGGTAATAACGGACAGGGAAAGACAAACATAATGGAAGCTATCTATTTATGTGGCACCGGAAAATCCTATAGAACATCCCGTGATACAGACCTTATCAGGTGGGGAGAGTCGACATTTTACACGGCTTCGCGGTTTCTTCGCAAAAACGGAGATCTCCTTGTGGAAGTCGCGTGCAGTCTGGAAAGAGGAAAAAGAATTCGTCTGAACGGGGTTCATCAGGACATGGGTATGGAGTATATCGGCGCTGCAAATGTTGTAATATTCGGCCCCGATGACCTTAGAATCATTAAGGGAGGACCGGTTGAACGAAGGAAGTTCATGGATTTAGAAATATCTGCAGTGCATGAACGGTACCGTAAGGATCTAGCCAACTACCGAAGAATTCTGACACAACGTAATACGTTCTTGAAGGACGCGCGCCATTTGGTAGGTTCCATGCACGGTAAAGCAGCGTTGGATGTTTGGGATGAACAACTGGTTTCCGTAGGCGCTCGGGTAATGGTTAAGAGGGCTAAGGTCATAGATGATCTTTCCGTTCTGGCACAGAATGCGTACAAAGAGATTTCTTCTTCCGGTCTTCTTGAACTTACGTACCGTCCTTCGTTTGATGTTGTGGATTCTTGTCCTACTGATGAACAGGAAATGACACAAAAATGGTCAGCCTTATTTCGTAAGGAACTCCTCAGACTAAGGCAAGCTGAACTCATGCGAGGTATTACTTTGGCAGGTCCTCATAGAGATGACATAACGTTCACTCTCGATGGTGTTGATATGAGAGCTTTCAGTTCACAAGGCCAGCAAAGAACGGCAGTGCTTGCCCTTCGTTTGGCAGAGCTTGAGTTTATCAGGAATGAGATGGGGGAAGACGCCATTCTTCTTCTGGATGATGTGTCAAGTGAATTGGATCCGTCTAAGAGAGCTCATCTGTGGAAGTACATTGACAGAGGTATTCAAACTGTTATCACTACAACAGATGAAAAGGCCCTCGATGAGCTCTCCAAACCCGGAAAGGTATTTACAGTGCAATCCGGATCTGTCCAGGAGGTCAACAAATGACAGTCCGAATTAACGTGGCTATTGAAAGCAGCTTACGTCGATTTGGGATAGTGAGAAAAGTAAAACGCTCTCAGGCTGTATTCATGTGGGAGGATGTAGTAGGTCCTGCTGCTGCCAAGGTCTCCAGTGCGGTTACCTGCAAAGACGGGATACTTTTTGTTGAGGTGAAGAATTCTGTATGGGCCGCGGAGCTGTCATTGCTGAAAAGGGATATTGTAAAAAGACTAAATCGACTGTTGGGTAAGGGAACCATAAAAGACATAAGGTTTCGCGCTACGGGAAGGAGCTTTCATAAACCTAAAGGAAAACACGGTAAAGAAAAGGGAGAAGAGACTTGGACTCCTCAGAGACAAGCGCTTCCGGGCTATGAAATCACAAGGATAAGGGAATTGGCTTTGGGCATTAAGGATCCTGCAGTGCAAGAGGTCTTTGTGAGGTTTGCTATTACAGCCGAAGAGACTCGCAAGTTACGTGATAGGGTTTCAAGGGGTTGATACTCGTGTTTATTCATTTAGGAGCGCAGGTCAGCATATTTGATGAAGATGTCATAGCTATTATGTCAATGGAAGCCATGGATAGATCAAAACTGAATAAAGAGTTTCTTGACTTCCAGAGGAATCTAGGAAAGGTAACATCAGTGGATACGAGCAAACCCAAATCCGTTGTCATAACCCCGC
>DUVA01000163.1 GCA_012841305.1 Bacillota bacterium | reverse complement strand
TGATTTGTGCAAGGAGACATCATGTAATGAGATTTGGCCTAATAGTCCACCTTGGAAAAGATGTCGCGATTGCAACTGCAAATGATTTGATAAAGACTCTTCCGGAGCGCGGTGTCCAAGTGTTTCTCGATCCGGAAACCGCTGATTACCTTGACTTACCTGAAGCTTCATTCGGTGATCAGGATTTAGCAGGCAAGCTGGATGTAGTGGTAGTTTTAGGTGGGGACGGAGCTTTGCTTAACGCTGCACGGCGTTTAGCAGGGACAGGCCTTCCTATCCTCGGGGTCAACGTAGGGCATCTAGGGTTTCTTACCGAGGTGGAACTTAAAGGTATGGACAATGCGTTCGACAGGATCCTTTCAGGCCACTATGAGGTGGAAGAGAGAATGATGGTTCACGCTGAAGTAAGGCGTGGGGGAAAAGGTGTTGTAGGGGAGTTTATCGGGCTCAATGACGTGGTCGTCACAAAAGGTGCGTTTGCAAGGATGATCAGGTTGGATACCTACGTAGGCTCCAGCCTCATTGGAACTTATCCTGCAGACGGCGTGATTGTAGCCAGTCCTACCGGTTCCACAGGGTATTCGCTTTCGGCAGGCGGCCCCATTGTCAATCCTGCCATGAACATGCTGATATTGACGTTTATCTGCCCACACACACTGGGGGCAAGATCTTTTGTAGTGTCTCCTGAGGATGACGTGAGAGTAGTCCTACAGGCCCAAAACGAGGATGTGATGTTGACAATCGACGGACAAGTGGGATTTGGACTTGAGCACCAGGATGAGGTTGTGGTAAAACCCGCAGTTCCGAAAACATACCTTATCAAGCTGGGCAACAGAGATTTCTATGAAGTCTTGAAGACACGTCTTGCGGAGGGTAAAGTGTAATGAGACAAAGACTGTCAAAGACTAAGCGTCACGCGAAGGTGCTGGAAATCATAAGAGGGAAACCCATTGAAACCCAGGAAGATCTAGCTGCCTCTTTGCAGGAAGAGGGCTTTGAAGTTACACAGGCTACTGTATCCAGGGATATCAAGGAGCTGGGCATAACCAAGACGCCCACCGGTAGCGGCCGGTATCGATATGTCGTGCCGAAAGAGAAAGCTTTTGAAGATTCTCGGCACAGAATGAGACGGCTGTTTCAGGATTCCGTGATATCTATTGATTCCAGTGAGAACCTTCTGGTAATAAGGACCCTGACAGGTAATGCCCACGCTGTAGCGGCGGTTATTGACAACACGGGCATCCCTGAAATAGTTGGCACAATTGCAGGGGATGATACGATACTTATAGTCGTGAAACCGAAATCTGCTGTAATCAGTGTTATGGAAAGGTTCAACAAGCTAAGGCTTCAATCTGAAGAGTAGGACAGGAAGTTGCCTCTTAAGGCAGTCTGGTGGTGGATTTAGATGCTTCTTGAACTCCATATCTAGGATTATGCCTTAGTGGACGAGGCCGTGCTGGAGTTCGGGCCCGGGCTTAATGTCCTTACAGGTGAAACAGGCACGGGAAAATCCATAATAATCGGTGCTGTAACACTCTTGCTCGGCGGACGCAGCGCTTCTGAGCACATACGAACCGGATGTGATGAAGCATCAGTTCACGGCGTGTTTGCCGTTGACAAAGAGGCGTCCTTAATAAAGCATCTTACTGACTTCGGTCTTGAACCGGGTGACGACAACATGGTAGTCATATCTTGCTCAATATCGAGCTCAGGAAGAAGCCAACGAAGAGTGAACGGCCGTCCCGTTACCCAGGCCATGCTCGCTGAAATAGGGGAATACCTTGTTGACATTCATGGGCAACATGAACATCAAGCTCTGCTCAGGCAGCAAAGACATATCGAATACCTGGATAATTTTTCTGGCGAGGAAGGGCTGCAACTCAAAGAGCAGGTAAATGCCTATTACCGAAGGCTGAGTCAGCTTGAAGCAAGCCTCAAGGATCTTCGTTTGAGTGAGCGGGAACGTGAAAGGAGACTGGATCTTCTAAGATTCCAGTCTGATGAAATTGACGCTGCCAATTTGGCGCCAGGTGAAGATCTGTCCTTGGCTCGCGAGCATGATGTACTGGCTTCATCAGGTGAGCTCTACGACAGAGCCTCTCTTGCCCACGCGCTGCTCCACGGGGAAGATCACGGCGCTCCCGGGGTCATCGACAGGCTTTCCGCGATATTGGAAGAATTAGAGCCGGTGCTCAAGATCGATGATACTCTAAGTGATTCCAAGGAACTTCTCCAAACTGCTTTGGCTGCATGCGAAGAGGCTTCCAGAGAGATTAGAGTGTACAGAGACGGCATTGACCGGGATCCTCAACGTTTAGCAGAGACGGAAGCAAGGATTGCTGCGATTCAACGCTTGAAGAGGAAGTACGGAGATACTGTTGACGAGATCTTGGGCTATAGACAAGAGATAGGTGACGAAATCACAAGGCTTGAATCGTCTGCCCGGGAACTTGCTGTTATCGAAAAAGACATCGCCAAGGCCCGCTTGGATTTGGGTAGGGTTTCAGAGGCGCTCCGTTGTGTCCGGATGCATGCTGCCGAAATACTCAGAAAGCGTGTTAGCTCCGAACTTGAAGCGCTTGCCATGGGTTCATCTGTTTTCGACGTGGATTTCCGAGAAAAAGAAGACCCGGAAGGAGTCCCTGTAGGCGAGAAAATGTTGGCTGTCAAAGCCGGCGGAGTTGATACCGTCGAGTTCCTTTTGTCAGCAAATCCCGGGGAGCCCCCGAAGCCCCTGGCAAGGATTGCCAGCGGGGGAGAGATTTCCCGCATAATGCTTGCCCTTAAGACTATC
>DUVA01000162.1 GCA_012841305.1 Bacillota bacterium | reverse complement strand
TGCACTTACAAGTTTTTCGGACACAGAATCCACTACTCTAACACGCTTTACAGGTTCCATATCAATACCACCCATCACTCCTTACGACAGTTGTAGGATGACCCTATAACCGTATCATCCTTTGACATTGATCAGAGATCTCCTGCTATGGATTAAATATTTTTCTTACCAAGAGAGGAAGGATGGATTGGTTAATGAAGGAACAAGGCCGGACTGGCAGGATGGTTCCTGCTTAGCGAGGCCCTCTGACGAGCCGGAGGGCCCTGGCCAAGGAGTTGCCTACAACGGGGATAACCGCTATCTCCCGGGAACTGAATTCTCCGAGAAAGATCAGGGCCAATCCATACACAACCACACCTGTGAGGATTGCAGAACACGCAGATACGGCATAACTCAGAGTTCGCATAAATAGGAGGCAGTTAATACCCTGGACTACCGGAAACATAATTGCAGAACCTGCTGCTGCGCGCCACCCTGTCATAAAAAGCTTCAGACCTCTTCCTGTCAGTCTCCCGCAATCAATCATATTGAGGAGCCCGGTTATGAGAAATCCGAGTCCGATTCCAAAGGCCGCCCCTTTTATATCCACTCCGGGAATCCCTGTAAAGACGTAATTGGCTAAAGTAGCGCAAGCTGCCCCAATAAGACCGTTTCTGAGGGGTATACCTACCTTCCCTAAACCATTCAAGACACTTGCTGTCGTTTGCTGCAGACACAGAAAAGTGGCGCTAAATGCCATTATCCTAAGGGGAACTCCTGCGCCGGGATCCGCGAAGACAAGAGCGCTTATCTCCGTAGGCAGTGTCAGAAGTCCGACTGAAGCAGGGATGCCAACCAATAATGCGCCTCTAACTGCACTTTCTGTCAACTGAACTGTTCGGTGTCTCTGTCCCTTTGCATGAGACGCCGCGACTTGCGGGACAAGGTTTATCGCCATCGCAGTCGTGACAACACCCGGTAAGGCCACTAAGCCTAAGGCCATGCCTGACAAGCGCCCGTAAAGCTCTGCTGAATGAGAAACGGAAAAACCTATGTGCTGAAGCCTTGCCGGAATGACAGCTGCATTCAGAAAGTCCTGTAAAGGCCAGACCAGTGACGCGATAGTCACCGGAGTCGCAAGGCGCACAATCTCCTTCAAGGTAGAAAGAGCTGACCATCTGTGCGGTGAGTGCACAGGAAGACCGGCCGGCTTCCACCTACCCTTTTGTGTGACACTGCCTCTTCCCAAGGCTATGAAGTATATGATAAGGAGCACAAGCCCTGCCAACGACCCGCAAGATCCGCCGATAGCAGCTCCTGCGGCAGACCAATGTACACCTCTGGGCAAGAGAGCGTAAGCCAGCCCAAGCCCGACGATTACCCTGACCGCCTGCTCTGTCACGCTGCAGACAGCTGTCGGCGCCATGATTCTCAGCCCCTGAAAATAGCCTCTGAAAACCGCGGAGCATGTCACAAAGCAGATGGCAGGAGACAAATACCTGAGCGGAAAGAACACCCTGGGGTCTCTCACCAAGAAAGCTGCAATCAAGCCTGCCCCGGCGTACAGGGCATATGAGAGTAATATCCCCACCGGGACCATAGCCCCAAGACATACTGATACAACCTGTCTCACACCGGATTCATCTCCAATGGCAAGTCTTGCTGACACCAATTTCGAAGTCGCGATAGGAATCCCAGATGCCGAGAGCACTAGGACTGCGACGAAAACCGGGGATGCCATCTGCAGAAGTCCCACGCCTTCTGCGCCTATTAACCTGGTAAGGGGAATAACAAACAAAGCGCCCAGGGCCTTTGTAATAATTCCTGCGCCCAGGAGTGTCAGGGTACCGCTTAAGAAGGACTGAGTTTTCATGGCAGTACCCTATTTATGCCGCTTAGAGTGGGATAATGCCAAGCAGACGCAAGAATCAGTAGACAGGCCGAAGGATAGCTATGGGGGTTTGCTGATCATCATTTCCCAGAGGATTGCTTGCGAGCGCCTGCATTACCCAGTCCAAGGCTGTGCCATCTGTGATTCCCAGAATATCCACACAGCCAAGATCATTTACGTCAACTATTGCAATGTCCACACCCAAGGAATCTTTGATGTGTTTTG
>DUVA01000161.1 GCA_012841305.1 Bacillota bacterium | reverse complement strand
GAAGTGGTTTCAACTGCCAGAGGCCATATTGGAGAAGACAGAATTCAGGTTGATGCCATGATAGCCGAGATGGAACGAACCATGCGCGAGTTGAATGCGGAGAAAGAGGAAGCCAGAAGGGCCAGGGAAGAGCAGCAAAACTTGAAGCGGAGCAGGGAAACTGAGGTCAGGCAGTTGCAAGAGGCGAAACTTGAGATCTTGAGAAAGGCAAAGGATGAGGCTGACAGCATGCTGGCGCAAGCAAGAGCTGATATCGCCGGGATTATCAAAGGATTGCGCCAAGGTTCCAATCAGCAAAGGAGTGTCATTGACGACGAAGCGCGTAAGGCCAGGGAAGCGCTGAAGGAAGTCTCAGAAAGATCGCTTTCCATTGACGACGAATTGTCCGGTAAGGACTTGGCAACCGGATATACTGACAGCCTGAGGCCTTTGAACCCCGATGAGGCACAGGTAGGCGCTGAGGTTTTCGTGGGCAAGCTGCGTCAGGCAGGGCAAGTTAGCTGGGTGTCAGGGGAAGGCGCTGATGTAGAGGTTCAGGTAGGCAGATTGAAAGTTCTTGTGCCACTTGAAGATTTGTATGTGCGAGAAGGCGATGACTATCTCAAGAAGCCTTCCCATACAGGGCAGGTATATCTCTCTCCAATTACCCGGGAGAAAGCCCTTGTTGTCTCCATGGAGCTTGATGTGCGGGGGCAAACTGCGGAAGAAGCAGTAGCGGAAGTAGACAAGTACTTGGATGACGCATGTCTTGCCGGACTATCAAGAGTAAGGATTATTCACGGCAAGGGCACAGGCGTTCTAAAGCAGGCTGTGCGCAAGTTTCTAAGGGAACATCCTCATGTGGATGCCGCTTTACCCGGGGGGCTGTCTGAAGGCGGCGACGGGGTCACCGTAGTTTCAATGCGTCTCGGATAGCCTGGTCCTGTTGATAACCGGGCCAGGCTATGAGTTCATCAGTTTTCCCTCGTTTTCCTGGATATGGGTTGCCTTAGTCCGGATCTTCTTGGTGTTCTTCGTATGAATCCGTGTTCTCTTCGTATGAAGACCGGGATTGTTCAGGGTCAGGAGTCTCCTCTGATCTTGCGCCATGGGAGCCTGCAGTCCACCACGTATGTACTTGACATGTTACCCGTGGAATTGATTGCCCTGTCGCTATGGTTCCGTCAGGCAGGATCCTAAGGCCGCTTGACGCCAAATACCTGTGTCTTTCAACTTGATCCGGAGGACAATATCTACCTGCAAGCTGCCCTGATTCAAGGCAGACGTCAGCTTCGTGAATTCTTGTGTGTAAATAGCAGAGCTGCCTCGGTTCCGTTCCTTCAATGAAGACTTCAGCCGCTACGTTGGGACATGACTCACCTGCGAGAACACCTGATTCCGTGCAGATCTTCGTAAAAACAACACCGCTTGGCACAGGGAATTCGCTTACAGGCATGTCTTTGAGAGCTTCTTTCATATACGCTCCCCAAATGGCTGCCGCCTTACCGCTTCCGATCCTCGTTCCCCCGTATACCATGGGTTTTTGTTGCTCATCATTGCCTATCCAGACGCAGGCTACAAGTTCAGGTGTGAACCCTACGAACCACGCGTTTGTGTATTCCGTGGTTGTCCCTGTCTTGCCTGCTGCAGGCCTGCCTATATTGGCTGATTTGCCTGTTCCTCGCGTAATGACCCCTCGGAGCATGTCAGTCATTACGTAAGCAGTCTGTTCGTCCAGCACTACCTTTCTCTTGGGAGTATTGCGTTCCAGCACATTGCCGTTGGCATCCTCGACTCTGAGAATTGCTATAGGTTCGGCTTTGATACCCTGATTAGCAAAAACAGCATATGCTGATGCCATTTCCAGCGGACTGACCCCACGAGTCAATCCTCCGAGTACAAGGGAGAGGTTCATATCATTCAGACGACCTGATTCTACCAGGCTTGTTATCCCCATGGATTTTGCTGCCTCGATTGCGCTGGATATCCCTATTTGATCCAGGAGCTTCACAGAGGGGACGTTGATAGAGTCTTCCAGGGCTTTACGAACCGTGACAGGGCCGCGGAATGTCTTATCATTGTTTACCGGTACCCACGGTTCTGCCTGTCCGGGGATAACGAACTCTATGGGCGAATCGTCGAGCATGGTTGCGGGAGTATACCCTGCTTTCAGCGCTGCAGTGTAAGCGAAGGGTTTAAACGCGGAGCCTGGCTGCCTGTAAGACATGACAGCCCTGTTAAACTCATCTTCACCTCTGCCTCCTACCATTGCCCTGATGTAACCTTCGCGTGTATCCAATACAATCATGGCTGCCTGGGGTTGGGTAAGCCCTTTTGAATCCTGATTTCCTTTTGGCAAGTTGGAAATAAGGATTTGATTGGCAAGGTTCTGAAGTCTGAGATCCAGGGTTGTGTAGATCTTCAGGCCTCCTTTGTATACTGTTTCATGACCGTACTTCGCTACGAGCTTGTCGCGGACATAGTCAACGAAATACGGGGCCACTTGTTTGGTGGCTCTGGGCTCAATTACGCCAAGAGGGGCCTCCATAGCGGCTTCGGCTTCCTGATCTGATATGTATCCCATAAGTGCCATGCGTTTTAGGACAGTGGCACGGCGGTTCTTGGCAGCATCCGGGTACTGGGTGGGCGAGTAGATGTATGCATTGCGTATGATACCGCCGAGAAGTGCCGATTCGGGCAGGTTCAGGTAGCGAACACTCTTGCCGAAGTATCCTTGAGCTGCAGCTTCTACTCCGTAGACTGCTTGACCGGGAAAAAAATAGACTTCATTCAAATATAATTCGAGGATTTGATCCTTTGTATAAG
>DUVA01000160.1 GCA_012841305.1 Bacillota bacterium | reverse complement strand
TGTTCTGCTCTAAGAAGTGAGTAATATAGCTGATCAGTGCCAAGGACTACGTCCTGCTTAGTTATCTCCAGGTTTTTTTTAGCAGATTCAAGGCTCATCCGAGATTGGTAGAGTGATGTAGGCGACGGTTTTGTGAGACTTGTGGCTTCTGTTTGCTCCAATGCCAGCCTGGCATCGCGTACCGCGTTTTCGGCCAGAAGTACGCTTGCACTGTGTTCCAGCGCCAAACTACGACATTCCTCAAGACTGACTTCCACTACTTGCGGTTCTGACTTCACATCGCTTGCCGACGCAGAGGCCGGAAATACTGCCACAGTGGGAAATGCTGTTGTAGTTAACAGCACAAATATCGCTATTATTCCGCATAACCACAGCAAAGTCGGACGTTTCGGCGATGACATCCCGAGCGATCCCTCCTTCTTCCAACGTGCAACTCCCCTAATTGACATGGGTTGAATCATGCGCAAGGCTGCCGGTAAAGATGCTCCGGTTTGTTTCCTCGTTTTGGTCACACTGTTATATATTAACGAGAAGATTGTCAAGAACTTGTGGGAATCAAGTCAATGTTTTGTGAAGGTTTCAGAGGGAGATGTCGCAGGAGGCGCCCTATCAAAGGGCAGCCTCCCGGATATCAAACCTCTTGCCTGAGATGCCCTGATACCTATCAACGTGACATGTCAGGATCACAATCTGTAGAGTCTCTGACGCAGTTTCGAGTAGGCGCAGGATCCGCTGAAGCCTGTCAGAATCTGTGTTCACAAGAGGATCGTCCAGCACCACCAGTTGCCGTTCTACTTGCCCGAGGAAGTGTCCCAGCGCTAATCTGACAGACATCATAAGTTGTTCTTGCGTGCCTATGGAGAATTCGCCCAGAGCTCCAATGGTCTGAGGGTCTTCGCTGCCGACCCTTATACCTGCAAGTGACAGGTTGGGTTGGAGTTCAATAGATCGCTCGGGAGAACCCGTAATCAACTGAAATATCCTGGACGCCTCGTCTCGGATGGGTCCGGCCAGGGTATCGAACAACTGATCTTTTCTGGTATGACCCAGGTAATGGAGGAGTCTTACTGCCTGGGCCTTCTTAAGGGCCACTTGGTACCTGCTTTGGGCGATTTCAAGATCTTCTTCACATTTGACTGCCTCGCTATATAATCCGCGGTTACCTGCTTCGTCTAATTTCACTCTGAGGACAGTCCGGCTGTCGCGAACCTCGGGTATCGTCTCCTCATCAAGTTTCTTTATTTCCCGGTCAAGTTTAAGGATGTCGCGCTCAAGTTCAGCAGAGTTTTTCGGGATCAGCCTCTCCAACTGCGCCAGTTCATTTTCCTTGTTGGTTTTCTCCTTTTCCATCTCCGCCAAAACCAATTTCAGCTTCTCTTCATCACTCTCATAAGGCTCGAGACGCCTTTTGAGCTCACCTCGGGATGTCTCACTTGAGGTTCGGAGGTTACTGATTTCTTGCTCTAGCTTGTCGACTTGCTTCGAAAGGCCCTTTTCCAGCTTATCCAACTCAGATGTTTCTTTGTCTAATTCATCTCGTTGCGTATTCAGACTATGAAGGCGGTTCTTGAGGACGTCAACGTCAGGCGCTTCGGCCTCAGCCAGTTCTTCTTGCGTTACACCCAGCCTTGAGCACTGTTCCTTCAGCGCCTTCTCATCCTTCTGGAGCTGGGATTCCAGAAGCCTCAAGGTATTCCCTGGGCCTAAGGTCGTTTGGAGATTCTCGCGTAAGGTGTTAAGCTGCAAGTTTTGCTTAAGTCCCCAATCATATCGTTCCTTAAGGTCAGGTAGAGTAGCTACTCCATACCTGTCCAGGATCTCTTTGAGCGCTTTCTTCTCCTCTGCAATCTGCTTAAGGAGTTTCTTTACATCAGTAGAACCTGACCTAATCTCAATTTGTCCGAGGCCACGTATATCAAGGGTCATCCTATCAGCGGACGCTAGGGACAAGGGTTCATCAGCGCGGATTGTGTAAGTCTTCTCTTCCTCAGATGTGCTTACAGTCATGTCGAATCCCGTGTAGGCTGTAACATCTATGGAGAGTCCTTGCGCGCGTGCTTCAGCTTCTCTTGCGTCTATGCGAGACTTCGAATTCTCAGCCGACTTCACATCTGCAGCACCGGGATACGGTTGTTTGCTCAGTTCTTTCTCAAGACCCGTGATCTTCGTATTCAGATCCCGGGCTGACTTGACCTGTGCTGCGAGATTTGCCGTAGATTCCAGACGATTCTTCGCTTGTTGCAAGTCATTAGCTTTCTGAAAGTCCTTGTTGGTTTCTCTGATGCTCTTTTCCAGGTCTTTCTCAATAGCGCGCTTAGAGACAAGCTCTGTGGATGTTTTGTCAAGTTCAGCCTTGAGCGGGATGATAGCCTTTTCCTTCTGTGTGATCTCCGATTTTGCAGCCGCTATCGTTTTCTTGAGATTGTCAACTTGCTCCCATTCCTTCTTTACAGTCTCCCATGCCTGGGTGGCAGATTGCAACTGGGCCTTCATTGTATTGCGTTGTGATTCAAGTTCCCGGATACGGTCAATTCGACCCATCAGGTCCTTTTTTTCCTGTTTTAGCTTGGCAGAGTCAGCTTCGAGTTGGGCGAGGCGGGAGTTTTGTAACACAAGGTCAGTTTCTGCCTCACGTATTGCTTCCAGGTCACGAACCACCCTATCTCGTTGTTCCCTCTTAGCCTCAACTTCTCGTTCCGCAAGATTCACTTCTGAACTTGCCCTAAAGCCTCCTGTCTTAGGAGTAAAGATATCCGCGTACCTCTTGCTGATAAAATCGAGTAGCTTGTCATCTTTCTTGCTGAAGATCGTAGCTCCCATTGCTTGGCGGAAGTAATCCTGTATGCCTGGTTCAGCAAGAGACAGGCTGCTGAAGCGGTCTGCGCCTTGTGGCATCCAAAGGAGGTGGGCAAGACCCCATTGTGTGTTCTTGGACAGCCCTCTCCCTGAAAACTCTGCCTGCATCATCCACCGCACCTTATCATCAGCCGCTTTCCCCTCGTCAAGACGTTGGTAGCGACGGCTGTCCCATTCAGAGAGAGCGCTTCTTGTATTGTCCAGGAAACCTTTTTCTAAGCAATA
>DUVA01000159.1 GCA_012841305.1 Bacillota bacterium | reverse complement strand
TCTTGATGAAATCGCCAGGCGTCGTGCAGACCTTATCATAGATAACTCAGGCACGCCTCAAGCCTTGCGAAGCAAGCTCATAGATGGCCTACGTCTCCTCGGCATTGATGTATCGAGCCAGACAGCGGACAGTATCTTCCCAGATGATGAATAGGATAAGCTCATATTGTATAAGGGTATTAGAGCAGAAGAAGCAGCCCCAAGAAAGAGGGCGGTGGTTGTGTGTTTGTGGTGAATCTTAAGCGTGTGGCCAGACAGATACTGGCATTTCTGGGTATCTTGCTTATCGTATACCTCATATTCCATTCCAGGTGGTATTTGAGGCGAGTGTATCCAATCCATTATAAGGACGTAATCACCCAATACTCGCTTGAACATGACGTAGACCCGTTTCTTATCACTGCGGTGATTCGCGTGGAGAGCAGATTCCGTCCTCAGGCCTTGTCCGCTAAGGGGGCCAGAGGATTGATGCAAGTCATGCCTGACACCGGCAACTGGATCGCAGGAGAGCTGGGGATAGAGGAGTTTGACCCTGAAATGCTGTACGATCCAATCACTAACCTCAATGTCGGCACGTGGTACTTGGCGTTTCTGTTGCGGGAGTATGGAGGAGACCCGGTTCGTACTCTTGCTGCCTATAATGCCGGGCGTGGCAATGTCAGCAAGTGGATTGAGGAACGGCGATGGAGCGGAGGCGAGGGGGACGTTAACAGTATTCCGTTCCTTGAAACCAGAGAATACGTAAAGAAAGTGCTTCACCTTTATAGGAAATACCATGAAGTGTACAGAGGACGATGGGAGGAATGATCTCAGGCTTCGAGGAGTGACATCTTCTGTCCTCAGGATGCGCAGTCGGTGTAATTGCGTAATTGCTCAATGGGCATAATGGCAGATGGTGCAAGTCCTTGTCTTGTTGTGGTATAATCATCCTTGATCTGGAGCGAAATTCCATGAAATTGCATGTGGCAAGTTTCAAGTTTGAAAGGGGCGTTTTCCATGACAGGGGACGAGCGCGCATCTTGCCCGATTTCTGATGAGATCCGGAGTCTTGCTGATGCCAAGGCAGTCACTGCAGATGCGAAGACAAGGTTCTATTCAGCTGAGCACGACGAGATTCGCCGCGGTCTTACTACAGACATATACTTCGTCAGGACACGAGAAATTTTAGATAGGCTGGGACTTGGAAAGACACCTGTGGTTGCTGAGGTCTTTTCGCGAAAGACCGGGGTCTTGGCAGGTGTAGGCGAGGTCTTGCACCTTCTTAAGGACAAGCAGGTCAGGATATGGGCAGTCCCTGAAGGCGAGGAGTTCGCTTCGAAAGAAACCTTGATGCGAATTGAAGGCCCATATGATGAGTTCGGGATGTTTGAGACCACGATCCTTGGTTTTCTGGCAAGTTCCAGTGGATGGGCAACTGCTGCACGAACTGCCAAAGAGGCAGCTGGAGATAAGACAGTCATCTGTTTCGGAGCAAGACATGTCCATCCTGCTGTAGCCCCGGTCATGGAGCGTGCCGCCGTTATCGGCGGGGTTGACGGGGCAAGTTGCATTCTCGCTGCAAAGTTGCTTGGCAGGGAACCTTCAGGCACTGTCCCGCATGCCGCATTTCTCATAGTAGGGGACAGCGTGAAGGTTGCAGAGGCTTATGATGAATTCATGCCTGATGATGCCCCCAGGATCATACTGGTAGATACGTTTAGGGATGAGGCTGAAGAAGCCCTTAGAGTAGCCGAAGCCCTTGGAGAGAAATTGACAGGAATCAGGTTGGATACTCCCGGAGAGCGAGGCGGAGTGACTCCGGATCTGGTGACTGAGGTGAGAGCAAGGCTTGACCAGGCAGGATACGGACATGTGAAGATCTTCGTGTCAGGCGGACTGTATCCAGAGAAGATCCAGGCCCTGTCCCAGGCAGGGGCGTATTCTTTCGGAGTCGGCAGCTTCATATCCCAGGCTTCGCCCATTGACATGACTCTCGATCTTAAGGAAGTCGCAGGAAAGCCAATTGCAAAGC
>DUVA01000158.1 GCA_012841305.1 Bacillota bacterium | reverse complement strand
CCTAAGTGCCCTGTTGACGCCATATCTTCTGTGAGAGATAGAATTGTCGTAGATCCGCAAAGGTGTGATGGATGCGGCAAATGCTTCAAGGCGTGTCCTGAAGTCGCGTTCAGGCTCACAGACGATCTTAAGGCAGTTCTATGGGTATTGGCCTCAGGCGGGCAGGTTTCAGAATCTCTTGATCAGGCCTTTGCCGAAGCTCTTCCCGGTGTTGATGGAGATCGTATTACCGAAGCTGCCAGGCTTCTCTTGTCTTGGGAATCCAGGGAGACTAAGAAGTCCCATGATTCTATGCAAAATCCTATCATTGCATACAGCATAGAAATGGGAAAAGTGTTGCAGGTGGCTACCAAGGTAGCTCAAGTAACTTCCACTGTTATGATTCTGGGTGAATCAGGTGTAGGGAAAGAAGTAGTCGCGCGGTTTGTTCACAATGCAAGTCTTCGCAGGGGGGGGCCGTTTGTTACCATAAATTGCGGAGCCATCCCTCCGAATCTTCTCGAATCCGAGTTGTTCGGGTACGAAGCCGGTGCGTTTACCGGTGCAAAGCGCCAAGGTAAACCTGGGATGATAGAGACTGCCTCTTCCGGCACACTTTTTCTTGATGAGATATCTGATCTCCCTCTTGATCTTCAAGTGAAACTCCTTCAAGTTATTCAGGAACGCCGTCTTACGCGGGTCGGTGGAATTCAGCCTATTGAGGTGGATATTAGGATAATTGCGGCCACCAACAGAGACTTGGCAAAAATGGTGGAAAGAGGCGAGTTTCGTGCTGATCTCTTCTACAGATTGAACGTAGTTCCAATAGTCATCCCACCCTTACGCAGCAGACGGGATGATATCATTCCCCTTATTTATCACTTCTTAGCGAAACATAACAACACTCACCGGTACAATAAAACGATTTCCCGGGAGACGAGAGAAGTATTGACCCAGTACTCATGGCCCGGTAACGTCAGGGAACTGGAGAATCTCATAGAACGGCTTGTGGTTACAGTGGAAGGAGACGAAATCGGTGTAGAGGATTTGCCTCAGTATATTAAGGAACGAGATGTCAGTTGTAATTCCAAGGTGATAGTGGAAGGAGTAATACCACTCCGTGAGGCTGTGGAAGAGGTTGAAAGACAACTAATCAAGCATGCGCAAGAAGAGCATGAAACCACCTACGAAATAGCTGAAGCCCTCGGGGTAAACCAGTCCACTGTCGTAAGGAAGCTAAAGAAGTATGCAAATTAATGCACGCATGCATTGTGTGATGCCTGTTTGCATTTTCCCCTGTTTTCCCGGGCTTCTCCCAATCTTTGAGGAACCAAGGAAATGAAGAAAACACCGTTCCCAAGCTAGCAACGGTTTAGAGCAATTCCCAATCGAAATCCGCAAAGCAAATAGACTCACCAAGGAGCAGCAATACAAAGCAAATAGCGTCAAAATCCCTGCAAAGAATGCACCAGTGCATTATCTGGGGCGAATTTTGTCGTTGATTACCGGTCCGCTGATTGACTTTGTGACGTCTTTCACAAGGCTTTGGCGGGAATACGCGTTATCCGGTGTGGACTGGCACGATCCTTGCACTACAATAAAGTGTAGTTCCGGTTTCGGTAGCTATGGCAGTGCCCGCGCGCAGCTCTGGATCGGTAAGGAGGAATAGGTATGGCCTGTGAGACGTGTACGTGCATTGGCGAAATTACTGATGAACAAAGAGAGAAAGTCAGGGAGATAATCAACCACTACAAGGGGAAACCAGGTGTCCTGATTCAAACTCTGCATGAAGCTCAGCAAGTGGTAGGTTATCTTCCCAGGGAAATCCAGGCTATGATTGCTGAGGGGTTGGATATTCCTCTCAGCGAGGTTTACAGCGTTGTAACGTTTTACGCGTTGTTTTCGCTGAAGCCTAAGGGTAGGAACGTTATCAGTGTTTGTAAGGGAACGGCATGTTATGTCAAAGGCGTGGATGCCATCATGGAGAAGCTTGAAGAAAACTTAGGGATCAAAGGCGAAGACACCACCGATGACGGGAGGTTCTCGGTAGAGATTGTCAGGTGTATGGGAGCTTGCGGTCTTGGACCCGTGGTCAGAGTGAACGAGGATATTTATGCAAGGGTCAAGCCGGATCGGGTGAAGGAAGTACTTGATAAGTATGAGTGATGTTATGACGTTACCAGCTTGTTTTGAACGTCGGTCTAAATTTGTGTGGTTGTTCCAGGATAAGGAGGCTTGGTAGCATGGGTTCCTACAGGACACATGTTCTAGTTTGCGGCGGGGCGGGTTGTGCCTCGTCAGGATGCAAAGATGTTGAACAGGCGCTTACT
>DUVA01000157.1 GCA_012841305.1 Bacillota bacterium | reverse complement strand
AGGAGTGGTTCCGTATACCGTTGAATCCTAAGGCTAAAGTTGCGGAAGGAGCGGTTACCAGAGAGCAGGTCAATCTAATTGCGTACGACGATGTCTGGGCCGGAGAGAATCAAGCCCGGCTGAATGAGAAGTGGAGAGAATTGACGAACAAGTAAAGCACATAGGATTGACATAGGCAATACCTTTGTCGGAGGAAGACGAGGAAACATGTGCATCTTCCTCGAACTCCTCCGACAAAGGATGCGGGATGGTGAGGTTTTTGGCGCGCTTTGAAGCAGAACTCAAACGTCCTTTACGTAGACGGCAAGGGTCCACGGTTATGCAAGAACCCCTTGTAATGTTAGTCATCGTCGCAATCGCAATATCGCTTTTGTTGTTCGTCATCTACCCGTTATATTCAGTTCTTAAGACCAGCCTCATGCAAAGTGATGGAAGCATTGGCCTCGGAGTGTACCGCGGGTTGTTGGCAAAAAGCTATAACCGTCGTCCTCTTGCAAACAGTGTTCGTTTGGGAGCCATCGTTGCTGTCGTCGGCACGGTCATAGGATTTATATTCGCCTATTGTACTACGAGAGTAAGCCTACCATTTAGCGGTTTTTTCAAAGTAGTAGCCATGTTCCCCATGATATCGCCGCCTTTTATCATGTCCCTTGCAACGATAATGCTCTTCGGTAACAACGGCCTTATTACCAAACAACTCTTACGCGGAATGGTCAACTTTAGAATATACGGCCTGAGAGGCCTTGCGCTGGTCGAGACTTTAGCCTACTTCCCAACGGCGTACCTGGTTTTATCCGGCGTGTTGCAGGCGATCGATCCTTCAATCGAGGATGCTGCCCGTGATCTCGGCGCGTCTTGGTGGCAAGTGTTTCGGACGGTTACATTACCTCTTGCCATCCCGGGGATTGCTTCTGCATTGCTTTTGATCTTTATTGAATCCCTCGCGGATTTCGGGAACCCCATAGTCCTGTCAGGCGATTACCAGGTCCTGGCAGTCCAAGCGTATTTACGGATAACCGGGCTTTACGACCTCTCAGGTGGAGCAGCGCTCGCAGTTATTTTGCTGGTCCCGTCACTCATAGCATTCTTTGTCCAGAAGTACTGGGTAAGTAGGAAATCATACGTAACCGTCACAGGCAAGCCTTCAGGGCAACGAGTTGGCAGGAATGAACCCTGGGTGAGAACTGCAGCATTCGTGATTTGCTTGATTCTCACCGGTGTAATACTCCTTTTCTACGGGACTGCTTTTGTCGGTTCGTTCATGACCCTCTGGGGCGTCAATTACGATTTCACATTGGCTAATTATCACCACGTTTTCCAGGTGGCTGGGGAATACATTAAGGACACTTTGTTCCTGTCCACTGTAGCCACACCTATAACCGGAATTCTGGCTATGATAATCGCATTCATTGTTGTGAGGAAAGAGTTCTTCGGGAGACAAGCTTTGGAGCTCACCTCTATGCTTTCTTTTGCAGTCCCCGGCACAGTTGTGGGAATAGGATATATCCTTGCCTTCAACCAACCACCGATACTGCTTACAGGCACTGCAGCCATTATAATAATCCTATTTGTTTTCAGGAATATGCCTACCGGAATTCAATCGGGTATAGCTGCACTTCAGCAAATAGACCCATCCATTGAAGAGGCTTCGTGTGACCTTGGAGCAGACAGCGGTACTACCTTCAGAAAGATTACATTGCCGCTGATTGCACCTGCTTTCTTCTCCGGATTGGTTTTCAGCTTCGTCAGGTGCGTGACAGCCATCAGCGCAATTGTGTTTGTGGTGTCAGGCCGGTGGAAGCTCATAACCGTTGCCGTGCTGGGCTCAGTTGAGAACTCCGACCTTGCTCAGGCAGCTGCTTTCTGTGTTGTCATCATAGCCATGGTGCTGAGCGCAATAGGAATTATCAATCTCCTTGTGTATCAGCCCTGGAAACGCGGACCACATAGAGCTCCGAAAGAATCGGTTATTTCAGGGGGGACAGAGCCATGGATTGGTACAGCGTAGAGCTAATAGACGTTGTGAAAATCTTCGGACATAGAGATACTGACAGAGACCCTATTGTAGCAGTAGACGGAATCTCACTCCGGCTCATCCAAGGCGAACTCCTCACACTGCTGGGCCCGTCAGGATGCGGCAAGACAACGACTCTTCGGATGGTAGGCGGGTTCGAGACACCTACTGCAGGCAGGATCTTATTAGACGGTAAGGTAATAAACGATGTCCCGCCGCACAGGCGTGATACTGCCATGGTTTTTCAGAGTTATGCCTTGTTTCCCCACCTTACTGTATTCGAAAACGTGGCGTATGGACTTCGCATGAGAAAAATGGATATCGGCTCGATTACCGCAAAAGCGCGTCATGCCCTTAGCCTGGTGGGTCTTGAAGGCATGGAAGAGAGGCAACCTGGCTCACTCTCCGGAGGCCAACAGCAAAGAGTAGCTTTGGCGAGGGCACTTGTTGTTGAGCCTAAGGTTCTTCTCCTGGATGAACCCCTCTCGAATCTCGATGCCAGACTCAGAGCGCAGATGCGGATTGAAATCAGGAAGATCCAGCAAGCCTTGAATATGACTAGTATGTACGTAACCCATGACCAGGAAGAAGCGATGAGTCTCTCAGATCGGATTGCAGTGATGAACCATGGTCGAATTGAGCAGATTGGGACACCTCAAGATGTATATGCCAGGCCGGCAAATCGATTCGTCGCTGACTTCATGGGAAAGAAGACTACATTTCTTGATGGTACAGTTATGACCCTTGACGGAAACCTGATGCATGTAAAGGTAATGGATGCGGTACTTCCGTTTGAGAGGGTATCTGATGTTACTACCGGAGATGAAGTTGAACTTGTGGTGCGTTCCGAGGCAGTGGACATTGTACCGCCTGGAAAAGGGACATTTCCGGGTAGAATCATTCACGCAGCATACTTCGGATCTCAAGTATCATATGAAGTAGACCTGCTGGGGACCAGTATTACGGCAGAGATTCCTAATCCCCAGGAGAGGGATATGTTTATGCGCGGGAGCGAAGTGGGAATCGAACTTAAGACCCGTAGCATTCACGTTTTGCCAAAGGTTATAGACGGACAAGTTGCCGAATAACTATAGGAACTAAGTAGATCACCATAAGTAATCGCCGGTTCCAGAAAGTGTACGTACCGTGCAGGGCCACCCAAGACCTCGGAAAACGAGCGAAAACTAATGAACTCATACTCAGCTAAGTCAGCTACACTCAAGCTTTATACAAACCTTGCAAAAGCTCTGGAAACAACCCGTCTAACACACCGGTAAACATCGAAGATAACCTGACGTCAGTTATAGGCTCATCCAACGTGACAATGGACCTGCTCGAACTCGGCAATTCCTGCACGCTCTCCACATTAATACACCTAACGGCGTATGTCGTGATTCCCTTTGGAAAGGGGGCGGTGTCAGTTTAGCGTTGCCAGAGAGTACTTAGTGAATTGAGGAACATTCCTCGGGTAAATCACACTAACCCGGTAATTAAGGAGGGCTTGCTAATGAAACGATTTATCGGTTTGCTGCTTGTGTTGTCTCTTACATTGATGTTGGGAGGAATTTCCACATCTGTATCGGCTGCTGATGAAATGACCTTCTACGTGATTGCTCATACAGGCCCTGGCGATCCGTTCTGGGCCGTGGTTCAGAGGGGAGTTCAGGATGCAGGAAAAGCCCTTGGCGTAAAGGCCATCTTCCAGGGGCCTGCCGGGTACAACGTCCCGGAGCAGGTCAATATGTTCAACGCAGCCATGGAAGCCAAAGCTGACGGTATCGCTACATCCATAAGTGACGCCAGGGCATGGGTGGCGCCTATTAAGGAAGCCAGAGGCAGGGGCATCCCTGTAGTTGCGATTAACTGCCAGGAACCTGACGAGTACAGGGGAACCATACCTTATATGGCATATATCGGCATGAATGAATATGAAGCAGGCAAAATGGTGGCCTACAAGCTTATGCCGAAACTCAAGAAAGGTGCTAAGGCAGTCGTAGCAATCCACCAGGCAGGACACGTAGGCCTTGAGGCAAGAGCCAAGGGAATTACCGAGGTTCTCACAGACGAACTCGGAGGTAAAGTAGATAAACTGGACATCACACAAGACGCCACTCAGGCCATTGGTATCCTAAGAAGCTATCTGAAGGCAAATCCTGACACAGTGGCGATCTTCACAGTAGGGCCTCTGGGCGCAATCCCAGCCATCAAGATGATTAGAGACGACGGGCTTAAGGGCAAGATCCTGTTCGCTTCCTTTGATCTTGAGCCCAATACAATTCAGGCAATCAAAGACGGAATCTGTGAAGGAACCGTGGATCAGCAGCAGTACCTGCAGGGATTCATGGCTGTTGTCGAGTTATACCTGAACGCAAAGTTCAAACTAGACCCGGCTGACTACGACACCGGACGGGGCTTCATTACCCAGGAGACTGCAGAGATTGTCGAAATCCTTGTGCAGCAGGGTTATAGATAAACCCCGGTAACCAATACTCTGTACGTGGGTGGGGACACCCCCACCCACGTCCCGGACTGCCATAAAGGAGGGAACATAATGGATGGGCAAGGGCCCTCACCGGTGTTAGGATCCCGCATCACACCGGAACCTGATGTGGACACATTACAGAAGCATTCATTCTGGAAGTCTCTGTTGCATCATCGTGAGATTGGCGTGGCTTGCGCTTTAATAATCGTATTTACCGTCTTCTTCTCTTTGCAGAAGCATTTCTTAAGCTCGGGCACACTGGGAGACATAGTGACAATTGCCGCAGAACTCGGAGTTGTTGCTGTCGGAGCCAGCTTCCTCATGATTTCAGGAGAGATGGATTTATCTGTGGGATCAAACTTCGCTTTTGGCGGTATGATCTTAGCTATGCTCATCACAAAGCAGAACTGGAACCCGCTCCTCGCTTTCATCGTAGCAATATCCTGCTCAGCCGGTATAGGCGCCCTTAATGGACTGATCACCTTATCTATAGGGATTCCGTCGTTTATTACGACTCTAGGCGCAATGATGTTTTGGAGAGGGGTCGCGCTTTACCTGACTCAAGGGTGGCCCATTAGTATTTTCGAGGATGTTCCGCTGCTTAGATGGTTAGGAGGCGGCAGAGTTGTAGCCACGGTCCACATCTCCGCCGTATGGTGGCTTATTATCGGGGTCATCTTCTGGATAGTCCTTCAGAAGACTCCTTACGGCAACTGGGTATTCGCAACAGGAGGCAAGCGCGGAGCTGCCCGAGCCTTGGGAGTGCCTGACGTCAAGGTTAAGCTAATAAACTTCACTCTCATCGGTCTTTTAGCAGGCATGGGCGGATGTTTTCAATTAGGGAGAATGGGTTCCATGTCACCTGTATGGGGACAGGAACTTGCGCTTGAAGCGATTGCAGCCTCAGTTATCGGCGGGAACGCATTGACCGGAGGAGTAGGAAGCATACTCGGAACCATGCTCGGAGCGATCACTATGGCCTCTATCAGAATAGGGCTGGTTATGATAGGCGCGCCTGCATACTGGTATATGTCTTTTGTCGGATTCATCGTTGTAGCCGCAGTTGCCCTTAACGTTAAGCTTGGGGAGGTGATCTCATGGAAAAAGTGACTACTTCCGCTCCAAGCGATATGCCGGTCATGCAGGGGATTAAACTGTGTAAATGGTTCGGCCGTGTAGCTGCCTTAGAAGATGTCGATATCACCCTTGAACGTGGAGAAGTCGTCGGCCTGGTAGGTGATAACGGCGCAGGGAAATCCACACTTATCAAGATCCTGTCAGGGGTTTATCGGCCTGACTCCGGTGAGCTGCGCTTTGAAGGGCAAAGGGTCGAGATGGATTCGCCGAGAGATGCCCGAAGATTAGGGATAGAAACTGTATACCAAGATTTGGCCCTTGTCGAGACTATGAGCATTGCCAGGAATTTCTTTCTTGGCGCAGAACCGCAAAGGAGGATAGGCCTCTTCAACCTGCTTGATACAGGTAAAATGCTCCAAGCAACAGAAGAAATGCTTCGAGATATCGGGATCACTGTGAGATCAGCTCACCAGGAGGTTTCCACCCTCTCAGGCGGAGAACGTCAAGCAATCGCAATCGGCAGGACGATGCACTTCGGGGGGAAGATCCTCATCCTTGATGAACCCACGTCCGCCTTATCAGTGCATGAAACAAACAAAGTCCTAAGCTACATTAATGAAGCAAGAAACAGGGGTCTCTCTGTTATCTTCATAACTCATAACCTATACCACGTGTATCCCGTAGCTGATAAGATCATAGTGCTGGAACACGGAAGAAAAGTGGGAGACTTCCGCAAGGAAGAGACCAGTGTCGAGGAACTCATGGACATAATTGTCCACGGCATTGAAGGCGATAGAAGAACCAAAAAGGTGACAATCCCGTAATTTCAAGTCTATAACTCCAGGATGCAAACTAAGAGTAATCCCGCTTCATGTTAGGCGGGATTATTCAGTTTAGGCGGGATTATTCAGTCTCGCCTACGGTTTCTGCCCTTCGTGTTTGTGTTTCCGCAACCGTAAGCTGCAAACTTGTAAACTAAGTAGATCGCCATAAGTGATCGCCGGTTCCAGAAAGTGTTCGTACCGTGCGGGGTGGCCCTGCAAGGTATGTACGTTTTCCGAGGCAGGTGTTGCACTCGGGGACGGCTCCCCAAGCCAGGAATTCCGCAAGCTATGGAGCGTAACATGCGGTGAATTAGCATGAATACTGCAAATGAACTCATACTTAGAAACTTGTACGCTACGAAACTGTAGGATATGCCTGAGATGACATGATGTAGTATAATGGTGTTGTATTTTCCTGTAATCATCAAAGCAACATGAGGTGTTTGGATATGCCGAGATTCACCATAGGATTCGGAGACAATGCCATTGAAATTCAGTTACCTAACGGGACTCACTGCCTTGAGATGTCGAAACCTACACCGATTGCTAAACCTAAGGACGCAGTTCTTGAAGGCATACATAACCCTATCGGATCACCCGGACTTGCCCAGATCATCGATGGCAAAGGGAAATCCGTCCGAGAATTGACAGTTGCAATAGTGATATCTGATAACACGAGGCCTGTACCGTATACCGGGGATTCCGGAATCCTCGCTCCAATAATCGATGAGCTTATCGAACTTGGAGTAAGACCTGAGTTCATCACAATTATTGTCGCTACAGGCACGCATAGAGAGCTTTCAGAAGATGAGCTCGCGGCCATGCTCGACCCTTCCATATTTGACAAGCGAATAAGGGTTGTGTGCCATGATTGCAGGGATGAATCTAATCTCCGGTTTCTAGGCGTCACCTCACGGGGAACGAAGGTATTCATAAACAAGCTATATGTTGAGTCTGACGTGAAGATCCTTACCGGCCTTGTTGAAAGCCATTTCATGGCAGGTGCCTCAGGAGGCAGAAAGGCGGTTTGCCCCGGCCTCATAGGAGAGGATAGCACCCACATATTCCACGGGCCGGAGTTTCTGTCGTCGCCTAACTCTGCTGACCTGGTCTTAGAGGGAAATCCTTGTCATGAGGAATCCCTTGAGGTCGCAAAGATGGCCGGGGTGGATTTCATTGTCAATGTGACTCTAGATGACGAATTCCGGCTTACAGGAGTCTACGCAGGGGATCTCGAAGATGCGCATAAGAAAGCTGTAGAGCGAATACAGGAATATGTGACTATACCATTGCGTGAGACATACGACATTGTTGTAACCCATGCCGGATTTGTCGGAATCAATCACTACCAAGCAGGTAAGGCCGGGGTGGTATCCATACCTACCATTAAGCCCGGGGCGAGGTTGATAATGGCTGCCAATACCGTAGACAAAGATCCTGTAGGAAGCGCTTACTATCGCACTCTTATTCACCTACTGACACTAAACGGCGCAAAGGATTACATGCGCCTGATAACAAGCAAAGACTGGAACTTCATTCCTGAGCAATGGCAGGTTCAGATGTGGTCAAAAGTATTCTCCAGAATCCCCATGGAGAACTTCACGTTCTGTGCGCCGCACATTTCACAAAAAGACGCGCAAATTCTGCCGGGCATTGACGGAAACACGCTCCTACCGGCGAGTCGCCGTTATTCACGGAATCTTGATGACGCAAAAGACATGGTGGAACTTGCTGTGGCAAAGGCAATGAGAGAGTACAAAGAGGCAGGAGTCGAACCGTCTGTCGCGTTCCTAAAGGACGGCCCTTACGCTGTCCCTGTCCCGGTCAAGTCCTAGAGATGGAGGGATCGCTATGCAATATCGAAAGCTAGGCAATTCAGGCCTCAGCGTTTCGGCCTTGGGATTTGGATGTATGAGACTGCCTGTATCCGAATGTGGCAACTCCGGAGTCAATACAGACGAAGCTTCCCGTATAATACGATATGCTATCGACAATGGTGTAAACTATATAGACACTGCTTATAACTATCATAGTCGCCAAGGAGAGAATGCTGTAGGTAAGGCTTTGGCAGACGGATACCGCGAGAAAGTCTTCCTTGCCACTAAGTGCCCTGTCTGGCTCTTGGAGTCTCCTGACGATTTCGATAAGTACTTATCTGAACAAATGGACAAACTTGCCACTGACCACGTAGACTTCTATCTTCTGCACTCCCTGAATGAGAATCTATGGGATAAAGCGAAGAAGCTGAAGGTCCTAGACTCTATGGAAAAGGCCTGCAAGCGCGGTCTCATCAGGCATCTGGGGTTTTCATTCCATGACAATTTTGACGTGTTCCGCGAGATAGTCGATGCATATGAATGGACGCTTACGCTGATTCACCTAAACTATGTAGATGATTACTACCAGGCAGGCCTTGCCGGTATGAAGTATGCGGCTTCAAAAGGTCTCGGCGTCGTAGTCATGGAGCCTCTCCGCGGTGGGAAACTTGCGCAGAACGTGCCTCATGACGTCCAGGCTGTGTGGGACAAAGCAAAAATCAAACGAAGCCCTGCTGAATGGGGACTCAGGTGGGTATGGAACCATCCTGAGGTCTCTTGCGTCCTCAGCGGAATGAATTCTATGGATCAAGTAATTGAGAACGTACGCATAGCCGGTAACGCCCATCCTGGTTCCTTAACCGGTGAAGACCTCGGTCTGATTGGTGAGGCAAAATCAATATACAAAGATCGCATAAAGATACCGTGCACTGAATGTAATTACTGCGTCCCCTGCCCTAACAATGTGGCTATTCCTGATGTCTTCTCAGTCTATAATGACTTTTTCGCATTTGGCTCAGAGGAGTCTTCCAGAGAAAACTATGCTTATCTGAAGAAAGTGAATGCTGATCCTGCAGCCTGCATCGAGTGCAAGAAGTGCGAAGACTTATGCCCTCAACACTTGCCTATTACTCATCACCTCAAGGAGGCGAAGGCGCTTTTTGAAGACTCAGGCAAATAAGACAAATGATATGATTGCATGGATCCTTCCGAGACAACCAAGTTGGTCCAGGGGCAGATATGCGCCTAACTGACCCCACAGGAACCTAACTGCCTCAAATGCTCCTACCTTGAAGAAGCCTGCAAAAAAGGTTTGACACTATATATGCTTATATGGCAATATAGACATAGAGGTGATGTCTTTGCTAAGAGATAGTGTCCCAAGGCAAGTTCAGGTTTTTAAAGCTTTAGGCCATGAGACCCGTGCCAGGATAATCGCGATATTGGCTGATGAAGGTGAAAAACACGTTACAGAGCTAGTGGAAAGGTTAGGCTTTGATCAGTCTACTATCTCAAGGCATCTTGGAGTATTGAAAGCATCCGGAATTGTCGATTCCAGAAAAGAAGGGCTTAACGTAGTCTACAGCCTGGCAATGCCGTGCGTCAGGCAATTCATGAAGTGCCTGGAAGCAACTTGCGACCATGACGGGACAGGTGCCGGATGCATCCTATGAATCGAGGTGCAATTATGTGAAAGAATTGAAGATATTCGCAGGCATAGCCAGCATATTCCTCTTGATATACTTCGCTCCGTTGGGGAACCCGCAAGTACAAGCTGCAATACTGGAAAGCTTTCACATGCTACAAGAGTACGCCAGAGAACATGTTTTGTTTTGCCTCATTCCGGCGTTCTTCATTGCAGGAGCTATGGAGAATTTCATATCCAGACAGTCAGTTATGAAATATCTGGGGCCGAAAGCCAAGCGATGGCTCGCATATGCCGTAGCCTCAGTATCAGGCGCTATTTTGGCAGTATGCTCATGCACTGTACTCCCTCTCTTTATGGGTATCTACAAACGAGGCGCAGGACTTGGCCCTGCCTCAGCCTTTCTATATTCAGGGCCCGCTATAAACATCTTAGCAATTACTCTGACAGCCCGTGTTCTAGGATGGCAGATGGGACTCGCAAGGGCGGTCGGCGCTGTGGCATTTTCAGTGATCATCGGCCTTATCATGGCATTTTTGTACAGAGAAGAAGAAGACACAAGACAGAAGAGCCTCACCGCAACCGAAGCCTTCGAAGAGGAAGATATACGCTCTTTGTCTCAGACAACAGCATACTTCGCAGCCCTCGCAGGAATTCTAGTGTTCGCAGCCTGGGGAAACCCTTCCGAGGAAATTGGCTTCTGGTCTGACATCTTCAAAGCAAAGTGGTATATCGTCGCTGCCCTTCTAATCACACTCGCATACATGACGAAAACGTGGTTCTCACAGGATGAAATTGTGGCGTGGAAGGACTCAACCTGGGAATTCGCAAAGCGCACCCTCCCTCTTCTCTTTGGAGGAGTTGCAGTTGCCGGACTTCTGATGGGCCGTCCCGGGACAGGCGCAGGCATCATTCCATCCCAATACATCGCGTCGCTGGTAGGAGGCAACTCTCTCCCGGCGAATTTGGCTGCCTCTGTCATAGGTGCTTTCATGTATTTTGCCACCCTGACAGAGATTCCGATCATACAGGGACTGATGGGCGCAGGAATGGGTCAAGGGCCTGCCCTTGCTTTACTTCTTGCCGGCCCGGCTTTGAGTCTCCCCAGTATGCTTGTGATCAACAGCGTGCTCGGGCCAAAGAAAACGGTGACGTACATTTTGCTCGTAGTTGTAATGGCGACCATAAGTGGCATGCTCTTCGGAGCGCTGGTTGGGTAAGCTCAGGTGCCCGGGCCTGAGAGGATGCCGGTTGCAAAAGGATACATTCTATTAGGACAGGTTCTATTAGTAGAGTTAAGCAAGCCCATTAAGGCCTGTTGGGAAAGGAAAGGAGATTGTTGTAATGAAAGTTGAAGTCTTAGGTAGAGGATGCCCAAGATGCCATAAGTTAGCTGATTCCATTAGAGCAGTGGCAAGTCAACTTGGTCTCAAAGTAGACATCATCCATGTCACAGACCTCAATGAGATCGCAGACCGAGGTGTCATGTTGACTCCTGCAGTATTCCTGGACGGGGACAAGAAGTGTGAAGGCAGAGTTCCGACTGAAGCAGAGATTAGGTCTTGGCTTACCTGAGGGTCTGTTCATTCTGGAATTGCGCCCGGAGCATGCGTAATCCTCGGTCTCTTATCACGGGGCAATAAAGGCGTTAAACACAACCCGATTATGGGACACAAGACGAGTGAAGCAAAAGCGAAAGCAAGTCCTCTTGTATCTGCTACCAAGCCCGTAATTGTTGCGCCTACGCCTCCCATGGTTGTAGAGATCCCGATATGGAGGCCGGAGGCTAATCCTGTAAGGCGTGGAAGAAAGTCTTGACTCATTAGTAGGCCACCTGAGAAGGTGGACATAAGGACAAACCCTTCAAGCGCAAGCAACATCGCAAAGAGCGAGACAGTCCTTGTGTTGCACAAAGCCCAGTGTACAGGTATGAGACATATTAGGCTCGCGATGAAAAGTGACCGTCTACCGAACCTGTCTGATGCAACCCCCCCAGCGAAGGTCCCAATGGCACATGCAGCAAGGAAGAGCGACTGAAGCCTTGGCGAGGTATTGCTTGATCCTCCCAGGATCTGCGTTATGTATTGAGGCAAGAAGGTAACAACACCGTACTGTATGAAGGAACGCAGCATGACTATGCCAAGGAGCAGAATCTCAGCCACCCACATATTCCTTCCGTTTGGATGTCCATTCCCGTCTATCTCCTGTGTCTCAACAGATGAACTTGCCGGTGCGGCGCATGGCTTATCAAAGACTTGTGAGGCCTGGCCCATAACCTTCATCGTTAGGCCCATAAGTATCCCGGGTAAAGCCACAACCCAAAACATTGAAGAGTTGCCGATAGCCAATGCCATAGCTAATACGGAAGGTCCAAGGGCAAAACCGATGCTTCCGGCAACCCCGTATAGACCCATAGCAGAACTCCTTTGTTCCGTTGATAGTCTCGCCATTATACTTGCAGACTGTGGATGGTATACTGCATTTCCAAGCCCCGCCATGATAGCGGCAGCAGCGAGGAGCGGGTATGATGTTATATATCCGGTAGAAGCAATGGCTAGCGATGAAAGCGCCAACCCGCCTATGACGAGCCCTACCCCCCCTGTCATATCGCTCACAAACCCCAGTACCGGCTGAATCAGGGAAGATGTCATGCTGGACCAGGCCAGAAGTGCTCCGGCAGCACTGTAGGATAACAGGAACTTGTCCAGAAGGTAAGGTATCAACGCTGGAAGCATCCCGCTGTACATATCAAGGATCATATGAGACAGAGCTATCACCAGCAGATAGCGCCGATTTCGGCAGTTCAATTCCAGTCCTCCAGTACCCACTGAGGCAAGAGAACATTTGCAACACAGATCATCTCTAAGATGGTCACTGAAGGTTCTCCACACCCAAGGGCAGGTATGCGCGGCGAGTATTCATGAAAATCAATGCTAGATCAAACATGGCGATTCCTCTCAACAGGCTACATTAGCTACTACGTTCACTGATAAATCACATCGTCTGTTAATGACCAAATCTTTACTGCAGAAGACTTCAAGATTCCCAGCCGGTTATACGCTTAGAAGTAACTACGTAATGAACATTGATTACTGCTTCAGGTTGAGAAGAACCGCCACACTTATTGGTTGCGTTGACTGCAACGCTGTTGTCGTCGTGGTAATTCTTCTTCATGCACCGCAGAAATCCTTCCGACAAGCGCAAATTATTCTGAGACATTACAGCATTTCAACCTTGCGTCACAGGTGCAGAAGAGACTCAGTGAACTACCGAATTACCTTCACTTGCTAACCGAAGCCTGCAGGAAACAAAGTTGCAGGCCATGCAACTTTGTGTATAATGGATAGTGGGGAAGTTTTTTAGAAGCGCGATGGGAATGCCTCGATTGATGCAGGAGAGGAGAGAATATAATGGACGCAGCAAGTAAGACTGATCTCTTGCGGGATTCGCCTCAAGTACAACATCGCAACAGAGAAAGCGGGAGCAAAATACGTTCTGTAGCACAAGCCCTAAAAGCCCTTGACTACCTCGAATCGTGCGGGGATGAGGCCGGAGTTACGGAAGTGGCACAAGCGCTGGGTGTACACAAAAGCACAGCATCAAGACTCTTGGCTACCATGGAATCCGGAGGCTATGTCGCAAGAAATGATGTTACCGGCAAGTATTTCCTGGGAATGCGCGTAGTGGAACTGGCCAAGACCAAACTGGACCAACTCGATATCCGCATTTATGCCAGGCCTTTCTTGGAAGAGCTTGTCCAAAAGACAGAAGAGACTGCACACCTTGCAATGCTTGATCAGGGGTCAATCGTTTATATAGACAAAGTCGATACACCACACACTCTGATTATGCGCTCCAGAATCGGCTATCGAATCTCCGCTCACTGCACCGCTTTGGGAAAGGCTATTCTTGCTGCTCTACCTGAAGCCAAAGTAGATGCGATCTTGCAGAAGGACGGCCTGCACGATTTCACTCTGAACACTATTACTGACCCCTTGATGTTCAAGGAACACCTTCGTAAAGTGAGAATCCAGGGATTTGCAATAGATGATGAAGAACATGAAGAAGGCATGCGGTGTGCTGCAGCGATAATCCGAAATCATACCGGGTGTGTAGTCGGAGCTATTAGCGTTACCGGCCCGGCTGTCAGAGTGTCGCGACAGCGAGCTGAGGAAATCGGGGTGTTAGTGAGAGACGCCTGCCTCAGGCTCTCAAAATCACTTGGGTACAACGGGTAATCAGATAGATACGTAACATGTATGATAAATAAGAGGTGAAACCGTGGAACTGAAATGTGCAAGATGTGGCAGAACCACCTCCGACCTGGCTCAAGGACGTACAACATGTTCATTTTGCGGCGGCTACTGGGAACTATCCTATCCATCTAAAGTCGTCTTCCGGCCTTGGTCGCGCGGGGAAGGCCTTCAGACCTTTGCTGAAGCTCTACCCCCTATTCCTGTTACATCTCCGTCTTTAGGTGAAGGCAACACACCCCTTATTGATCTTTCTTCTGACGGATTGGATTTGCACCGTGACATCCATATCATGATCAAGAATGAGACTATGAATCCTACCGGATCATTTAAGGATCGGTTCTCAGCAGTAAACAGTGCTGTCGCCCGCAACCTAGGCGCACATGGAATCGTATGTGCGTCTACAGGGAACGCTGCTATGGCAGCAGTAGCATATGCCCATGCCAATGCGCTGGAATCAGCAGTTATGCTCCCATATTCTACGCCTCAGACGCTTGTCGATATTCTGAAAGTGATGGGTGCCGAAGTTGACTTTTGCTCCTGGGAAGACAGCTCAGAAGCAATTAGGCCATACGTCGATAAGGGTTGGTTCCCTGCCACCGGAATGACGGCATTCCCAGTAGCTACACAGTTCGGCGCTGAAGGCTACAAGACCATAGCCTATGAGATTATCCGCGATTTGCAAGAAGGTATACCGGACGTAATTGCTATTCCCGTCGGAGGCGGAGATCTGTTGTATGGCGTGATTAAAGGCTTGTGTGAGCTAAGAGATCAAGGACTGATCCCCCGGATTCCGCATATTCTCGCTTGCCAGGCGGATCTGGCAGCTCCGCTTGTCCAGGCCTATGCACAAGGTCTCAAAGAGGTAAGACCCATTGACACTGCCGGATCTATGGCTACATCAATTAACGAGACCTCAACCGGACAGCATGCTTTGGATGCTCTGAGGAAAGTAGATGGATGGAGTATCTCGGTGAGTGAGGAAGAGATTATGAGCGCTGCGACTTTCTTGACTCACAGAGGGATACTGGCAGAGTTGGCATCATCAGCGTCTTTGGCCGGTGTAATAAAGGCTGTCAGGGACACTGTTATCGTAGATCAGACAAGAATCGTCTGTATCATTACAGGATCCCTGTTGAAATGGAATGATGCTCTTATGAGTCTGGCAGAAAGGGCAGAGAAATCATAGTCTGAGAAGGTTCATGTACCATCCGCAGATAGGTTCCAGATAGGTTTCTTACGTGCCCCCACGCGTTTCCGCGCTCTCACTCACTGAAACCAATGTTAATCCGGAAGGTGCTTCCTGGCATCTCTGCGATGCCGCAATACAAACGTCAACGCCCCACTAAGTTGTAAGTTTTTCCATGCATAGCCATGCTCCATATACCCTCAAAATCTGACTACGTATTCACCGGAGACTCCCGCTCTTCCATAGTTTCAAAAGATATCCCTCATGCGTGTTGCTTGCATGAGGGATATCAGACTTCTTGCTTCTATCCAAGATATCTCTTTACAATGAGCGGCAACTCTTCCTCGGACTCAAGGATAGGCGGACGCTTTACATTACTCACAACAGCGTTTAGGTCCTTTAGACCGTGTCCTGTGGCCACAACTACAACTGTCTCATCTGAACCAATTATCCCCTTGTCTCTGAGTTTCTTCACAGCCGCCAGAGGCGCTGCTCCAGCCGGTTCCGCAAATACGCCTTCATTCTGAGCCATTAGTTTCATGGCCTCAATTATTTCCTCATCAGTTGTCTTCTCTGCAACTCCGCCTGATTCATAGATTGCACTAAGTGCAGCCTCGCCGTCAATGGGAAAGACATCGGCAATAGTCACAGCAATACTCTCCGGCTTCCCTTCCCATACTTTGATCTGATCAGGTTTGCACTTGTCATCAAAGGCCTTAATCAATGGGGCACAACCCGCAGGCTGGACTCCTGCCATTTTCGGAAGAGAATCAATTAACCCCAGCTGTTTGTATTCGTTGAACCCTTTCCAGCACTGTGATAATATCCCTCCACCGCCTACCGGTGTTATCACCCAGTCAGGCACAACGCCTTTCATTTGTTCACATATTTCAAAAGCTATGGTCTTGACTGCTTCTCCCTGATAGGGGTTTAGTGGTTTGGCAGTTGTTAACTCATACCAGTCAAATTCATCTTGATATTTGGATATCAGGTTAATGGCATCATTAATGGAACCTTTGACCCTGATAACCTTTGCTCCATAGATCAAGGACTGGGCAACCCTCTCCATTGGCGTGGTTGCGGGGAGAAAGACAAAGCAATCCAAATTGGCCCTGGCGGCATAAGCGGCAGCAGAAGCAGCAGCGTTACCGCCTGAACCGATGGCCACCAGATCCTTCTTGAATTCCACCGCCTTTGTCAGGGATACTGCGGCAGCTCTATCCTTAAAACTTCCGGTGGGATTCTGGGTTTCATCTTTTATGAATAGTCCCCGTAAGCCTAGTTTCTCAGCTAGATTACTGCTGCGCAGCAACGGAGTATCTCCCTCAGAATAGGTGACGTAATTACCGTCCTTGCTTAGCGGGAGTAAGTTGATATACTTCCATATACCCGGTAAGTCTTTCCTAATGACCTGCCCCTTGATTTTGTCGTAATCATACTTAAACCTCAGGGAGCCGTTACATTCTGGACATTTCTTGCCGGCGGAGATTTTGTCAGTTAATTCAATGCCGCATTTCTCGCAATATATTTGATAATGCATGCTTATTCTCCCCCTACTCATAAATCGATCTGTTCCTCAAGCGCAGACAGATTAGGGACCACAACAGGGATTCCTTCGTCCTGGGCACTGCCGGCAAGGGGTTGTTTGAGACCATGACCGGTCAACATAAGAACAGCCGACTCATCTCCGGTGATTCTATTTTGCTTAAGTAACTTCTTGTACCCGGCCCAGCATGTTGCACCGGTTGGTTCCGCATATAATCCTTCTTTGCTACCTAGTTCATGCACTGCATCTGCAATTTCTTCCTCACTCACACTTACTGCAATTCCCCTGCTTTCGTAAATCGCTTTCAGAGTCAAGGTGCCATCTTGCTCATAACCTATGAGTGGGTCTGCAATACCGGATGCAATTGTTGAGCCTATTTCACTTGATTTCACAGCCTGACTGTTTGATTCATATGCCTGAACAATGGGGGAACATCGCTCAGCTTGCACCCCTACCATAGCAGGTGTTTTGCTGATAAAGCCCAGTGCCTCGAGCTCTCTGTATCCCTTCAAAATGCCGTGTAATAAAGGACCTGCCCCAATGGGAACGACGACATAGTCAGGCACTTCCCCGTTTAGCTGATAATAGAGTTCATATGCTACAGTTTTGTCTCCTTCGAGGGTGTATGGATTCAAGAAAGTTGAAGTGAGATTCACCCAGTTGTACTTCTTAGTCGCTTCCAAAGCCAGTTTAAAAGAATTACTGTAGTTCCCTTTAACTTTGATAATCCGTGCTCCGTAAGTTAAAGCTTGACATACCTTCCCCAAGGGCGTGCTTTCAGGCACAAAAACGAAACTCTTAATCCCTGCTTTAGCAGAATACCCAGCTACAGCAGCTGCAGCATTACCCGATGACGCAATTGTTACAGTCTCTACTCCGAGTTCAATAGCTTTCGAAATTCCAACACAGGTGGGACGATCTTTGAAAGAACCGGTTGGATTGCGCGTTTCATCCTTAACCATCACAGATTCGAAACCATATTCTTCTCCAAGGTTTCCTACTTCTAGAAGCGGAGTCGCGCCTTCTCTCAGCGATACTATATTCGTCTCGTTTTCTATCGGAAGTAAGGCTTTATACTGCCATATGCTTTCAATCGGCCTCTCTAGATCACATCTGAGTTTGTCCTTATCGATTCTTTCATAATGGTATTCAACTGTCAGAATACCACCGCAATCAGGGCAATTATAGTTCAGACCGGGTAGCAACTTCTTACCACAAGCCACGCATGCCAAATTACTTATATACACCGATTTTTCCTTCCTTGCTGTATCTTGTCGCTTAGCCTAATCCTCGACTTCGACAATCATTTCGACTTCAACCGGAGTATCAAAAGGAAGTTCATTACAAGATAATGCACATCTGGAGTGTTTGCCCTTATCTCCAAAAACTTCAACCAAGAACTCTGAAGCTCCATTAATAACCATAGGCTGCCTTACGAAGCCTTTGGCGCTATTGACATAACCGTGCAGGTTGACGATTTTCTTGACCTTATCCAGGTCACCAATGGCGCTTTTCACGATAGCCAAGAGATTGATGGCGGCAATCTTAGCAGCTTCATAAGCCTCTTCTTCAGTGACATTCTCACCGACTTTACCCTTATACCTCAGTTCACCGTTAACCCTGCAGTCCTGGCCCGAAATGAAAATCAAGGTGCCTGTCCTGACGCAAGGTATGTAGGCAGCTACGGGTTTTGCCGGTTCAGGCAACGTGACTCCGAGCTCCTTAAGTCTTTCTTCCACTTTCATTAATGACTCCTCCTTATCCTGATTCATGCAATTCTGTGTTCCGCTTGAGAACACACCTGTTTCTACAGAGGTTTTGCCTCTTATACTCTTTGTGGTTATCGTTCAAGATTCCTTCTGCAAAAAGAGCAATAATTCTCCACTCAAATGCGTCAATTCCCTTTGCCGGCTAATAAGCTTAAAACACTATAATAATAAAAGCCTGCAGCCTTTCTCAGTTCATCAATTTCAACATATTCATTGGCTTGATGCGCCTGGCCAATACTTCCGGGACCGAAGACAGCAGTGTCTATTCCCTTGTCAATGAACAGTGACTGTTCACAAGTTGCTCGAAAACCTTGCGGCTCTACATTCTGAACATCGAAATAGCGGGCGTAAATGTCCTTTATTGTGCTGAAAAACGGTCTATTAGGTTTCAATTCACCCGGTCCTACAAAAATATACCGTTCCATAGTATAGCCGTCTTTTTCCATACCGCCTTTTCCCTGGATTATTTCTTTAAGTTCATTCTCCACTTGCTCGATATCCTCTCCGGGAATTAACCGGCGGTCGATTGTGATCTCACATCTGTCAGGAATAACATTATCCGTTTGCCCACCCTTAATACCTGTGATTGAACAAGTAGGCGAAGGCAACATTTTGTGTTTTCTCTTGTTGATTATCTGTTGGTATTCCTGGAGCGCGCTGATAATTCCATTCATTAAACAAACAGCGTTAACGGCGTTCTCCGGTTCCCCTGCATGGCCTGCCTTGCCCCCTACCCCTATCCTGAACCTTGCAACACCCCTGTGCGCAGTAACCAGGTGCAAGCTGGTGGGCTCACCGATTATTGCATAATCAGCGTCAGGATATCTATCCAGGAAATCCAGAGTTCCCAGGTTCTTGCTTTCTTCATCACAGACAAAAGACAGCAGCACTCTACCTTTCAAAGGAATATCTGCTTCCTTGATTAGTTTGGCAGCGCCAATCATTGAAGCGATGCCGCTCTTCATGTCTGCAGCTCCCCTGCCGTAAATCCTCCGATTCCTGATCACAGGGTCAAAAGGGGGATTATCCCAGTCTTCAGGGTTAGCCCCCACTACATCCAAATGTCCGTTGAGCACAAGAGTCGGACCGGTATTACTGCCCGATATTATCCCGACTGCATTTGCCCGGCCGTCCGCTACTTCATGTACTTCAGCGTCAATCTCCAATTCCTGCAGTCGTCCGGCCAGGAATTCCGCTGCTTTCTTCTCTCCACCGTCTTTAGGAGGGTTTATGCTTTCGATCTTAATCAATTCCATCAGTACATTCTGTATATATGTCATGTCGACCTTTTGCTCAATATCTCTTGCATTCACCCGCACACTACCTCCTCGTGTAATATCAAGTTCTCCTCACATGTCCCACTCAATTGCAGGGTCGCGTTTGAGTAGTGTCAACTCAGAAAGTAGTAATCCGGTTGTTGTCGATAATGGAGAGAGTTGTAAATCAAGTCCGGATGGCTGATTCTGATAGAGAGTACTGCAGCATCATATTTGCCTGCATATGGCCGGCTATGTTCTCGGGCTGATGCCGTCGGAGAAGATTGCATGAGTAGTTTGACACCAGTTCTATACATCATCCATAACTACAGAATTGCCTCTATGAACCTCCTGCATTCTTCAGTCTTTGGTTTCCTGAAGATTTCTGAGGGAGGTCCTTCTTCCACCAGCTTGCCATTGTGCAGGAAGAACATTTTGTCTGCAGTCTCCCGGGCAAAACCCATCTCATGGCTTACGACCAACATTGTCATACCCTGTTGACTCAGGTCTTTCATCACTTCCAATACTTCTCCGATTAGTTCAGGATCCAATGCGGATGTAGGTTCGTCAAAAAGGATCATTTTGGGGTTCATAGCAATACTACGGGCAATAGCTACTCTTTGCTGTTGTCCACCTGACAGTTCTTCCGGATAATTCTCTGCTTTCTCCTTTAGACCTACATCTTCTAAAGCTTTAAGGGCTATTTCTCTGGCCTCATCTTCCGGGGTCTTCTTTACAACCTTCAAGCCTAACGTCACATTTCCCAAGATAGACAAATGAGGGAACAAATTGAAATGTTGAAAAACAAATCCGATATTGGCCCTGAGCTTTCTTAGTTTTGCTCTATCCGGAGTAACGAGTTCACTATCTACATAGATTTCTCCGCTATCTATTGACTCAAGGTAATTGATGCATCGCAAAAGGGTGCTCTTGCCTGAACCGCTGCGCCCGAACAATACACCTGTTTCACCTCGCTCAAGTTGCAGCGAAATACCCTTGAGAACATGCAATTGTCCGAAATGTTTGTGTACATCTTTCACATCAAGCATTAGCATCTGCTCACAACTTCCTTTCAAGGTTCTTGCTAAGAATTGACAAAGGGTAGCAAATAACGAAGTATATCATTGCGATTGTCCCCATTACCAGTAGGGGCGCATATGTTCTTTGAATGACATGTCGACCGGCTAATACAAGCTCAACATAGCCTACAACTGAAGCAAGTGAACTCCCCTTGACTACTCCAATCACAACTCCAATGGCAGGAGGAATCATGATTTTCACTGCCTGAGGCAGTATTACATAACGCAAGGTGTCAACATAGCTCATTCCCAATGATACACTTGCTTCCCATTGCCCCCTTCCTACTGACTCTATTCCGGTTCTTACCACCTGACCAATATAAGCGCCGGTATAAAGTGATATGGCTGCCACAACTGCTCCAAACCTGCTCACATTATATCCTAAAGATATAATGCCGAAGTACCCGACTACAAAGAGCAGCATAAGGGGTACTGCCCGGAAGAATTCAATATATGCTGCAGCGATCATTTTAGTAAGAGTCTTTCTAGGATTCGCGCGCAAGATACCAAATATGGCACCAAGTATGAGACCCAAGCCAATACCTGTTAAGCAAAGTCTCAGGGTCAGTAAAGTCCCCCTCCATAGATAGTTAATATCAGCTATACTTAGCTTTCCAAATACCATAATCTCACCCCCTAGGCTCAAACCACTTAAATCATTGTGGGCAATTTCTGTTTAGCGGAAATACCAAAAACCTTCCTGTTGATGTACCCAATCACCAAATAAAGGAATTCGGCAAGCAAGAAATAGATCAAGATCGTCACAATATAAATCTCAAAACTTCTGAAGGTTCTGTTTTCCAACATCATGGCCCGAAATGTCAAATCTTCAGCAGAAATCTGGGATATGACACAGGAAGACAGAGTCATAGAGATAATTTGATTGCCGAGGGGTGGCGCAATCGCTTTCATCGCAAGAGGTAACATTACATATCTAAAAACCTGCAGGTAACTCATTCCCAGAGAATACCCGGATTCAACCTGACTCTTATGCACTGCTTCTATTCCGGCTCTGATAATCTCACTCATGTAAGCGCCGGTATTTAATATCATAACAAAGAGAGCTGACTGTCCCGGTGTTAAGTCGATATTAAAGGTAGGTAAAGCGAAATAGGCAAAGTAGATTTGGACAAGGAACGGAGTATTCCGAAAGAGCTCCACATAAGCGGTGGCAATTCCGTGGAATAACTTGTTCTTACTGGTACGACCCATTGCTCCCACGATGCCTAGAAAAATACCGAATACCACTGAGATACCGACGAGCCTCAAAGTCAATAATGCCCCACCTAACAGATAGGGTAGATTCTTCAATGGAACTTCCCATCTTAGACCCACTGGTCCTACCAACTCCTCCCCAAAAGCGGTTCACCCAGTCAACTCACTGGTATGAGTTGACTGCTCTTCCCGGGATGACGACATCCCGGGAAGAGCAGCTCCATCCACTGTTTAGAAGCTAGGCCATATCCCTGCTTCAGGCCAGGGGATATTAAACCACTTGCTATATAGATCCTGAATAACACCGTCGTTAAGTTTGTGTAGTATGAACAGGTCTACCCAGTTTAGCCATACCTGGTCTCCCTGCTTCACTGCCATGCAAGGGTAAGTCTTTGCAAAAGGTTCGCCTTTGATCTCCCAGTTGGGATGATTCTTAATCTGATACATGGCATGGTCGTACCCTTCGGCAAATGCGTGGGCTTTACCCTGCTCAACAGCTAAGAAAGCATCTGTCGGACTCTCGTAGCGGAGAAGTTGAGCGTCTTTAGGCGCCTTTTCACTCAAGATCAAGTCAGAGGTTGTTCCCCTACCCAGGGCAACCTTTTTCCCGGACAGGTCTTTCAACGAGTTGATCTTTACGTCCTTAGGGCCGCAAAGCACGAGCATGAACGGAGCATACGCTTGTGAAAACGCTACAGATTTCGCTCTCTCAAGGGTGTTTGCGAAACAGGCAATGATAATATCAACTCTGTCCGTAGTCAGATAGGGAACACGGTTGATATTCAGGGTCTCAACTAACTCGAGCTTAACTCCTAAGTCTTTAGCCATCTCTTTGGCTATGTCAACGTCAAACCCGACCAATTGATACTTCTCATCCAAAAATCCCCAAGGCGACCCTGTTGTGAGCACCCCTACTCTCAAGACGCCTCGGTTCAACACCTTATTCAATGTGTCAGGACTCTGGGCAAACGTCGGGGCAGCCATAAGAACTACCATTAGCATGACCAGAATGATAGACAGTAGCTTTCTGTTAAACATATACATCCTCCTTATCAATGATCATTATTTGGTGCTACCCACGGATTCTAGGTCATCATCTCCTCCTTTCATGTACACCTACCGAAATTTCAAGTTCATGTCCTTTTTAGACTAATCCTCAAAATGTTCGCCTCGCAACGCGACAACTGTGTCTCTCATACCGTTATACACCAGACCGACATCGACAGAGATAGAAATGAACTGTACGCCTAAATCAGCCCATCTCCTGGCTGCTTCCGCGTTGTCAACGAACGTACCTACCACCTTGCCTCGAGACCTTACTGCATCTGCCACTTCTCTCATTTTTTCTACCACTCTTGGGTCTGTAACCTGACCCGGTATACCTAAAGACTGCGACAAATCATATGGTCCGATAAATACTACATCTATCCCGGAGACTGATAGTATCTCATCGAGATTCCCTATGCCGTCTTCACCCTCGATCATGGCAATCACAAGAGTGTTTCGATTTGCCTTGTCAAAATAGGCATACCTGTCCAAACTCGAGAATTCAGCGGCCCTTACATAGCGGCAGACTCCGCGTTCACCGTGAGGAGCGAACCTTGCCGTCTCTGCCAGGCTTTCAGCCTCAGCTACACTTGAAATATGAGGAACAAGAACCCCTTGAGCGCCTACGTCCAGACCTCGCACAATCAGCGAGGGATTCTTGTCGTATACCCTTACGAGGGGGGCGATATCCACAACTTCTGCAGCCCTCACAAGGTTCTCAACAGTCTCGAAACTCAGCGGACCATGTTCGGTATCGAGGATAACAAAGTCAAAGCCGGCAAGGCCTGCGATTTCCACAATCTGGGGTGACGCCAATTTCATGAACGGCCCGAATACTGTTTCACCTTCTGCGAGCCTATCCCGCAGTATTTTTCCGTTTCTCACTGGAAACACTCCCCCCTGAATTCATATATTCTAAGCACTTGCAATCTCCTACCTCTGGACTCGCCCTGATGCGTCACCGCCTGCAAGTGTTTCGACCTCAGAAGCGTTGACCAGGTTGAAGTCTCCGTGGATCGAGTGCTTCAAGCAGGACGCTGCAGCCGCAAACTCCACTGCATCTTGGGGCGCTTTCCCTGTCACCAGAGAGTATATAAGCCCTCCGCCAAACGAGTCTCCCCCTCCGACTCGGTCCACAATATGAACAGTGTATTTCCTGGATGTGTAAAAATCGTGTCCGTCATAGAGCATTCCGGACCAGTTGTTGTCAGAAGCTGATAGGCTCTCTCGCAAAGTAATGGCGACTTTCTCAAAACCAAACCTGTTAACTAACTCACGGGCGACTTCATAGTAGCTCTCCTCGCTCAGTTCGCCCTTAACCACGTCTGAACCCCTGGCCCTGATTCCGAAGACTTTTTCCGCATCTTCCTCATTGCCAATAGCCACATCCACATATTCCATAAGCCCACTCATTACACGGTTAGCTTTTTCGGGGGACCATAGCTTCTTGCGATAATTCAAATCGACACTGACCTTGACTCCCTGACGCTTTGCAGCCTGTGCCGCCTCAAGAGTCACTTGTGCTGCACTGTCGCTGAGCGCAGGCGTTATCCCTGTAAAGTGAAACCAGTCTACGCCTTCAAATATCGCAGGCCAATCAAATTCTCCGGGTTGAACCTCAGAAATAGATGAACGCGCCCGGTCGTATATGACCTTCGAAGGCCTCTGGGAAGCCCCTGCTTCACAATAGTATATCCCGAGCCTGTCCCCTCCGCGCTTAATATAGTCAGTATGAACTCCAAGGTTACGCAAGGCGTTTACCGCACATTGACCTATCTCATGTCCAGGAACCTTTGTCACAAAATATGCATCAAGCCCATAGTTGGCAAGAGATACCGCGACGTTAGCTTCGCCTCCGCCGTAGACTGCATCAAACGATGTAGCTTGCACAAATCTGTGATAACCCGGGGGCGATAGCCTCAGCATTATTTCGCCGAAAGTCACTACCTTGACAGCCATGTTTATTCCTCCTATTTATCGTCGTGTAACACCAAATCCGCCGGCTACCTACTTGGTTCGTGCAAGTTTCGCAGCGGACACGAAATCAGAGGCCCGCGATAAGTTCGTCTCCACTCTTCGTCCTCGTCACCACAACTACCCCGGTATCAGTGGGTTCCCTCAGACATTGCTCTCTATCCGTCCCGATGCCTCATGCACCACTTCCGTCCCCCTCACTCACATCGGGGAGGCGTTGCGCTTGCTGCAACCCGGTTGTCTACTTGTTACTATTTTTTCTGCATTTGACACAAGAATCCTGCCTCGCAGTGAAAATTATTCTAAGGCATTGCCTGCATCCGCGTGTTACGTGGAGAAATAGTCGCATGGAGGTTTTTGGTATTGCCTCACAAGCAAGATAACGCTTGGCAAACTACTGGATTCCCTTCCGGTTATCGGCAGAAACTCTTGAAGAAACCAAGTTGCAGGCAACCCTGATTGGTGTATAATGTATATTGAAGGAGATTTTAGTAATAGGCTCCTTTTCTATTTGGCCTCGTCGTTTTCTATGTCACGAGATCTTAAGGAGCTGCAGGAAGGGAGAGAATCCTGTGGACATGGTGAGCAAGGTTGATATTTCACGCAATTTGCCTCAAGCGAAACGTCGCACCGGAGATAGCAGGAGCAAGATACGTTCTGTAGTACAAGCCCTAAAAGCCCTTGACTACCTTGAATCATGCGGGGATGAGGCCGGAGTTACAGAAGTAGGACAAGCGCTGGGTGTACACAAGAGCACGGCATCGAGACTCTTGGCTACCATGGAATCCGGAGGCTATGTCGCAAGAAACGATGTTACCGGCAAGTATTCACTGGGAATGCGCATAGTAGAACTGGCCAAGACTAAACTGGATCAACTCGATATTCGCACTCATGCCAGGCCTTTCTTGGAAGAGCTCGTCCAAAAGACAGAAGAGACTGCACACCTTGCGATAATGGATCAGGGATCAATCGTTTACATAGATAAGGTGGACACCCCGCACACTCTAATTATGCGCTCCAAAATCGGCTATCGAATCTCCCCTCACTGTACAGCTTTGGGAAAAGCTATTCTGGCTGCGCTGGCCGAAGCCAGAATAGATGCGATCTTGCAAGAGGAGAGCTTACGCCGCTTTACTCCGAATACTATCACTGACCCCTTAACGTTCAAGGAACACCTCACAAGGGTGAGGATTCAAGGATTTGCAATAGATGATGAAGAACATGAAGAAGGCATAAGATGCGCTGCAGCTGTAATCCGCAATCATACCGGACGTGTAGCCGGAGCCATTAGCGTATCCGGCCCTGCGGCCAGAGTGTCCAGACAGCGTGTTGAAGAGATCGGGATATTAGTGAGAGACACGTGCCGCAAGCTCTCGAAATCCCTTGGACATAACGGCAATCATACATGACCAGTACATACGGACAGCGGTATCACTCATCGAATTTTCTATAGAACCACCCTTTGACTGCCCCTACCACAACTAGGTATAAGGCGATCACAGGAATAATCACTCCAAGGACTACAGGCGGAAGCGGGACAAGCCCGAAGAACCCTGCGAGGCCGGAATATGGGATCACAAACCCGATTGCAACTATTGCCAGTGTGGAGATGGTCAGTGGGATGCTTGCCTTGCTCTTTGGAAACCCATGCCTCGATCTTATCACGTGTATGACCAAGGTCTGGGTAGCCAGGGATTGCAGAAACCACCCGGTCTGAAACAAGGCCTCATCTGCATTGAATACTCTAAGTAGCACCACAAAAAGTAATATGTCGAATACCGAGCTTATAGGCCCGAAGGTTACCATGAAGTTGCGGATGAAGTCTATATTCCAGCGCCTCGGCTTTGCCATCTGGTCGTCATCCACCCTGTCTGTGGGGATCGTTACCTGCGCAAAGTCGTAGAGCAGATTGTTAAGGAGTATTTGCACAGGCCTCATGGGAAGGAAAGGCACGATGAAAACAGCGGCAGGGACGCTGAACACATTCCCAAAGTTAGAGCTGGTCCCCATCATGATGTATTTCAGCGTATTGGCGAAGGTCCTTCTGCCTTCTGTAATTCCTGTATCAAGGATATCAAGGCCGGCTTCCAGGAGAATTATGTCCGCTGCCTCTTTAGCAATATCCACTGCGTTCTCAACGGAGATCCCTACATCAGCTGCCCTGAGCGAAGGAGCGTCATTGATCCCGTCTCCCATATAGCCTAGAACATGTCCCTTGTCCTTCAAGGCCATAATAATCCTGTTTTTCTGCTCAGGACTCAGCCTGGCGCATACAGTGGACTCTTCGGTGCGACGTGCGAGTTCATCATCGGTTAGCGTGTCTACCTCATGCCCCATTAAGACGCCTCTTACCTCAAGGCCGACGCGCTCACAGATTCTTGCTGTCACAAGCTCATTGTCACCTGTGAGGATCTTTATGGAGATCCCGAGTTTTTCCGCGTCCTGTACAGCCTTCCGAGTAGTGGCTTTAGGCGGGTCAATGAAAGAGACATATCCTACGAATATAAGATCCGCTTCGTCAGATATTGAATAGACTGTGCGGCTGTTGCCAATAGGCTTGTATGCGACAGCAAGAGCCCTGTAGCCGTCAGCGGAAAGTTTCGTAAATCCGTCATCTGCAATCCGACGGAGTTTGGGTGTCATGTCACGAGTTTCGCCGCCAAACTCTACATGAGCGCAAGCCCCAAGGACACTTTCAGGCGCGCCTTTTGTGACTAGAAGGCGGCCTTCGCCTGTGCCGGCAACCACTGACACGCGCCTGCGCGTGAAATCAAAGGGGATTTCGTCCACTTTGGTGTACCGTTTCAGATCTTCAGGAGAGATATGGGCTCCGATTGCTGCATCCATCGGGCTCTTGAGACTCGCCTGGAAGTATGAATTCACTGCTGCCAGCTCAAGGACGTGCCGAGACAGCTTCCCTTCTGCGTCCGTATATGCGT
>DUVA01000156.1 GCA_012841305.1 Bacillota bacterium | reverse complement strand
TGAGGAGGGGGTAACACAGATGACAAAGACCGAATGGGTTGGTGCCGGCGTCATAAGAATTGACGCAAAGGACAAAGTCCGAGGCGTACTCAAGTACATGTCGGATCTTTCCTTTCCAAACATGATATACGGGGCCGTGTTACGAAGTAAACATCCTCACGCCCTGATAAAGAAGATCGACACCAAACGTGCGAAGGAGCTGGACGGGGTAGTAACAGTCCTAACTCATGAGGACGTTCCCGGCTTGAACGGGTTCGGTATAGCTATCCCGGATCAACCGGTGTTATGCAGTGACAAGGTACGATACATGGGAGATGCTATTGCTCTTGTGGGAGCGGAATCAAAGGAAATCGCAGAACAGGCCCTGGATCTGATAGGAGTTGAATATCAACCTCTACCTGTCGTTTGCGATCCTGAACAAGCAATGCTGAGTGCGTCTCCCCTGGTGCATGAGACAGGGAATATCCATAATCATGTCAAAATCGAACGAGGTGACGTAGAGGCAGCATTCAGAGAAGCCCACGTTGTAGTTGAAAATACCTACTTTACACCCAGGCAAATGCATGCCTTTCTTGAACCCGAAAGCGGAGTGGCAACTATAGACGAAGACAAGAACATCACTATTTGGTGCGGAGGGCAACACCCGTATAGAGACCAGCTTCAAGTAGCGCGGGCCCTCGGCATGAATCCAAGAAAAATCCGCATAGTCAACACGCCCACCGGAGGAGCGTTCGGCGGTAAAGATGAGATCACAGTTCAGATATGCCTGGCGCTTCTCGTGCTACATACAGGGCGTCCGGCGAAAATCGTGCTCTCGCGGGAAGAGTCAGTTGTTGCCGGCATGAAACGTCACCCTATGAAAATCCATATGAAAACTGCAGCAGCAGCCGATGGAACCATTCTCGCCAATGAAGCCAGGGTTGTTTCTGATACAGGCGCGTACGCGTCTCTCGGAGGCCCGGTTATCGGGTTTGCAATAGAACACTCTTGCGGCGCGTACAGAGTGGATAATGTAAAATTGGAAGGCTTCTGCGTATACACAAACAACGGCGTGGCAGGGGCGTTTAGAGGATTCGGAGCAAACCAAGTCACCTTTGCCGTAGAGACCCAGCTTGACATGATTGCAGAAAAACTAGGCATGGATAAGCTGGAGATTCGAAAGAAGAACGCCCTGCGAGAAGGTGACATAGCTGCGTTAGGCCATAAGATGGAGGCTTCAGTGGGATTGCTGCGCACGCTGGAAGCAGCGGAAAATTCGGGGCTATGGCAACGCAGGGAACAGTTGAAGGCAAAGCCCGGCGCTCCTCACAAGAAGCGCGGTATCGGTATAGCCTGCTCATTCCAAGGGTGTGGCCTCGGGAAAGGACTTCCTGACTACGGCGCGGCCCGAGTGGAACTCCTACCTAACGGACAGTTTGCCATAGGTGTAAGTTGTCCTGAAATAGGCCAGGGCAACACCACTGCATTTGCGCAGATTGCGGCAGACTGCATAAAGTGTCCTATTGAAGACATAGTGGTGTTATCAGGTGATACAGGACATACCTTGGATTCAGGCACATCCACGGCTTCGCGTTCTATCTATACCGGCGGAAACGCACTGAAACGTGCGGCCGAGAACCTTCATAACGCCATATCTCCTATAGCAGCCGGAATTCTTAGTGTGCCTGAAGATGACATCTCTTTTGGGTATGGCAGAGTAGTCTCGAAATCTTGCCAGGACAAGATGCTTTCATTTAAGGACATCGCTGAATATGTAACAGCAAGAGGGTTGTCAATAAAGGGTGAAGGCCATTTCATATGGCCTGTTTCAGACACCGAACTTGAGGGTTATGTCGGTATACCCCACCTGCTCTATAGCTATATCACTCAGATAGCTTTGGTTGAAGTCAACACCCTGACAGGTGAAACTGAAGTTATCCAAGCAGTGTCTGTCCCTGATCCGGGCAAAGCCATAAACCCACAGGGAGTGGAAGGCC
>DUVA01000155.1 GCA_012841305.1 Bacillota bacterium | reverse complement strand
TGTATGAATAGACATCAACACAGAAGTATAAAAGACATTCTGTTACTGAAGAAGGCATAGAAAGACAGGAGGCCCGGCCACGAGATAATACACGGGCAGGCCTCTTTATCGGCAAAATAGTCCTACATGTCCCGATGCAATCGTCAAGACTGAATTTTCCTGCTACTTACCGTCTGTGATGATGACCGCCTTCACCTGTCCGCTCCGGCCGTGGACGAGCCTCGTTTACAGTCAGGCTTCTTCCCTGGAAATCGACTCCGTTCAATGCAGCAATGGCATCGTCGGCTGCGTCCTCAGCTACCTCAACGAAACCAAAACCCTTGTCGGGAATGACTCGAACACCTGCCGGACTATAGTCTGCGAATAGACTGCGGACATCTTCCTCAGTAGCATGGTAGGGTAGATTCCCTACATATAGACTCTTCAACGTCATTACTGGTGCCTCTCTTTCGTTTCGCTTGATCCTATTTTGCGGTATCTGATCCACTTCCGTCACTTGCCACTCAATGGCAGAGGAACTGAATCTTCTAAGAGTATTCCCAAGATAGTCCAATACTATCAAACGCGAAGGTGTCCTCACTGCACCTGTGTTGACCATAAGTCCCATTGCTGGAAACTGAAGGAATATGAATGCTAATGAAGAATGTAATTCCAGTAAGTTAAGCTTTCCATTGCTAAGCCCGGACTAAGGGCACCGGTGAAATTAGGATGGTGATAGAATTGGTGTCTTTTCTCCACACCGCAGATTGGCAAATAGGGATGAAGGCGAGCCGCGTAGCGGATGTGGCGGAACATGTCCGTAAGGCCCGCATCGACACGGCAAAACGGCTTATGCGCATGGCTTCCCAGCTGCAAGTTGACTTTGTGCTTATCGCAGGGGACCTCTTTGAAAACAACCTCGTGCATAATGAAGCTGCTCACCGCGTGGCTGAGGCTCTTTCCGCATGTTCTCCGATACCCGTTTATGTGCTCCCGGGCAATCATGACCCTCTGACGGCTGATTCCATCTACAGCCGGTCAGCATTTACTGATTACCTTCCCTCCAACGTACATATCTTGCGGACATCTGAACCTGTGGTACCGGTACCGGGAGTAGTTCTCCTACCTGCCCCGGTTATGTCCAAGGAGTCGTACAATGACCCCACCGAGCAGTTTCGGATGCCGTCCGAGATAGGGGAGGATTCAATCTTGATCGGAATAGCCCACGGCTCGCTGCGTATACCCGGCAAGTTCCAGGACAATGATTTCCCCATAGCATTAGATGCTGCGCAGCGACTCGGCCTTGATTACCTTGCCTTAGGCCATTGGCATTCCTTCTACGTGCATAATGATATGAGGACTGTATATGCCGGAACCCACGAGCCGACAGGCTTCGATGACCAGTGTAGCGCATCTGCAGCTCACGTCACAATCAAGGCTCGGGGTTCATCTCCGGACATTGAAAGGCTCGACACAGGCACTCTGTCCTGGCAAACCCTTGAATTGAACGTCGCGGGCGACCCGGACCAAGTAGTTGCCCGTGTAAAACACGAAGTAGACAAGGTGCAAGATCCGTCCGAAACCTTGCTTCGTCTGGTGCTGAAAGGCCATGCCGAGTCTGACGATTTGCGGTGGTTGGAAGAACTTGAAGAGTGGCTCAGAATACACTTGCTGTACATTGAAATAGACAAATGCCGCCTTATTACCCGTCCTGTCGGGAAAAGGCTAAGGAGGCTTGCAGCCGACAATCCGTTCTTGCAGTCAATAATCCTAGACTTGGCCGACATCGCCTGCTCACTGGGGCAACCAATAGAGGATTTACCTGAAGACCTGATAAGTGCCAGAGGTTCAGGTTCGTCAGTAATAGATGATTCACTCCAAGATAGTCTCGACCGGTGGGAGATTAAGGCTGATGATGTAGAGGAAGCTCTCAGAACGCTGGCCTCCATAGCTGAGGAGGTGCTGTCATGATTCTCCACTCACTTACCGTGTCCGGGCTGCGCTGCTTTAGAAATCCCGCCCGGCTCGACGACTTCAGTGAAGGTATAAACATTATCCACGGGCCGAACGAGTCCGGAAAATCCACTCTCATTATAGGGTTGGCCCTGGCCTTTTTGAATCGCCATGACATGACAGGCGATGCCATAGAAGCGTTCCGTCCCTGGGGGACTTCTCTCAGTCCGGTTATTCATGCTGAATTTACTTTCGGCGGTAAACGGTATTGCTTAGAAAAAGGTTTCCTGGACAATACAAGAAGCGCTCTCTCTGAATGGGACAGCCGTCGCTACCAACGTCTTGACGAGGGGAAAGCGGCTGATGATAAGGTGCGGCGGATGATGCAGGCAGAGTTTTCAGGGAGAGGGCTGT
>DUVA01000154.1 GCA_012841305.1 Bacillota bacterium | reverse complement strand
CCAGGGCAATAATGGGTTTAGGGTGATCGAGTTACTGGGTGACCGGGTGACCGGGAGAAAGATTCCCATAGGGAATAGGGCTCCTTGCGCACACATAACATGTGGTAAGGAGCCTTCATAGTGTCTTGCGGACAGCGAGGAACCAGAATGAGGACCTGAGATAGGGTGCTAAGCCAAGGAACCAGGATGAGGACCGGGGATAGTAAGATAGTTGACTAAGGTAATGAGAGGCACCTGCTAGGGACTCAGTAGATGAGCTTGGGCTGAGAAGTTGAGATGAGGTGGCGGAGTGTTGATAGTTACGAGACGCAGGCTTTTGATGTTGTTGGCACTATTCATATGTATCACGGTGGGAATGGGGTTTGTCCTAGGCCGTAGGATGGAACAGGCAAGGAAGCTGCCTCTGGCCCATGAGGCAGAAGAGGCCTCACCCGACAAATCCGCCACTGACGTACCTGCTGCAGGTAGGACCGGAACCCTAGACACCCACCCGAGTCCTGCGGATAAAGCCATTGTTGATAAGGGAGTCCCGGATGAAGCTCTTGTTGATGAGCCGGTCACTGAAATGATTGCCATAGTTCCTAAAGTCAAGATGCCCATATTTTACGTGGAAACCAAGGAACCTGCGGTTGCATTGACTTTCGACATAAGCTGGGGACAGCAGCAGGTTATGGGTGTCTTAGGGATTCTTCGCGAGAAAAATGTGAAATCCACGTTCTTCCTCTCAGGCCCGTGGGCGAAGCGATACCCGGATCTGGTACAGGAAATAGCAGCAGCAGGTCATGACATAGGGAGCCACGGAGATGCCCACGTGGATTTGAGCAACTACTCCAGGGATGAGGTAGCGAAGAACATCAGTACTGCTCATGAAGACCTTCTTGATACTGCAGGCAGGGTTTCTCCGTATTTCCGTCCCCCGAACGGAGATTATGATGATGTAGTGGTGGATACCGCCAGGTCCTTAGGGTATGAAACAGTGATTTGGGCTGTTGACTCACTGGACTGGAAGAATCCGGGAGTGGATTTCATGGTGGAACGGGTTCTGGGACGCACATTTTCCGGAGCGATTGTCCTTATGCATGCCAGTGATTCAAGCCAGCAGATACAAGATGCTCTTCCCCTAATAATAGATGGGTTGCGCGGGAAGGGGTTCAGGTTGGTGCCTCTGTCTGAACTTACAAGGCTTGGGACTCCTGCACGCAGGGATCCAAGGTAGCGGGGCTATGCCTGTTGCGGGCTATCCCTGCGGTAGTGTCAGTTGTTGCCCTTGTCTGTGTTTTAGTGCTGGATGTAACGGCAGAGGAGCCCTATGTGGCTTTTGGCGGTGGTCTCCTCCGAACATGTCATGATCTTTTGAAGCCTGAAGTCAAACCTTCTGAAACCCTTGGAAATGACGATGTTTTCAATAACGGCTTCTGCGATTCTCACCGGGTGCGGCCCTCCGATGAATACGATTTCGGCTTTGGTTCCCGGTTTGATTTCACCTGTATTCACATGGACAAGGACTTCATAGGAGATTTCGTTGGGCCTATAGGCGAGATGGTACATGCTTCCGACACCAAGGGCTCGTATGTTGTCCACGGTCCATTGGATTTTGACAGCCATTTGTAGTACCTTTTCCTCCTGTCCTTGGTTTTCCACTTCCTGTCCCTCGTATTCCAAGGGAGCGCCTCCCCGTTATGCAGCCTGCGAATTGCTCCCGGAAACGCAACCGGTAAGCTGCTTCCTGTAACGCACCTCGTGAATTGCTTGCCGTGGTACAACCTGCAAATTCCTCCACCTTCGGCACTTTTTCGAGCGCTCTAATAACACGATATGGGATTTCCTTTGTGTTTGTGCAAGTTGCTCGTGTACGCCTGGAAACCAGGCGGCCGCAAGGGTTGCTGTGTGGTGAACTGCAGACATAAATTCGCGAACCTGTGACGCGAATTTCTGAAACCTTTGGCAAGCGTAGCGAAGTGCCATAATGATGTGCTATGATATTATGTAATCTTTAGCAAGCCAAGAAGAGTCAGAGAGGACGGAAGGCGCTGTATGGGAAGATACACTGAAGCGTAAAGAAAGCTAAAGGTTACGGGAGGCGGGAGAAACATGATAGCACTAAAAGATATCCAGGCAAATCCTACATTTCAGACCCTGATTCGTAGGACCAATGAATACTTATCCATACTCGGTTACACTGAACATGGCTTACGCCATGTCACATATGTCTCAACAATGACTGCATATGTCCTGGAAACGTTAGGGTATGACCAACGTACTATTGAACTGGGTTCAATCGCAGGATATTTACACGACATCGGCAATATGCACAATCGCAAGTACCACGGGCCTACCGGCGCGAACATCGTGTATGTCGAGCTCCGCAGGCTCGGGATGCCATTGGAGGAAATCTGCGAAATAACCACGAGCATCGCGAATCACGAGGAAGAGATCGGTGTCCCGGTAAGCCCGATTTGCGCTGCTTTGGTAATCGCTGACAAGAGTGATGCCCATAGGACCCGTGTGGGCAGGAAGTCCTGTCGTGACATCCATGATAGAGTTAACCATGCAATTACTGATTCTTCTCTAGTGGTGAACAGTGACAACTGCACTATTACTCTGGAGCTGGCGTTTGACACTATGGAATGTCAGATAATGGACTACTTTGCTATTTACCTGACAAGGATGGAAATGTGCCAGCAAGCTGCAGCCCTGT
>DUVA01000153.1 GCA_012841305.1 Bacillota bacterium | reverse complement strand
ATCCTAAATAAGGCGGTCCTGACATCCTGGGACACAATACTCATCACCAAAACTGACGTGCCGGCTACGACAATTCCTGTGATAACCGTAATCAGCATTGAGGTATGCTTCGGACGGAGCCCAAAAACACTCAGCTTTTTTCTGCCGATCTTCATGCCGATACGATCACCGATAAATGCGATTATGCCGCCGATGACCACCAACATGAGAACAAGTCCGAGTCCGTACACGGTATACCTCCTACTAAGAGATTTCTTATCAGGACTTCTTCGCCATCATCCAACCGCCTATTGCGCCAAATAGTATATTCGAAAACCATGCGCCCAGCATAGGCGAGATACTGCCGCGCTCAGCCAATGCGCAACTCAAGCTCATTATAACATAGTAGACAAAGATAATTAGTATGCTCATTCCGAAACCCCGTGACGTTGAAGCCCTATGGGTCGTAATGCCAAGAGGGGCAGCCACAAGACCGAATACCAGGCTCGCAAAGGGGATGGCGAACTTGAGATAGTATTCTACCAAAAGCTTTGTCACATCTGCGCCCTGCTGCTTCAGTCGACGGACATACTCTCCTAATTCCCATGCGGACATCTCATCCGGACTCAGCGCTCCCCTGGACACCTCTTTCGGGGTATATGCGATGCGCCCTTCTTGTCTGGCAAACCTCACTGAAACCACTCTGTCCCCGTCAACTACATTGTAGGAGACCCCGTCCTCAAACAGCCAAGCCGAATTATCCCATTTTGCCAAGGCAGCTTCGGTAATACGGGCAAGCCTTCCCCCTTCAAACTCTTGGACGGTGACCCGTCGAAACTGCTCTCTGGTGGCGTCATATGTGTCAGCAAAAACCAGCCTTGTAAGGGTGCCCTTCTTAAACTCCTTCAGCACCAGGTTTCTCTGAATGAAAGGGCTTGACCTTTTGCCAATTTCCCACATTATCTCCTCAAACCTACGATTCGCGCGAGGGACCACTTTATCGTTGAATGCGAACGCGGCCCCGCTTACCACCAGGGCTACAATTAATGCAGGCGCCATTATCCGAACCAGGCTGAGGCCTGCTGCCCGCATAGCCACAATCTCGCTGGAGGCTGAAAGAGTGCTGTAACAAAGGAGAATTCCGAGGAGTGTAGACATGGGAAGCGCTAAAGCAACGATACGCGGAAGCCCAAGGACAAACAAGCGGGCAATGGTCCCTAAGCCGACACTTCCGTCCACGAGCAATCTCGCCAGCATAAAAAGGAGGTCAGCAGCGACAAAGATCAAAGTGAAAGCTACGACTGCGAACAGAACAGGCCCGAGTAGTTCCTTGTAGGTGTATCGCTCAAGGCATCTCAAAATGCAAACCGCTCCCCGAAGTAATACTTCCTCGCTATCGGATCATCCGCTATCGAACCAGGATCCCCTTCTACCAATACTTTCCCGTCATGGAGGATGTAAGCTCTGTCAACAATCGCCAGGGTTTCCCTGACATTATGGTCTGTCAAGAGGACACCGAGGCCATGCTCGCGAAACCGCCCGATGATTTCCTGGAGATCCGCGACAGCAATAGGGTCAACACCTGTAAAAGGCTCATCAAGCAGGATATACTCAGGGGATCCTGCCAGCACTCTCGCTATCTCCACACGCCTCCGTTCACCGCCGGAAAGCGTATTTCCCATCTGTTTGCGCACATGTCCGATGGCAAGCTCCTCAAGAAGCATCTCCATCCTGGATAGCTGTTCCTCTCTGGGGATTCCAATGAGTTCCAAGACAGCCAGGATGTTCTCTTCCACTGACAGCTTCCTGAAAATCGACGGTTCTTGAGCCAGGTACCCGACGCCGAGCCTTGCACGGCGATGCATAGGCAGCCTGGTTATCTCTTGTTCATCCAGGAATATGGATCCGCCGTGGACGGCTTCCAACCCGACTATCATGTAGAAAGTCGTTGTTTTACCTGCGCCGTTCGGGCCCAATAGCCCCACAACCTCTCCGGGATGAACTGCCAAGCTCACACCGCGAACGACTTCACGCCTGCCGTATTTCTTGATTAAGTCCTTACAGACTATCCCCATGAACGCCCCTCCGAATGTTGACTCCGTCTATAACATACACGCTATGCGACTATTCCCTTACTCATCCCTGGGAATGACGGTTCGAGTACCGCCTTCGGCCACCACTCTTTCTTCGTCCAGGAATACCGTGATGACGCTCGCTTGAAACACTTTGCCTGCAATCTCCACAGAGGCATCGCCTTCGATAATCGCGCGTTTGTCCTCGCTGAAGTAAGTAAGCTTGTCTCCTGAAGCAAGCACTTCGCCGCCCTTATACCTTAGAGATACACCGCCTTCAGCTTCCATCTCTTCTGTTTCCAAAAGGAACACGATCTTGTCTGCAACAAAAACAGACCCCTCCCGGGTATCTTCGAACCTGGTGCCACCCCTGATAGCTACAACTGCACCGCCTTCGTCATACTCAGCGTAGTCCCCTGTGATTCGAAACGATTTGAATAATACTGCTACGTTACCCTTTGCGGTAGCAAGTCGAGATTTTCGATCATAACTGACCTCATCTGCTGTAATATCAATAACGTCGGCATAGCGGTCTTCCGCTCCCTTGACCCTTTCAGATTCCTCTTGGGCAAGAGCAGGAAGGGGGAAAAGGGCATAAGAGAACAGGGCCAAAAGGACAGAGACTATGACAATAACCCGGACTACTGATTGAGACTTGCAATACACACTGTTTCCTCTAAACATTACCGGCCCTCCCAACTTCCCGTTTCAAGGTACTCAATGATAATCTTCGCCGTCCTAGTGGCAGCTCCTTGCTCACCCATTCTCGCATGGCCTGCCTTGCGCATCCTGGCAATACGCATGGAATCTCCGAGGATGCTCATGACTTCCGAAGCAATATCCCTCACATCACGCGACTCGACGAACGCCACTGCCTCACCTAGAAGCCTCTTTTGCGCCTGGGCAAACTTGAGGCTGAACTGGGGCCCGTCAGTAGGAAAAGTTACAACAGGCCTACCAAGCCCTGCAGCCTGCTCGTTACCGGTCCCTGATAAGCCGATTACGATATTGCTGACATTCAGGACATCCCCGAACCAGCCGCGAGACACTATGACACAAGGCGTCGCATCTCCTGAACCAGGATAAATGCGGGCAGTCACGCCGCGTTCTCTCTCGCGCGAATCCTGCCTCTGATATCGCCACCCCACCCTATGTACCACATGCTCAAGCCTGTCATCATCGAGGTTAGGCGCGAGCCCGACTACGAAGTCCAGCTTATCGCAGCTAAGCTCCGCCAAATGCCCGACAATTTCCAGGAGGGTTGTCATATTCCTGTATGCCTCGTCTCTGGAACCGGGAAGAATACCGACAACTTTCTTCTCAAGAGTGAGGCCGAAGTTCTCGCCGGTTATGGCAAACCCGTCCATCATGACATTCCCTGCGTACCGAGTAGCGACTCCCATTTCTGAAAGAGCCTTCGAGGTCCTCTCGTCTCTTGCCAGGACCAGATCGGCATACTTTCGCATGAGCCGACATTCAATACCAAGGTGTCCCTTGATATACTCAGACTTTGCCGTGGACAGGAATAACATCGGCGCCTTAACATAACGGCCGCCCAGGAACAATGGGTAGATATCCCCTACCGATACAAGAAGTCTTACACTTTTCGCTATCGATTTCAAATCCTTGACTTGCCGAACGGTAAGGCCGATAAGTCCTGCCTTGATATCCTTTAACACATAAGGCAAACCGTGCCTTAGAAAACCACCGCTGGGCATCGTGTCCTGACTGCCGATAACCGGTATGCCTGCATTAGCGTATGCTTTACCCAACCCGACCAAGGGGAAACCGGCTATGTCAAAAGACTCGCAGAGAGCACTGACTTCCCGCGCGATCATAGTTGCAATAAGGTCCTCACCGTGACCGTTACTTAAGAAAAGTATCATATTCCGCGCCTTGCGGGCAAACCCTCCTTCAGGCCCTTAGAACGCCGGAGAACGAAAGCGTGCATTTCCTTTAACCCGGGCGATTTCAAGCTCTAAATCAATTTCCAGCTCATCCCCGGAAATCTTGGAGGCACCGTTCTCATACTGGACATTCCCATATGCTCTAAAACTCTTCATGTCCGGATCCCATCTGGCGGCTGCTGCGCTGAAGCTCGGGCCTTTATCTGATTTCACTGTCACATGGCCCTCAAAATCCACCCTGCCTGTCCCGAAATCCAGCTTCACAGCTCCTGCCCAAACCCGGAGTTCAGGCCTACCCTCAATGAACTTTATTCCTTCCACAGCTTGAAGGCTGGCACTGTTCCTATCCGT
>DUVA01000017.1 GCA_012841305.1 Bacillota bacterium | reverse complement strand
GTGTTGAAGAGGCGATAGCAACTCGCCATTTGGGGCCGGGCATGCCACATTTTGACCATGCTGCCGAGAAAATGCAGGTAATCCTCGCAGAGGCAAGCCTCGCATTACCGCTCCCGACACCGTTACAGATTCCTTAGAATCGACATTTGCGCCTGAAGAGATGATACGAAGTGCTGGAAAGACAAGGATTGATCCGGTGTTGCGACTATTGGGGGGGGTGTGATTGAAATCCGATGTAAGGAGGCAGGTTGCGTCATAAAGACGCTCTAGAACGAGTCTTCGACAGAAGATTGCATAACGCTCCTTATAGGAGGCATCTTTGAACACTCGATCAACCTGAAAATGAGGCTCTCTTACCGAGACGGGTACTGATGACTCTCTGCAATCCTCCAATAGGAACAAGTATCCAAGCCAGGGCCTAATTGTGTAGCCAAGTCTGCCTTCCCTATACGCAGTCCATAGGTCGTTAGCACTACCAATGGCTTCCTCAACTCTGTTATTGAAATTGTTACCGAATGAAGGACCGCACTGGGACTTGAATTCTAGAGCTACGCCTAGCGCTCCCTTGTATATCACAATGAGATCCCATTTCTTCTCTGGACGGTAATAACTGGGTAGTTCTACACGAGCCCTTTCATAAATACAGTCCTCGGGGATTCCGCACTCAATGATAACTTGGCGGACTAGACCCACGAATCCGTCCATTTGAGCTCCACCTGTGACTGCACCTCTAAGACCCGCATCAACTCTACCGGATTCGGCCTGTTTTTGCTTTTGCTCATTTCGTGCCGTCCAATAAAAAGATGCAGCTTTCCTTATCCCATGATTCATTAAGACATCTCACCTTAAGGCAGCGTGCTTTCAGAATAAGCTCGCCTGATACTCGACGTCGTACACTGGCTCCCGGAGCTTCATACCTGCTTCCAGAGCTCTCTTGGTGGCAAGTTCAAGGTACGCCTGGTCTATCTCTATCCCAATGCTATTACGTCCTGTGGTGGAGGCAGCTATAGTGGTCGTGCCCGTTCCCGCGAAAGGATCCAGTACGGTATCTCCTGCAAAACTAAACATTCTAATTAATCGTGTTGCGAGTTTGAGCGGAAACGGCGCTGGATGGTGTCTTGTGGACTCTCCTGGCACGTCGGACCAAATCTGTTGGAACCACTTTCGCTGATTCTCCTGAGATATGACGCTGAGGATCCGAGCTTCTGAGCTCGGATTCCTATAAGCTCCGGGTTTTCGCTGCATAAGAATGAATTCAATATCATTCTTGATAACACCGTTCGGTTCGTACGGCTTCCCGAGGAAACCACTATTTCCCGAGACTTCATACGCAGCGTTTGCTATTTTGTACCAGATTATTGGCGCGAGGTTATCGAAGTCAAATAGGCGGCAGCGTTCCTGAATACTGGCGTGTAGGGGCATAACCATATGGCGCCCGTGTTTTCTGCGGGACATACAGACATCTCCTACGACTATTACGAGGCGTCCGCCTTTCACGAGAACGCGCCAACATTCCCGCCAGACCTTGTCCAGTTCGTCGAGGAACGTTTCGTAGTCATCCAGGTGACCCAGTTGCCCGGGTGTATCTCGGTAGTTCTTAAGATTCCAGTATGGTGGAGAAGTGACGATGAGATGGATGGTTTCGTCACTTATACTCTCAAGGTTCCTTGCATCACTGAGCAACAGCCTATGTTCAGTCGGAATTTGACAAAGTAAGGATTCAATGCGCTCAACGGCAGCTTCATCTTTCGCTAGCGCCGGTATGGCTTTCTGAAAGTCTGAGAAGTCTATGTTGGGAGCGAGAGAGGCAAGGTCGAGAGACTTAAGATGGGCCTCCAAAGGTGTGAACTCTGAAACCGAACTTAGCCCCACACTACCGTGTGAGATGTGTGATTCGGTAAATGAGGGCAGCATGACTATCTACTCTCCTTGATGGTAGCTTTCCAACTCGGCAATCTCAGCATATCACAGAAACATCTTCCGGTAAATTCCCTCATGAAGGTGGGTTCTGGATTAGTCCTAGGTATAGTCACCCAATAGCTGTTATCACGACTTACACATATCGAAAAAGGTCGGAAAATCCTTGGTCAAAGTAGTTGCGAAAAGAGCCGTGCGGATGGCAGACAGGCGGAAGGTTATAGGAAACCTGTACATAGCTGGTGCCGAAGCGGGGACTTGAACCCCGATGAGCGTATTGCTCACTAGAACCTGAATCTAGCGCGTCTGCCAATTCCG
>DUVA01000152.1 GCA_012841305.1 Bacillota bacterium | reverse complement strand
CCGGATCGAAACCAAGTTTAGCAAACATCGCTTGGATATCTACGATAAAGGGGCCTTTATCGCCCCGCTTAAACTTAAGTGGCCTATTAAGCAATGCTAAGCCCTCCCCTGAGCTCAATCTTGCCATGGATGACTCACAGCTCACGCTCACATGATATGCATAACATCAGGTATGCGTAACATTTTGCCAAATGTCGGCTGCATGTTCATACTTGAGTGGATTGCGTAACATTTTGCCAAATGTCGGCTGCATGTTCATACTTGAATGGCTAAAGGCCGGGATCCTGCACGGATATCAAGTTGATGTTCATACGAAAGCCAGGTGATACGTATATAACACACGGAAGATGCTTAGCCGCGACTTGGCATTCCCTGTTTACCTGAGAGAAGGCACAAGCAACAAGGAGCAAAAGACAAGGGGGTCAACAGACCAATAGAGCAACAGAGCAATTGAGCGGCAGAGCAAAGAAGGCCTCCCATTGCAGAGAGGCCTTGCAAAATGCGGAAGCGTCATTCATCTTAGCCACTTAGGACAGCGCTCTAGTCAAGAGAGAATACTGACTTGATTAACCCTGTCCGCGACTTATCGAGGTTTGCTTCAATAGCTCCCTGATAATCTTCGATCCTGAACTTGTGGGTAAGGAGTTGTTCCAGGGACACTTTTCCTTCCGCCAACAAGTCCACAGCCACTTGATATGTGGTGGTTTCCTTGCCGAGGTAAGTCTCGCCGCCACACCAGAAAGAACCTTTTACTATGACCTCGTTCAGCCATATAGGCGTCCAATCAACCCCTTTGGGGAACGATGCCAGTCCCACCAAGACCATCTTGCCGCCTGCCCTCGCAAACCTCAGCGAATCATCAATGCTTGTCGTGCTCCCCACACACTCAAAGACTACATCGGCTCCGCCTTCGATTATCCGTTTCCCAATGATAGGCTTTAGCAGCTCTCCGTCGAGAGTCCCCGCAAGGGCCTGAAAATAATCGTTCTCTTCTTTCAAGCACACAACTTCGTCAGCTCCATAGCTTGCGGCAAGCTCCGCCTGGTGCGGATATTTGGCCACTACCACTATCTTCGCCGAGCTTCCGAGTGCCCGCAAGCCTGCTACCACAGACAGGCCGATAACACCTGCGCCCATTACGAGGCAAGTATCATCATCTTTCGGATAGTTCCTCATAACAGGATGGAGCGCAGAGCAAAACGCGTCTATCAAGGCTGCCTCTTCAAAAGACACCTTGTCCGGGAGCTTGATCACCTGAGACTTGTGGGCCACAAAACTCTCTGACCATCCTCCGCCTGTGTCCCGACAGTAGCCGATAGCAAACCCAGGTGAAGCAATACCATTTCGGAAATTCTCGCACAGCGAAAAGTCCCCGCTCCTGCAAAACCGGCAAGGTTCAGAAATCTCCCGGGCAGCACAAGATAGTAAAGGATCTATTACTACCCTATCCCCCACTTTGATATCAGTGACATTCTGCCCTACCTCTGTCACGTATCCGCAATTCTCATGTCCAAGTGTAAGAGGGAATGAGACAAACGGTGATGAACTCGGACTGTCCCGCAGCAATATAAGGTTCAGATCACTCCCGCATATTCCGGAATACACGGTTCGTACCCTGACCCAATTCTCGCTTAAGAGTTTCGGCTCATCGACTTCACGAAGAACGACATTAGATAGCGGGGAGTAGTAGGCCTTCCTCGTAATCGTCCCGGCAGCCATCGAAAAGACATACCTGGGAATCGCGCCGAGGAACTGCAATGCTTTCATACTGCGTGCCCCCTTGACCCCTCCGGACCTATGATTCCAAGTTTCAGGCCTGCCCTCTTTAGACAATCAAGTGCATAGTTAATGTCCTCTTCTGTGTGGGACGCAAGGACGTTCGCTCGCAGGCGACATGTGTTTCTCGGAACTGCAGGCGGAAGAATGGGACAGATGAATATACCATCCTTATGAAGCAGCATGGTAAGGTTCAGAGTCGTGTCCTCATCACCTGTTATAATAGGAATTACGGAGCTTTCGGTGTTCATAATGTCGTAGCCAAGGGCTCTCAGTCCGTTTGTGAACATAGCGATGTTCTTGCGCAGACGACTGATCCGCCACTGTTCTTCTTCAATTACATCGAAGGCTTCCTTGGCAGCTGCCACAGCACCTGGACTCAACGCTGCGGAGAACACAAAACCCCTTGCCGTATGGCGAAGGAAAGAAATAAAATCTTGTCTTCCGGCTACGAACCCGCCGATAGACGGGATAGTCTTAGAGAGCGAGCATGTGAGAATATCGATCTCCCCACGAGGAATACCGAAGTGCTCCTGGATTCCGTGGCCTGTCTTCCCCAGGACTCCCAGGGAATGGGCTTCGTCCACAAGCAGCCAAGCCCCGTATTTCCTGCATAACTCGATGAGCTGAGGCACGGGAGCGATATCCCCGTCCATGCTGTACACGGCATCAACTATGACCAGCTTTCCGCGGTACTTGTCTTCTGCGTCTTTTAGAACCCGCTCCAGATCGTCCAAGTCATTATGTTCAAACCACAGAAACTCTGAGCCCGACAGCCTGCATCCGTCGATAAGGCTGGCGTGGGAGAGCTTATCGCTGATTACAGCGTCTCCCCTGCCCATAAGCGATGAAATAGTGGCTACATTCGCCAAGAATCCGCTACTGAAGACTATTGAGTCCTCAGTATCCATAAATTCCGAGATTCTCTTCTCCAGATCCACGTGAAGCCTGGTAGTCCCTGCAAGGATTCGGACTCCGTGAGTGCCGGTGCCCAGTTTACAAGTGGCTTTGTTGGCAGCCTGGCATATCCTGGGATGATTCACGAGACCCAGATACGAATATGATGAAAACATTACCTTGGAGTCGCCGTCTATCATTACCCGCGCACCGTCCAAGGCGTCGATTTTCTGAAGGTAGAAGTAGAGATCCTGTTCTTTTATTTTTGATACTCTGCTGGAAAATGCATTGATCCTCCTCTGAAGAGGAGCTTTGACTGTAGACATTTAAGTGATTTCCCCCTTCCCATGCAGGCGCATGGCGACTGTTATGTGCGGACTATCTTCGCGCATCGGTATTCCTAGACTACTCGATGTGGCCTTCCTTTTCACGCTGCCTTCTGACAGCTCCTGAAGATAGTCTATCAACGTCGTAGGAGGATGTCAACATTTTTGTGCACACTCCCCGCCTCTTGCGGTTCATGTGTCGGAAAACTCAACATCTCCTTCCTTAATACCCTGAATGTACCAGTAGTAGATCATTATCTGAAGCAAGAGCCCTAGAAGCCCTCTGGACCCTCGTTTGTCCAGCCGGTCAATGAGTCTTACCGCACCGGGCCTGTCAGGCCACCCCCCGAGAGTGAGGAGCCCTACCAGCCAGTAGAAAGGCCGTATCATCGTAGTGCTCATACGCACACTGAACGTGGGGTGTTTCTTGTAGTAGATTACTGCCATGCGCCCGCGCTGAATCTCTCGTTCTCGAATCGCAGGTAGCTTCGTAACAGAGAATTCGTGTTTTAGGTGGTAACCTGCAGGCTTGTCCGATCTTACGACTCGAAGCCCGAGCTTCTTCAACCGTTGACCAAGCTCCAGATCTTCCCAACCGTATTCTGTAAAGTCCTCGTCAAAAAGGCCTGCTTCAAGCAGCCATCTACGGGCAATGGACACGTTTCCGCTGGCAAAAAAGGCCATTGATATGTCAGAGATCCGCTTCTGTGTGCTTGTGGGATTGTCCAGGTCCTCGGTATAGATAACCCGCCCGTGGACAATAGTCTTGTCATCAGGCGAAAATCCAATGCGAAAAGCCCCGTCCTGCAGAGCCTCGCAAGCAGGATCCAATCGTGCAAACACATGGGCTTCAATGAAGTCAGGCAGTGTCACAATATCACTGTCTAAGAGAATCACCAGGTCGCCGACGGCTCTACGGATTCCTCGATTTCTGGCTGCTGCTGCACTGGTGTGCTCCTGCCATTCGTAGATTAGCCTTTGGGATCTGCAGGCCACGCAAGACTCAACCCCAGCCCTGCGCTCTGCCAAGGTCTCGGCCGGATGCTTCGCTTCTGCCTTAACCCCAGCCCTGCTATCAGCCTTAGCCGGCGGTTTCGCTTCTGTCTCAACCTGGGCCTTGCCATCCACCTCGGCCGGTAGCTTGGCGCCTGTCCTAATCCCGACCTCAGCCCCAGGCGTGGTTATCGATTGTTCCCTAAGTCCGTGTTCTTCTACCAGCCTAACTACCATCTCACCTGTCCCATCCGTGGAACCGTCATCGATGACAATGATTTCGTACTTGTCATGAGGATATGTCTGGACAAGCAATGCAGAAAGGCACTTCTCCAGTATCGCTCGTCGATTGTATGTAGGAATTATCACGCTTACAAAGGGGTGATCCGTAACTTTAGTCCTTGGCATATTCATCTTCCTTTGTACGTAACTCTAACCATTTATCCAGAAGTATCAAGATCCCATAGGGAACAAAAAAGAGTGGAAGAGTATTTCCCGAGTCCACTGTAATATCAAACTGAAGGTGAGTGATGATAGCCACAAACACAGCAAGAGTCGTTACTGGAAGACTCGAGGAAGATCCTGCCTTAATGACGCTCTTGATTCCCATAAGCATTCCACGAACTATGATAACCATAAACAAGACAAGACCCGGGATACCTGTCGTAGCTCCAAATTCAAGGAAAATATTGTGGGCCATGGACATTGACGTGCCGAACCCTTCCGGATGCTGGTACAAAGGATAAACATCCATGAAGTTGTTGAAACCTACACCCAGTATCGGGTGATCCCTGATCATTAATAGAGCTGTCCTCCAGATTTCCAACCTATCCTTGTTTGCCATGGGGTTTAAGATTCTTGCGTAGCGTCCGGCCATGGACGGACTGACCCTGAAGAAGAAAGCCACTATGCATACAAGGCCTGCCAGTGCGGCTATCTTCATAACCAGACTCTGCCGTGATTTAGCGCCCAGCATAAGAAATACTAGGGATCCGGCTAGGAAAGCAACAAATGCGCCACGGGACTGAGTTGCTATAAGGGCTGCTGTCAGTAGGACAGTAATAGGGAGTATCGTGAGTTTACCGCGACGGTCCGCGCTATAGAGATAACCCAGGGATACCAAGATAGCAACGCAGAAAATGGTTCCGGCTGCATTGGAACCAACAAAGGGTAGCTCAGCGCGGTAGTATCTCCTACCCCTAGCCAGAGCTGAAGCGTAATTGCCTAGGGCATAGATTGCGCCTATACATGCTGAGCCAAGAAACACAAGAATCGGATTAAGCCCCCGGTCTTTCTTCTCCATCATGACCCGGTATACGACTCCCAGGGTCACCCATCCGGAAAGCGCCATCCCAAGAGCGCCTCCCCAAGCAGCAAACGGCCTTGTGGCAGAAATCGCAGATAACATCATCCAAGCTGTCAATGCCAAGAGGGCTAAGGCGGATGATCCGAATTTGAGTCTTACTGACTCACTATCCACTATTAGTCTGTACACCGCGGTTACCAGCAATAATAACTGCGGAATCAAACCATGTCCCAACCCAAGCCCGAAAGCTCCCACATATACCAATGCGCGCTCCACACGCTCCAGCCTGGAAGCGGTGCGACCACAGCTTACCTCTCTATGACTAAGCCTGTCACTATTTACTTCATTAGTCT
>DUVA01000151.1 GCA_012841305.1 Bacillota bacterium | reverse complement strand
GTAATTACTTCTCTTCGTACAGTTCCTTCGTCTCTTACTTGATAGGCTAGATTCGGGAGATCAAGGGCGATGCGCCCCAGGCTTGTTTTGGCGTCTATATGATAGCCTACCTTATCGGCATCTGCAACCTGTACTTCTATCGCTCCGTTGGAGGTTGCGAGCTCGTATTGAGATTCGCCTACTGCCTTCCGGGGAATGACCGTTATCCCTCCGTTTGAAGTTTTGGCGCTGAGCCTCTGACTGACTCCGCTGACATTAATCCTGCCATTGGAGGTTTCCAACTCAGTTATGGTTGCACGAGTATTGTCCAAATCTATCCTGCCGTTTGAGGTCCCTACCCTAATCATTCTGCACTCGAATCCACCCAGACTCACACGCCCGTTTTCGGTCTCAAGATCCATGTCGTATAAGAACTTCCTGGGCAGCTTTACATTGAAAGACGCGCCGGACACAGCTCTCCCATGACTGAGTTTGATCTTGAGGGAATCATCAGCTACATCACACTTGAGAAGTTCCTCCAGCAGTGTTTCGCCTGCCCCACCGGAGGTCTCACTCTGTACAGCAGGTATGAGATTGGCTGTCACATTAACACGGAAACCCGGCTCATCCCATGGTTCAACGGTAATACGTCCGTTCCAAGTAGAAAGCTCCACGTCAATCTTCTTGCCCGACTCCCCAGGAAAGTCCCCATCCACAATCTTCTCTACCGTAATACTAGGGGAAAACATGCGTTGGAAAGGCTCAATAATAGCTTTGGGCCAGTGCATCACCGAGGTATCCTCGCCGCCTGACTCGACACTCCGCCGCCTTTCTCTAACCTCCTGCTGAACGCGGTCAATAACCCGATCTGTGCTTTTCACTGCGCTTTCTACCGTGTCTCGAATTCGCTCAACCAGATTTTCAAGTGCGGCTCGATCCACTACATCGGCAAGGCCTGAAAGCTTATCCGCCAGGTCTCTCACTTCTGTCATGTCGGGTTTCTTTGATGAGACGGGTGGCTCAGATTGCTTAGGCTCATCGCCGTCACGCTCGGGAATCAACGAGGGCTCTTCGGAAGTATGAAGTCCTACAGCTCCGTCAACGGCTTCAATAAGTAATGCAGCTTGCTCTGACGTAATCTTGCCTTCCTCAAGCATTCTCAGGATCATCATGATTTCTTCTCGCATAATTTGCCCTCCCTTCAACTTGTATCCAGCTCACGCCTGCCTCAGAAGCGCCACCGCTTCGTCAACGCTGATTTCACCGTTGGCAAGGGACTCCAAAATTGTCTTGCGCTTGCCTGAGACTTCAGCCTCGTTCTCTTCATTATTGCACTCTATTGGAAAACAGAAGATCACAACCTCTTCACACATGATGCACCTCTCCTTGCAATCCATGTCTGGCTTGCTTTCCTGTCAAGCTTACTTCTGTTTCAAGAGCTTTACAGCCTCATCAGCGCTGAGTTCGCCCTTGGAAAGGGAATCTAGGATTTCTTTGCGCCTACCTGCAACTTCGGCCTCATCTTCCCTGTCACGCTCTACGGGAAAACCAAGCGCCTGGATTACTGTATCGAGACGACCTCGGACTGTCGGATACGAGATACCAAGCTCCCTCTCAACTTCTTTTATGTTCCCGCGACACCTGATGAATGTCGCCACAAAATCCCTTTGCTCATCAGACATCTGACAAAACTTGCATGTTTCAAAGTGCCCGCTGATAGACGTGTCGCACCTGGGGCAAGAGAGTTTCGTGACTTCCAGCGATTCGCCACAGACAGGACATCTGCCAAGAGCTCTTCGTTTCACATTAGCGCCCCCTTTAACTTATTGATGTCTATATTAATATTATTAATCACTTTATTGATATTATAAAGGCAACG
>DUVA01000150.1 GCA_012841305.1 Bacillota bacterium | reverse complement strand
CGAATTTCTGTCCCAGCGCTGCCTCTGCCAAATCCGCCTTGAGTTCAGGACGCTTTACTATGATGAATTGCCAGGGCTGCATATTGCCTGCACTCGGCGCTTTCAGCCCACACTCCATGATACGCCTTACCGTCTCATCTGGCACAGGATCCGGTTTGAAGTGGCGTTCACTACGACGCTTCGTGATAACCTCAAATAGATCTGTCGTCAACACAATCACCCTCCGTAAACAGTGGTTTCAGAACGTCTTACGTATCACGCGACTGTGTATGCCACGCATCTGCCTGAAATCCCCAAGCAGATCATGATTTCATGAACCAGGGATCTCGGGGCCCTGAAGGCCTTACTATGATAGATTCCCCCAGTGAACCAAAAGTTCCTGCAAGGCCTGGGGCATGTAGTGGCATAGACTGGGGATCGTCATACCGGAAGCAAAGCTTTGAAAACCAAGGAATTATGAGAATATGCCTGGAAAAGCTGAGCCACGTCAAGGGTGGGTAGTGTTGCCAAGCAACCTTATGCTGAGGAGAAAAGACAATTGAATAAGGTGGCGCCTGCTCCCCCGGATGCAGGCGTCACCGGACAGGCAATAGACGTCGGGTTTTGATAGTTTTCGGATCTTGATGGACTAATGAATGTCAAGCCTGTAGGTCTTTTCCCTGGCTTCCGGGGCCTTGGGGATGATAACCTCCAACACGCCATTCTTAAACTCAGCACGTGCTTGGTCAGCTCTTACCTTTGTTGTGATAGGGAGCGTCCGCGCAAACTGTCCGTATGATCGCTCCCGTCTGTAAACGTTCTTATCTTCGATTTCCTTCTCGTACTTTGACTCGCCTTTGATGGTCAGGGCATTGTCAGTAAGTATAACTTCCACGTCTTTCTGATCCACGCCGGGCAAATCCGCCCTCACTACCACATCGTCCTCAGTTTCATACATGTCTACAGAAGGATGCCAGCCACGTCCGCTCTCGAATCTGCCCGTTCCCCGCTTTGCAAAAGTCTCGTCAAAAACCCTGTTCATTGCATCCCGAATTCCTGCCAGTTCGTCAAAGGGATCCCATCTGATGAGACTCAATTCTGAACCCCCTTTCACAAAGAGTCACTCCATTCGCCCACCGTCGCCCTGTCCTATGTCCATACCCAGTCTATGCCGTCACCACGTCGTCTTGTTACAGACGTCTTCAGTAGTATTCCTCAGGCGGATAGGCATTAAACAGCAAGCAGTTATGAAACAAAAAGGGTTATCAGAGAAGTTCCGGGGACAGCAGGCAAAATGCAAGCAGCACGGAGCGATGGCGATTCAGTGAGTATTGCAACTCGCTAAGCACAGCATCCCATTGAACATAGGAATTCCTTGCCAGGAATTCCGCAAGCCATAGAGCGTAATACGCGCTGAACCGGCGTAAATACTCAAAAGGAGCAATTGGAAGAGGCTATTGGATTTTCGAAAATGCTGTTATGGTCATGGCATTGTGATGAGTTATCTGATTCAGACAAGGGATCAATTACCAAGGCATACCATCTTCGGGCTGGCTCTCCGGGAGAGCCAATCGGCAGCCTGAAGGACTCAAAATCCGCTTGACTGGCTCTCGGGGAGAGCCAATCAACCCAGTGGAAGCCTTCAAATTCGCCGGAGTGGCTCTCGGGAAGAGCCGGTCGTCGATTGGGGGGTTCGCAAATCAGCCGGATTGGCTCTTCTGCTGAGCCACATTGGGCTAAGAGACCCTATAATGGTGGCAAGCAAAAGGCTTGATGTTATCTTACATGGGGTGACCCCAAAAGGAGAAGAAGGGAAAGGGGACCCGATATGCTCTTTCATAGATAGGCAAAGCTCCCATCTGATCTGACAGCTACAACCAGAGCGATGGCTAGAACGCATATCCAGGAAAAACGGCGTTTCAGGGAAAACGGCGTTTGCGGAATTCCTGATTCCTTAACCACATTTCCTTGATCACACGAATTGACCACATGGTCAATTCATGCTATTATCTTCTTAGCGATTCTGCGTTTTCGGAATTCGTGTAAGGTGAGGTGCAAATGGAATGCCTATCGTCGAGACGAGGAACTTGACTAAGGATTACATGCACGGACGTATGACTGTTCCAGCTTTGCGTGGGGTGGACCTGACTATCAAAGCAGGCGAATTCACGGCAGTTGTAGGGCCGTCCGGCTCCGGAAAGACTACTCTCTTGAACCTTATTGGCTGCCTGGACCGGCCCACCGGCGGACAAATCCTTATGGACGGAAAGGACATATCCGGTTACAGTCCCACTGAACTGGCTGATCTTAGGAGACACAAATTAGGCTTCATCTTCCAGACTTATAACCTTATCCCAGTGCTGACAACTTACGAAAACGTAGAGCTTCCCCTGCTCCTCTTAGGCGTCAAATCCAACGGCGAAATCAAAGACAAGGTCATGTCTGCCCTTGCTGAAGTCGGCTTAGCAGGGCTTGAAACTAGACGCCCCATGGATCTTTCCGGCGGACAACAACAAAGGGTCGCAATTGCCAGGGCTCTCGTGAAGGAACCCAGACTTATCCTGGCTGACGAACCCACCGCAAATCTGGACTCAGAGAATTCCGAAGCCATCCTCTCTCTGATGCAAGAGTTGAACCGGAAAATGGATACAACCTTCCTATTCTCTACACATGACCCGCTTGTGATGAAGTTCGCTCGAAGACTGGTGACAATGCGGGACGGCAAAGTCGTCGAAGACGAGAGGAGGTAGCAAAAAAGTGCGTATGCTCAAATTCTACCTCAATTTCACCGCTCGGAATCTCTTCAGGCGCAAGAGACGGACTATCCTTACTGCGCTTGCAATAGCAGTGGGGATAATGTACTTTATCGTATTTGACTCGATGTTATCAGGAGCGGATCGAGATTCGTTCAATAACTTGATTAACTTTGAAACCGGCCACTTGGAGATCTCATCTGTATCATCAGATATGCGTCCCAAGCTCGATGAGTTGATCCCGGACGGTAAGGGGCTCGCAGTGGAAGTCAAGAAGATTCCAAAGGTAGAGGCTGCTACCCCGAGACTGGTCTTCCCTGCCTCAGTCATCGCAGGATTTGAAGAGCTTCCTGTATCGGGAATAGGTGTTGACCCTGAGACTGACAAAGAAGTCTTTTTGGTGCATGAGTGTGTTACAAACGGAAGATGGCTCATGCCCGGGGAAGAAGGAGTAGTAGTCGGCGAACGTGTCGCAGAGCTCCTGGAACTCCAGTTGGAAGATGTGATTACCATAAGAACCCAGACAGTGAGCATGGCCTTCCAAGCAGTGGATCTTTCGGTAGTGGGAATCGTCTCAACACCGCATCCCGCCGTCAACCAGACACATGTATATCTCCCTCTCGATGTAGCCCAAGAAGCCCTTGAAGCAGGGCAAAGCGCAACGACAATCATTCTACGCACCGAGTCTGAGCAGGCGATTAAGACAGTGTCAGACTCCATCCGAAACCTGGACGCTTGGAAACCTTCATGGCACGTCAAACCCTGGTATGAAGCAACTTCATTCCTCGCCATCGGTACAGGGAAGCGGGCTTTTGGCGGAGTTCTCATGGGGCTTGTCCTGATTATCGCCACCATCGGTGTGGTGAATTCCATCCTCCTTTCCACACTTGAGCGTGTGCGAGAGATCGGACTCCTCAAGGCAATGGGGATGAAAGAGAAGGAAATCGTCGGCCTCTTCGTGTTCGAAGGATCAGGCCTCGGCTTGCTCGGTGGCATCCTAGGCGCTGCCATGGGCACCGCTATCAATGCTTACCTGGTCAACACCGGACTCAGCCTCAAGATGTTCATGGGTGAGTCCAATATGGATATCGGGTATCCCATAGCTGACCGTATGTTTGGTGTCTGGAATTGGCCGACTGTGCTATGGGCGGTTCTCTTTGCACTCCTCGTTTCACTTGCTGCAAGTTACTTTCCGGCAAGGCGGGCAGCGCATCTTGACTCAGTCGAGAGCCTGCGCCAGGTATAACCGCTAAAAGGAGGGCTTTTTACATGGCTTACCTCACGAAAATGGCCTGGCGGAACCTTGGCCGCCACCGCGGACGCACTATGCTAAGTCTAATTGCCATTATCATGGGAGTTTTTGTAGTAGTAATAGCAAAAGGCCTCATTGATGGCATAGTTGACACCTTTATCACATATAACATAAATCTGAACTCAGGACACGTCCGAATCATCCAACCTGAGTACAAGCTTAAAGAGCAAACACTTTCCCTTGGATATACAGTAGGTGACGAAGATACCCCATATTACTCCATTGTGAAGGACATAAGGAACATCCCTGATGTCAAAGTAGCCACAGGCAGGATTAGATTCGGCATGCTCCTGGTAGCAGGGGATGACGTCCAAGAGACTGTCCTTGGCATCGGGACTGACTTTGACGAAGAAGAAAGAATAACTCATTTAAGCAGGTTTCTTGAAGGCAGTGAACGAGGAACCCTTCCCCGGGCAGGCCAACGTGAAATCCTCCTGGGCGATGCCCTCATGGATAAGCTAGGCGTCGGAGTAGGAGACAAAGTCAACGCAGTCTTTTCAACGTCCTTCGGTTCACTGGGGATCGCTACCTTCCGGGTAGTGGGACAGATGTCAAGTGGCCTTAAATTCCTTGACGAATCAGTAGCCTACATTCCTCTGGACACAGCTATGCATCTTTTGGACATGGACAATTCCGTTACCGAGATAGTTGTGTTCGGCGATACTCTGTCCAAGTCAGATGCGATCAAGGCCCGGATTGAACCTGTCGCTAATACCCTCCCGGGTAAACCGCTAGTCGTCCCCTGGGACGAATACAGCGAGCTGATCAGTCTTATGAGTCGTGCGAAAGCTATATATGCAGTAATCTATATCTTAATAGTAATCCTCGCGTCCTTCGTGGTATTCAACACCTTTCTGATGGTCGTATCTGAACGAACTCGCGAAATCGGCATGCTCGCAGCCCTCGGGCTTTCGCCTCAATCAATAAGACGGCTCTTCCTCATAGAAGGAACGATCATGGCCTTAGCAGGCAGCTTCGTCGGAGCATTACTGGGGGGTGTCTTCAACTTGTGGTTTGGCAGTCGAGGCCTGGATATCTCCAAGATGACTGAAAACCTAGGCGGTGAGTTTCTGTTGACACCACGAATCTATCCTACGACCAGCGTGTCCACGCTGGTATTCTCGTTTATGCTGGGAGTTGTGGTAACAATAGTCGCAGTCTACATCCCTGCAAGGCATGCAGGAAAGCTTAAACCCACTGAAGCTTTGCGCAGCGTATGATATGCGCTACGCGATATGGGACGCTACGCGATGTGCAATATTGGGATTTTGAAATGCACTATGTAGTATCGGCGTTTTGAAAGGCACTGTGTAGTATCGGCATTTTGATACGCACCGTGTAATATTGGGGCTTTGATATACACTGTGCAGTATAGGCTGTATGGTATGACAACCTTTAGTCAGAAGGAAGTGGAGACATGAAGAAACCTACGATAGTCAGGATTCTTATAGCTGCAGTAGTCACGTGTTCTGTGGTAATGGCGTCACCCGGCACATCCATGACACCGCAGATAACAGCGCTGCTGATGAGTGTGCCTAAGTTGTCGCAGACAGCCGAGGCATCCGGCAACCCCTCTGTGGCTCAAGCCCCTACTGCTTCTGAAATCATCAGAAGGGTGGAGCAAAACACGGACTTCAAAACCGCTTACTATGAGGCCAGGATGGAGATTGCGCTAAGAGGGCGCGCCAACACAAAGACTATGAGAGCCTGGGTTGAAGGAGATGACCGTGCTCTCGTTGAGTTCACCAATAAACGCGACTTGGGCACGAGAATCCTGAAGATAGAGGATGACCTGTGGCTGTTCTCACCGACAGCTGAAGAGGAAGTAAGGCTCTCCGGGGAAATGCTCAACCAGGGCATGATGG
>DUVA01000149.1 GCA_012841305.1 Bacillota bacterium | reverse complement strand
GGAACTGGAAAGCTATGGTTCTTTTCATAGTTTGGGCCTCGGGGCACCTCGCGTTATTCATTTTTAGAGAGAGTGTTCTGACTAATCTTGCATTCGCGTATGCTGATACTCTTTTCAGTGAATTCATTAATCAAACCAGAGGGGTGTGAAGCATGGCGTATTCAATAATCACTTTCTTCCCTGTGAGCGATAGGAATGGTGGTATGACCCTCCTCAGGCTGAATGACGCTAACAAGACCATGATTCTCATTGATTGCTGCATCGGGGATGAGCCGGTCGCTGAGTATTGCGACGTCAACGGAGAGCTTAGGGACAGATTACGCTTTGATTCGAACGGACGGCCCTATGTCGATGCCTTCATATTGACTCATCACCATGAGGATCACCTCAAGGGCTTTCAAAAGCATTTCCATCTTGGGCCACTAGACGACTACGACGATGAGGCTGATGAGAAGAAGATTGTAATCAGAGAACTGTGGAGCAGTCACAATTTCTGGAAACCAGCGTCCAGCAGCTATGAACTGTCTGATGATGCTAAGGCTTTCAACAAGGAAATGAAGCGGCGTGTCCACCTATTCGAAAAAAACGGTGAGATTCAGGGGGCAGGGGACAGGGCAATCATTGTAGGCAAGGATCCCGATGGGCGGACCGGTGCACTTGGAGCGATAACTTACGACATAGGCGATACTTTCACCAAAGTGAACGACAACGAAATTTCGGCAGAACTTAGAGGCTTCATTCTCAGTCCAATTGAGAAGCAGGATAGTGAGGACGACCAGTGTTTCGCTGACAAGAATCGACAGAGTATAGTAATTCAACTGACCGTCATACAAGGCCAATATGAGAATAAGGTATTGATGACTGCTGACGCAGAATGTTTTGTATGGGAGACTCTATGGAGATTGCATAAGGACGATGTCAGCAAGTTGGAATACGACATTCTTACTGCTCCACATCACTGCTCTTGGCATTCGCTATCCTACGATAGCCAGTCGACTGATGAGGATCCTCAGGTCTGCGAAGACGCAAAGAAGGCCCTAAGTCAGTGCAGACATGGTGCTTTTATAGTCTCGCAGAGTAGGGCAATAAAGGACGATGACCAAGATCCTCCTAGTGCGGCTGCAAGGCAGATATATGTGGAGATTGTCGGAGACAAGCAGTTTATCTGCACAAATGAGTATCCTGATGAGAAGAAACCCGAGCCACTCGAATTCAACCTCACCGGGTACGGACCCCAGAAAAAAGGGATAAAGGAGAAGTCAAAACTGTCCGCAGTGGCTTTGCCGTCAACGAGGGAAGCGCTTCCCCATGGATGAGTTCTGGCTAGAGAAGGCTCGCAAGTACATACTGGAACATAGAGCATTCACTAATGTATCAGCAGTGAAGGGTTCGAGTACTGGAACGGAAGCACTCATATCTGCGACCGTTTCGGTTGGACTGCCTAGCAAGTTCATTAAATCGGGAATTACTGAAACCAGGGTGAGGAGTAAAGAAGAGGTTAAGTTTGTTTTTACGGAAGAATTCCCTCTGAAGGCTCCGTGTATTCTCTTGAGGAATGACTTCCCGAGGTGTTTCCCTCACATAAACCCATCAGTATTTGATGTAGTCCCGTGCATCTATGAAGGTGACCTTTCGGAGCTTCTGCAACAGTCTGAGTGGATGAATGGAATACTAAACCAGTTGGTTGACTGGCTTGAAAAAGCTGCCTCCAATGATCTAATGAATTACGATCAAGGCTGGGAACCGATGAGAAATGATCATTGTGCGGGATTCATTCTCTATGACTTGGATAAGGTCATTGATGCCTGCACCAGTATGGATGAGTCTCAATCAATCCGCAAGGTAAAATACAAAGAGTATGACGATACAGTCTTTGTTTGCTCCGCGGACGGCTGCAATAAAGGTTGTAGATCCCACATGGTATGTCTGATGGCCCATGAGGTTGTTCCGACGTACATACCGAACTCAATTGAGACCTTGGGTGACCTGTATGAATATGCTGAGTCAATAGGTGTTCGCAATATTCGGAAACGCGTAGAAGATATTGACCGGGACCACATGAAGGAGGATAAGCTCTTTCTCGTGTTGTCGGTCAAAAGACCAGTCAAGCTGATCGGTTCACATACAGATAGAGAACTGCTCAATTTCGCTATTTGTAAGCAGAGAAGTAAAGGGAAACAGAAGCGATATGAGGTATTACCTGAATGCAGCGTTGGAATGCTGGTGCACATCGAAGATAGGTCGTCGGCTCTACTGAGACGACTTTCCGGTTCCAGGGCAGTATCAAATGAGGCCGGGTATATTGCATTGGTTGGCTGCGGAAGTCTTGGTTCAAAGATCGGGATGCATTTGGCTCGCAACGGGAATGGGCCTTTCCTTTGTATCGATGACGATATTTTCATGCCTCATAACAATGCCCGCCATGCACTAATTCAGACGTCACCAGGGAAGAAAGCCAAGCTTCTGTCTGATGCCATAATTGATGTGGGTGGCATATCAGTTGAGGCAGCAAGGAAATCTGCTCTAAACACAAACTTCAGTAGCTCACGAATAATAATCGACACAACAGCCTCTCTGTCGGTGCGGAGTTTCTTGATGGACGGAGTGGACCTGCCTCCGATCATTTCTGGCTGTTTGTACGGGCGAGGTCGATATGGGCTTCTGCTGCTAGAGGACAGGTCGAAGACTAGTCGACTCTCTGATATATGGGCTCACCTGTACTATCGATCCCTTTTAGATAGTTCATTGCAAATGGCATTGTTTTCTGCTGAGGTGACCAGCATAAATATCGGGCAGTCTTGTAGCTCTAGGACCATGGTAGTTGACGATGCTCGTATTTCACTCATGGCCGCCACAATGAGTCTAAGAATCCAAGCTGCTCTTGAAAATGGTTTGCCTAAGCATAGCAAGGCATTGTTTATTGAGTATCATGACAATTACTCCCTAACGACTCATTTTATATCTATCCCGGAGTGTGTACCTGTCAACTCAACAACCGGGAGAGACTGGCAGGTCCGTCTTTCTAGAAGAGTACATGAAGAGATGAAGCGTCACATGCTTGAAAGATGCCCCAATGAGACGGGTGGAGTGTTGGTAGGGTCAGTGTTCCTCCATGCAAGGACAGTGGTTGTAACAGGCGTTATACCTGCACCACTTGATAGCGTTGAGGAGAGAGACCGATTTGTGCTCGGCATAGACGGGCTAGAGAAAGCTATCAGTTCCATTGAGCAAAAGACTAATGGAAAGGTCACATATTTGGGCACTTGGCACAGTCATCCATTGGGCGGGGGTGCCTCGCTAATAGACAAAGCCACATACCAGAAGCTTCTGCATGTGAGGAGGCGCGAACCAACTGTCTGTTTGATAGTCTCGCATGACGAGGTGTTCTTGGTGTAGGGCAGCACAAGAGTGCATTTGCGAGATTGGTGTGGAGCTTCACTATAGAGGCGTGTCTGCGGCGGTGAGGGAAACCGAAACTTGGGTCCCCTACCGTCTCCTTCGGAATATCACCATACCCAAGAGTAACTCAGCCCAAACAACAAGAATAAGAAATCTTCCTTAATTGAATGCTTCTTCTAGTAATTCGGTAACTGAATCCCTCTCAAAGTCCTGTACGTATCAACGGCGAATGCGTCTGTCATGCCTGCAATGTATTTTGTTATACTCATAATTGCTTCATAGGATTTCTTGTCATCCTCAAATATATACTCTTGAGGAATAAGGCTCAGGACTCTCTTGCTGCTCGCCTTATTCTTTTGATCTACCAAAGCTGTTAAGAATGCATCAAGAAGACCGGGCAACACCTGAAACCCTGCAGCTTCTACTTGCCTTACAGGCCTGTGAGAGTATATCTCGTTCTTAGATATCTCGTGTATCTTTTTCAGCGCAGGTTGTGCCTGAATACAATCACACAATGGTTCATCATATTTGCCAGCCAGAATATCTTCATGCCTTCCAATAAAAGCATCAGCAACTTGATATGTTAGACTGTTTATTGCCTTAGCACGCAGAAAGCCTATTCGGTTTCGGTTCTCTTTGATGTTTTCGAGACCGTCGATATTCGTCACATCAGGCGTCATCTTACAGATATGCATAAGTAGTTCGTAAGTCTCGTCATATGATACTAAGTTATGTTTATAACCATCTTCTAGATCCATGATTTTGTAACATATGTCATCCGCCGCTTCTGTTAGGAAAGCAAGGGGATGGCGGTACCACATGTTTGGTTTGTGTTTTGGAGGTATGCCAAGTTTCTGGGCAATCATCTCAAAGTTCTCCAAATCACATTGGAACAAACCGGGTTTCTTCTCACTGGCGGGTTTGCCAGGTT
>DUVA01000148.1 GCA_012841305.1 Bacillota bacterium | reverse complement strand
TTCCCGGGGCCGGTAATGGTAGAGGTAACTGACACCCTCCTTGGTGAGACGCTCTCCATCCCTGCAGGCTTGGTGGTCCTAAGCACCGGAATAGTCCCTGAGGAGCGGAACAAAGCAATTGCGCAGATGCTCAAAGTCCCCCTGGATGAAGACGGTTTCTTCCTGGAGGCACATATGAAGTTACGGCCTGTGGATTTTGCCACCGAAGGTGTATTCGTGGCAGGGCTTGCTCATTCCCCGAAGACAATGGATGAGACAATTGCGCAGGCACATGCAGCTGCAGGGAGGGCGTCGACAGTCCTTGCTAAAGGCGTCATTATGGCCGAAGGGATCAAATCTGAGGTTGCGAAGACCAGGTGCAGAGGGTGCGGGTTGTGCGTTGAGGTATGCCAGTATAGCGCCGTAGAGCTTGACGATAAGGATGATGTGGCAGTTGTCAATAAGGCGCTCTGCAAAGGATGCGGCCTGTGCGCTGCGACTTGCAGGTGTGGCGCGATTACACTCAAAGGATTCACGGAAGAGGAAATCCTGGCGGAGGTGGACGCGCTATTATGCTAGATCAGGAGCCGAAGATCGTTGCGTTCCTTTGTAACTGGTGCTCATATGCAGGCGCGGATCTTGCCGGTACAGGACGCATCCAGTACCCCCCGAATGTAAGGGTCATCCGTGTACCGTGCTCAGGTAGGGTGGATCCACTGATGATCCTAAAATGCCTTCAGCGTGGGGCGGACGGAGTGTTGGTGTCAGGGTGCCATCCAGGTGATTGTCACTATATTGCCGGGAACTACCTTGCCAGGCGGAAGTTTGCCCTCCTTGATGAACTACTTGATTTCTACGGTATTGAAAAGGGAAGGGTTCACTTCTCATGGGTGTCCGCTGCTGAAGGAGAGAAGTTTGCAGACGTTGTGAAGCAGGTGACAGAGACCGTGAAGGCATTGGGCGAGCCTGCGAAGCTTGTCCGGTGATACTAGATAGATCACCATAAGTGATCGCCGGTTCTAGAAAGTGTACGTACCGTGCAGGGTTGCCTTGACAAAGGAATCACCGGCCACCCAGGACTTTGGAAAACGAGCGAGAATTATGAACTCATACTTAGACGACAGACTGGTGGGGATGAACCGGGATGAACAAGATGGCTGGGAGCTCTATGGGAGAAGACACAATAGGTGCCATACAAGAAGGCATCAGAAACAGCGCAGCCAGGATGCTTGAATCCGGAGAAATTGATGTTTTCATCGGGTATGAAGACGGGACTCTTCCGCTGCGGACTACACCTGTGTTCATCACTTGTCCTGAGGATGCCGAGAGACTGGTATGGAGTCCTATATGTGAGAACAGTCTCACTTGCTATCTGCCGAAATTCCAGGGAACGGTGGGTGTCGTAGTTAAGGGTTGTGACGTCCGTACACTGGTCAACCTGATTCTTGAGAATCAAGTATCCCGGGATAAGGTAAAGATAGTCGGTGTTCCGTGCAAAGGGATTATTGACCGAGACAGGGTAGGGAAAGCGCTGGGGACGGATAGAATCATAAGGAGTGCGAAAGCAACTCGGCGCAGCCTTATGCTGGAGGGTGACGGATTCGAGGTTGAGATGGAAATCCAAGATGTGCTTGCACCGTCTTGTGAGGTATGCAGGTACCCTGTGCCGGTGTTATTTGATGTGCTGGTAGGCAACGAATCCATGGCAAGAGACGGGAAGGATCCCGAAGCAGGTTATCTTGAGGTAGCGCAATTCGCAGAGCTCGAACCTGACGCGCGGTTTTCCTTCTTTGCGCAAGAAATTGAAAGATGTATCCAGTGTTATGCGTGCAGGCAGGCATGTCCATTGTGTTACTGCCCCGAGTGCTTTGTTGACAGGCAGAGTCCTAAGTGGATTAGCAGGTGGAGGGGTCTTTCTGATAAGATCCTGTTCCACCTGGGACGCGTTCTGCACGTGGCCGGCAGGTGCGTAGATTGCGGCGCTTGTAGACGGGCATGCCCTGTAGGGATCGACCTTCGCCTGCTTACAAAAAACATGGAGAAAGCTGCGAAAGACTTGTTCGATTACGAGTCCGGGCTGGACATAGGCGGAGTGCCTCTCCTTGCCACCTATAGACGAGAGGATCCGGATGATTTCATTCTGTAGAGTCCGGTCTCTTGTGGAACCGGATTACGAAGCGCGCATTTGAGGTGAGTTAGGCGTGGGAGAGAGGAGTCACACAGGATTGCTTAAAATGGCCAAGACGGACTTGGATGCCTTTGTCGACGCGCTGGTAAAGGCATCATATGTGGTTTTAGGTCCGATTCAAGAAGGCGAGGCAACGAAATTCGGTGTAGTTGGCGGGGAGGAAATTAAGATCCCTCGTCTTACCACAAGGCCGTTGAAGGAGCTGTTTTTCCCTCAGGACGAGTCGCTTCTTTCCTTTGATCGCAGCGGAACGCCGGATGCGAGTGTCGACACGTCCGGGGTATTGGCGTCTGACGGTATTTCTCCGCGTGTAGCCTTAGGTGTCAGGCCCTGTGATGCGCGGGCCCTTGTCCTTTTGGATAATGTCTTTGCGTCTGACGACTACAGGGATCCATACTATACACTCCGCAGAGAGAAGACTGTTATCATAACGTTTGCCTGCCCTTTACCGGGTGTCGCATGCTTTTGCGAATCCACCGGCGGTGGGCCTTATGATGAGACCGGGTCTGACATATTGTTCGTGGAAGTTGCCGGTTCATATCTCGTAAAAGCCGTCTCGGAAAAGGGCAAGGGGTTGTTGCAGGAGGTCTTTCCGCCGTGTATCCTTCATGAGGCTGATGATGAAGATATTCAGGCTGCCGCGGAAGCCAGGGCAAGAGGGGAGTTGCCGGCAAATGCAGGTGTCCCTATAGAAGCTGCTGCGGCCATATTGGGACATGTTGACGCGTTCGGTGACTCGGCTTGGGAAGAAGTCTATAAGAAATGCCTTGGGTGTGCAGTCTGCACCTATTTGTGTCCCACATGCCATTGTTTTGACATTGGAGACGAGGTGACAGGCGCCTCAGGCGAACGCATCCGCAACTGGGATTCATGTATGTTTCCTCTCTTTACGCTACATGCGTCGGGGCACAATCCGCGTCCTTCAAGAAAAGAACGATTCAGGCAGAGGGTAATGCATAAGTTCAACTACTTTGTGGAGAACAACGACTGTATGGCGTGTGTAGGCTGCGGCCGATGTGTTGAAAACTGTCCTGTGAATCTTGACATTCGGCAGGTTTTGACGACGTTTGCAAGGCGGGAGTTGGCGTAGTTGCTTGTGTGGATCCTGTGAGGACCTCCGGAAGAGGCTCGTGAGTGTTGTCAGGTGCCGGCTGGTATGCGTTTGCGTAGATTCGGTAAGGGGGGCGGAACATGGTTCAGGAGACTCTGCGGGACATGAAGAATCCATATGTCCCTGAGCTTGCCAAGATCACCGGTATTACACAAGAGACTGAAGCAAACGATGTGAAGACTTTCCGCGTGGAATTTTGTGACCTGTCAGCGTGGGAAAGTTTCCGCTATGACCCAGGCCAGTTTGCCGAAGTGTCGGTTTTCGGTGCCGGCGAGGCGCCAATATCCATCACTTCCTCCCCTACCCAAAAGGGCTATCTGGAGTTCAGCGTCAAAAAGGTCGGCCAGGTCACGACAGCCTTGCACTATGCTAATGAGGGAACTGTAATAGGTGTCAGAGGGCCTTACGGGAATACGTTTCCCATAAATGAAATGCGAGGTAATAATGTCCTTTTCATCGGAGGCGGAATAGGCCTTGCGCCGCTGCGCTCGCTCATTACTTACGTGTTGTCTCGGGAGCATAGAGAGGAGTTTCAAGACGTAAGGATCATCTATGGCGCGCGGAGCTCCGGCGACCTGGTGTTCAAGTACGAACTTGCAACTTGGGGAAAGAGGGACGACGTAGACCTCGTAGTCATAATTGACCGTCCTGAGGACGGGTGGGACGGGCGCACAGGTTTTGTGCCTGCTGTTCTCAAGGAAGTCGCTCCGTGTCCTGAAAACACAATTGCTGTTACATGCGGTCCCCCCATAATGATCAAGTATGTCCTTCCGGTCTTGACTGACTTGGGTTTTTCGCCGGATAGAATTGTAACCACACTTGAAATGCGCATGAAATGCGGAATAGGTATGTGTGGGAGATGCAATATCGGCAGCAAATACGTGTGCCGCCACGGCCCGGTGTTTACGTTGAGGCAACTAATGGAGATGCCTCAGGAGTACTGAGGCAGCCCTAACCATGTATCAGCTTTGGCAGGCACTTGGCGCACACCCATAGGCTTTCGCCCTTAAGACGACATGGGAAGAGCGCTATCTGGTCCTCTCCTGAATCGCAAGAGAAGCACTTTTGCACCATGTAGGATTCCTGCCGGTTCCCGGCAACTTCTGCCACGGCTTCCTCGGAAAACGCAGGCGCTTCCCGCTCTTCTATAGTGAGCGCGCCGGTAGGACATACGCCCAGGCAGAAGCCTGCTCCATCACAGAGTTCTTCTCGAACGACTTTCGCCTTCCCATCCACAAGCTCGATGGCCCCTTCTGCGCAGGGAATTACACATAGCCCACACCCGTTGCATTTTCCTTCATCGATTTTTACAATCTTTCTAACAGGCATTCCTGATTCCCTCCTGATACCGGTAATTTTCCGCATAATACGCCAATAAGTGGTGACAGGGACCTGTCGCTAACCAAAGGTTGATGCTAGTGTATCGCAAAATGGGAAGTGTAGCCTCCAATGATTGCTGCTCCTCTCGGTCGGGTTAAGCGCTCATTGGGCGGTTATTTCGTTGTCTCTCTCTCGCTGCTGTAAAGGTCAATATCACCTAACGTTGCAAGGCCTAATGCGGCGAAATCAGAGTCATAAGTCCAAATGTCAAGTTTAAGATCCATGCAAATAATCGCACTTGTGCAGTCAGTGAGCGAGAGGGTCAAATCCGCTCGTTTAGCGAATAATTCCCATGCTTTGCCTTCAATGCTTTGGGTAATCCATTCCAAGTGTAACCTGTTGGCGCAACAAGCTTCCATAATGATGTTGCGGAAGTCCACGGCAGAAATGTGGCTGTCACGATATCTCAACCACGTGACCGTCTCGTCGATTATGTAGTTAGAGGTCACTACAAGCGTATTTTTCTCCAGGACACTCTGAAAGACTTGTTGCGCTCTCGAATGATGTCTGTCCTTCGGGACAAGCAAGGCAATCCACGCTGAAGTATCTGCAAAAACCTTCATGATATGCCTTCCCCTCGGACCGCGCCCGGAGCCGGATATAGGTCTCTGTCATGTTGATCACTGCTGTCAACCGTTTCAGTTTCCACCCTGAGTTCAAGGAGCTTTGATAAGGGGTTAGGACTTGCATCGGCCTCTTTACGCATCTTGGCCAAATACTCACTGAGAGCCTCCCTGACTATGGATGATTCCGAACGTCCGGTAGCTAACGCAAGCTTTGAGAGCTCTTCGTCTTGGTCGGGCGATAGGTAAACCTGCTTGCGGCTGCGTTCCATGTAGATCCCTCCTTGCGATAAAACTGTGTGTCTATGCATTATAGCAAGGACTCGAACTGTATTTGATGTCATAACCATAATAGAGCAATAATAGTATGGTGTCAATTACCCAATAGAACCATTAGACTGTGTAGCCTGCGGTGTCAAACGCCGCCTTCAACAGAGCCTCTGGTAAGATGTCTCTTTATTGTGTGCTTTACCACCGCATTTTGCCAAGCCACATTTTAGGTGGTTGAAAACCAACCACCTCAGGGCTTGGCAATGGTCGATTCCCTACCACCTTCTTCGGAGCGACAGTTTGCGTGGTCGAAAGTCGACCACCGTGGGGCCCTACAGGGGGTGATTTTCGACCATGATCTCGCTTCTAGGGGGTAGGATATAGACCACCTCGCCACAGGGAATCCCTTCACTTGGGGATTGCTGATACAAAATCGACCACGTTTTTCGGAAAGGCGGGCGAAAATCTACCATCTTTTCTAAAAAAGTGGTAGAGAACCTTCCACCTGAGCCTCAAAGAGCTATCAAAATCCCTTTTCAACCTAAGACTGTGGTCGAAAATCAACCACTATTGCCGTTGGGGGTGGTCGAAAACCGACCACTTACCGGCTTTTTGCTGTGAAACTCCCAAAAAGGGGTAGAATTTGAACCAGCGTTTTGAAAAATGTGGTCGAGAACCGACCATGTTCGTGTTAACCGGCGTGATCCTAGGTGGAGACTATTTGCTGCTTACGCGAAGCGGGCGATAACGTGAACAGTGTCTGCTATGAGGTGCGCCAAAAAGCCAAAGACCCTCTGACCGACTGGAAACGTCAAGCCAGATAAAGAGAAAAGCACCGATCAGATAAGCATTTCAGCTAAACGATTGCATTCCGCAATACAATTGGGCATAATAGTATCAGAATAGGAGGTGTTCGTTATGGCAAGAACATCAAATATATTTGCCCGTGTTGAGCCAGAAGTCAAAGAGCAGGCAGAGATTGTTTTAGAGCAGCTTGGTATCCCAATGTCAAATGCAATCAGACTTTTCCTCAGGCAGGTCGTGCTTCAGCGAGGTATTCCTTTTGAATTAAAGCTCCCGCAGAGTAAACCTCTGTCAATGGGTACGCTTACCGAGGAGCAATTCAATGCTGAGCTCGAAAAAGGTTTGGCTGATCTGACCGCTGGGAAAGTCGTTTCTGCCGAAGACGTCGCCGACAGAATGTGCCGGGACTATAGAATATGAGCGAATGGACGGTTGTTTACACCGAGCACGCTGAGCGTGATTTACGCAGCATATTCCAGTACATCGCATTCTCCCTGCTTGAGCCGAAAATTGCAAGGAATCAATTACGGAGGATCATGGACGCGGTCGCGAAGTTAGATGAAATGCCGCTGCGGTACCATCTTTATAAAAAAGAGCCGTGGCATAGCAAAGGCTTGCGGGTCTTGCCAATAGACAATTATTTGACATTTTATCTGCCTATAGAATCAAAAACGACGGTCGCGGTTATTCGCATTATGTACGGCGGACGTGATATTGAAGAACAACTGCGGCAAACGGAAACAGGAAGGTAGAGGTCTTACTGTTCCCGTGGAAATCCGTGGTAAACTCAATCTAAAAGAGGGTGACAAGATCCTGTTCATCTCCACAAAGGCTGTAGTATAGATCCCTGGTTGCAGCAGAGGGGATAAGTCCCAATTCATCTGCCAGCGCTGTTTTTAGATCCAGATACTGTTTTGTAATTGCTAGTTTGTCTCCGAGGCCTGAATAAGCCTTCATCAATAGGCAGCATAGTTCTTCAGAAACAGGGTTAATAGCAACGAGCGGGCGGAGATGCTTCGTAGCCTGAGAATATTGGCCTTCCTTCAAATAATAGCACCCAAGCTTCATACTTGCGTCGCTGTAGAGTTGTTTCAGGTGCTCCCGGTCTTGGATGACCCACACGTAATCAAGATCCATAAGATACTCACCACGGTAAAGCGAGACCATCTCTTCCAGATAAGAAACTGCTTCGGGAGATGCGTCTTCTTTCAGGACACGGGCGGCAAGTCTCTCAAAGCGTTTGCGGTCAGTAGATACGAGACTTTCAGCCATTTGATAACGTTTCCCACTATGCAGGATATAATCTGTGGAGGATACATGACGAAGCGCTTGTCTCAGGCGATACATGGTACTGTGAAACGAGGTTGATGCCTTTTCTCTTTCAACCCCCGGCCAGAGAGCTTCCAGGATTCGCTCGGGGCTTGCCGGTTCAGTTCGGTGGGCCAGATAGGCCAGCAGGTCTCGGGCTTTCGTAGTGCGCCAGCGCAACGTCGTAGCTTCCCGTCCTTTTACAATAACCCGGAGAGGCCCCAAGGTAAGAACCTCTAAAGCCGGAGTATCTTCAAACCGGTCTCTTGCGGTGCTTACTTCACTGAACCGTCTGGCAGCGGCTGTCGCTCTCTGACGTACTTGAGGGGTGGGGTCTTCCGTTAAGGATTTCACGGCATCTCCTGCTTGTTCTCCGCCAATGTCTGCCAGCGGTACTACCGTTCGCATGCGGACGTCCGGATCATTGTGAGCTGCCAGCTTAGTAAGGAGTCCTAGCGAGCGCTCACCCCTCTTAACAAGAACCTTTTGACAGAAGTCAACTTCAAACCCGCTTTCCAAACATTCGCCTAGGATTGGGTCGTATAGGTCATTGGCCTTCATGAGCAAGTTCTGGACGTAATTCATTCGGGCCGCAAGGGCAACGTGACGCCTGGCGTAATCCTGAGCTGCTAGGATGTGGGCATCTGACATGTCCTCCAGAGAGAACAGAATCCCGCTAAGCAGGCCGTATGCACTACATAAGGGCTGGCCTGACATTCCGCATGCCTCCATGAACTCGATCGTCTTTTGAAGTAGGAACCTGGCTTGGAGCAAATCGCCTACTTGGATAAAGACAGTCGAGACAACAACTTTGCATAGTGCATGTAGAATCGACTCATCCTCGACCTGATCAAGGACTTCCTTCGCTTCAGCTAACGCTTCAGTCCAGCGCCCTTGAAGACTCAGACATCTTGCCAGGTGAGCTTTACCCAGAGCATGAGCAAAGGGATCTTCTCCCAGCTGAAGGGCTTTTCTATAATACTCTTCCGCAAGCCTCAACTCTCCCAGCTCAGTGTAAACACAACCCACGTAAACATATGCTGCAGGAAGAGTCCCGGTACGGCCAAGCTTCTTTTTCGTTTCAAGGTTCTGCTTGGCGTGCTCAAGCGCCTGATCCAGTTGACCCCAACCTAAGTAGATCCAACAACGGCTCTCCTCGAGCCAATGGCCTGGTAGCGTAGATTCGGGGGATGCCTCAATACCGAGTTTGAATATGCGTAACGCCTCTTGACATTCTCCTTGAATGTAGTTCAAATTGCCCAGATTCTCGGCTATGTATGATAGAATGAGGCCGTCATTTTCCTCCTGAGCTTGTCGGAAAGCGCTAATTAACAAGGCTTCTGCCTGATGCAGTTCACCTGTCATGAATAGATTCAGTGCGCGTTCAAGTGGAATATGAAAACGTTCGCTAATCTCTTGCTCCGTTAGGTTTCTGCAAGCTTGATCCAAGAATGCCATGCTCTCATGACAGCGGCCGCGAGAGCGCAGGATTCGCGCCATGAGCACTTGTCCTTCAGAAAGGCCCAGACGTTCACCGGTGCTCTCGAACATCGCGTTAGCTCGATCTACCCAGGTCTCGGCATCAGTCAGTTTCCCCCTGGAGGCTTCTACATGTGCCTTGTACAAGGATAACCAGGGGTCAGAGGCTAAGTCCGCGGCGGAAATGCGCCCTAACCATTCTGCTGCTGCCTGCCAACGACCGACACGGAGATCTCGCCCGGCGATGCCCCTGATAACTGACATCGTATCTTCTTTTGCCTCCGCCAGAGAGAAATATCCGGCCGCCTCCTCAAGTTCCCCAGCCAGTCTTGCCATTACTCCTGCCTGCACTAATAGGCTTCTACGTTCCGGACCCAATCGATTTAGGAGGAACCTGCGAAAGAGCTCATGATAACGGTACGCTTCCTTGTCTCCTTCAAGAGGAACCACGAACAGTTGCTCAAGGCTCAAGTGATCCAGGAGCCGGCTGGAATGAGTTATCCCCAGCAGGCTGTCACAGTTTGCAGGTGTCATTGAATCCAGCACCGAGGTAGCGAGGAGAAACCTTCTGACATCATCAGGCTGCTGACTGAGGACCTCAGTTTCGAGATACCCATAGATTGCACGGGTTTTGCTGTCCAGGCGACGGCTGTCCGGGAGGAAGAAGTCTGAATGAATAGAGCTGCGAAGGCTCCTATCCTCAAGAAGCGTTAAAGCTGCAGGCCAGCCACCTGTCATGTGTTCAAAGTCAATGATAGCTTGGCGAGACATACGAGGATGCCGGCTTTTGAGGTTTTGGCTAACGAAGGCTTTGATTTCTTCCGTGTTGAAGCGTAGTTCCTCCACCCCCAAAACAACGGCTTGTCCTGTGATAAGCAATGGAGAGAATGAGCTTGGAAGAGAGGTACGGCTTGCTGTGACTATGTGAATTCCAGCGGGAAGATTAAGAAAAAGACCTTTGACAAAACTGTGGATTGAGGGTTCAGTCACCACATGCCAGTTATCCAAAACTATGACTAACCCGCCACCGACTCTGGCTGCAAGATGATTTACCAGTGAGCTCACTAGTGAGCTTACTAAGGAACGTTCGTGTGATTGAGCTGCAGCAGGTTCCGGCTTTATCGGGCCTGGTATTTCCTGGCCTGAGCGCCTAAGATGTCTCTTAAGACCTGCATTCAAGTGTTTGAGAAAAAGCGAAAGATTGTTGTCATGGGTGTCTAGTCTATACCAAACCATAGGCATCTTGTTAGTATCAAGAGCCTGGAGCAATAGAGTAGTCTTCCCGTAGCCTGCCGGCGCTACGAGAAACGTCGCTTTCCTATCCCTAAGCTGAGAGAAAGCTTCGAGAAGACGCGGCCTCTCAATCAGCCCAGGCCTGAGTTCAGGCGGTATGAGTTTGGTTTCTATTACTCCTGCCAATATAGGCACCGTCCTTGACTCATCGGACTATTGCTATGGAAATAACCTTCTACGTGCGATGCCGTTTTCCTACCGTTCGGCGACATCTGATGGACATATTTTGGTCATGTTTTGGTCAGGTAGTGATTGTAGAATTATCTTGTAGATAAATCAGCACTTATCCGGCTTAGCATAACAAAGCAGCAGACAGCGCAGAAGGCTCAGCGCAGAAGGGTTGGCATGACGGGCCAAACATCAGTACTCGTAATACGCGGACAATACGCGGATAATACGCGGACAATGAAGGACAAGCGCTAATAGTTCAGGCAATTGGTTAATCATGATGCTCAATGGGCAAAAGCCAAGGAGTAATGGCTGGGCCTAAGGCGCCTGGGGATAGGGGTGAGGGGAGACACATGGCTGGAAGTTTCATAACGAATTCGAGGTTTACCAGGGCCTGGGGCCTACTGTTACCGGTAGTCGTAGGCCTTTTGTGTGTACACGGTCTGGTCATGGGATCTACTTGTGTCAACTCAGTATGCTTTGCGGAGGCTGAAGCAGTCCCGGATCCCGTAGTCAGCGAAGCGATAGAAGTCAAGTTGGGAAGCCGGACTATTACTTGCAAGGTGGTCAGAGTGAATCTTCGCGATCCCAGAGTCAAGGTAGGCGTGGGTCTGGGACGTGATAGGGTGGGGGCTACAGAGGACCTCTTAGCCCTTGCCCGGCGAAAAGGCGCTGTGGCCGCCATCAACGGGACTTTCTTTAACGCTTATGAGAAAGGCCCGGTCAAGGATCCTGTGGGAACAATCATTACCAGGGGTGAGCTTGTCCACAAAGGCAATACAGGCACTGTTTTTGGGATAACCGGCGATAAGAAGGGGATGATGGCACCGGCAAGGCTTAAGATTGTCGGCGGGATCGACGGTTCTGAAAAGTGGCCCAACAACTGGTACTCCTACTTCATTAATC
>DUVA01000016.1 GCA_012841305.1 Bacillota bacterium | reverse complement strand
CCTCTCTTTTTGATGAGTATCGCGACCGGCCTGTATGATTCAAGACTTGGAGTGCTGATTCCTTACATCGGTATTGGGCTGCCACTGGGAGTGTATCTCTGCACAGAATACATTAAGAGCATTCCTGACGAAGTCATAGAATCAGCCAGAATCGACGGCGCAGGTTATCTTAGGATCTTTGCGACTATGATTGCGCCCATGTCTACGCCGGTAGCTGCAACCCTTGCCATTTTGAATGTTACCGGAATATGGAATGAGTTCATGCTCATAAACATCTTAGTCTCTAAGAACACCCTCAAGTCAATGCCGGTAGGAATAATGAAATTCTCAAGCGCGCTCTCTTCAGACTACGGCAAGCAATTTGCTGCCCTGGTTATCGGCATGCTCCCCATGTTGATCTTCTACATCCTCTTTAGAAAGCAAATTACGAAAGGCGTATCCGCAGGCGCGATTAAGGGATAAGTATGATTTTGATATTGGAGCCACAGAGAAGAAGGCTTAGTTAAGGGACATAAATGTATCCCTTCACGACTTACCTCTACTTGATAACCTTTTTGCACCCTGCGATTTGAATTGACCCTTGCTTCATCGGTTAGCAGCACTTCTGTCTGCCAGGTTTTTGCTTACTGCCCAGCGATTTTATGTCTTGTGCAGGAATGCCCCAAGGCATGACGAATACGTTCTCAGGCTCTAACAGCCATCAGAAGAGCTAAAGGATGGGAGGTTAGACGCATATGGATTCATTTCGTTCGTGGAGAACAGTCCTTATAGCGTGTGTAGCAATCTTGGCAATAACAGTCGCCATTGGAGGGTGTTTCGGAGGCATTAGCGGCGCGGTCATTAAGGGGTGTGTCACTGAAATCGACTTGGAGAATGCACTCCGATTTGAGGCAGGTTTACTTTCCTCCGGACCGGGCGTAAGCGGCGCAAAGGTTACTCTGGTTGGACCGGAAAGTCACGTGACAACCACAGATAGCCTAGGCCGGTTTACTTTCGCGAATGTATCTCCGGGGACTTACGATATGACGGTGTGGAAGAGTGGCTTTGCATCTGCGACCGCATACAACGTACGCGTCGCTTCATACAGAACCAATGAGGTTGAGCTGAGAATGGTGAAACCTAGAGAGGGATCTACTATTTACGAGACTAATCCCCCGACGGTTGATGTTCTCTGCCAGTCGCCTGTGGTGGAAACGGGAAACATCATTGTGAGCGCTAATGACACCTCTGGGATAGCAGGAATCTTGCTATTCATAGACAACTCGTACGTGGAGTTGTTTGACACGGGCGCGGGAGGTTCCTACATGTCCGGAAGATACCCATGGAACACCTTATCAGGGCAGTCAGTAGCGGACAATGGCGAACATACCATTACTGCCATGGCTATAGACGGGTACGACAATATCGGTCATATGTCAATTATTGTGACGGTGGATAATATCGGCCAACCCGACCCAATTCCGCAAACTCCCACTAACCCAAAGGCTGGCGCAGTAACCGTGCACTATTCTGTTTTCGATCTTGTTCACCAACTTGAAACGAACTACATACTAGGTACATTTTCTTCATTAGCTAACGAAATACTTGCCTTGGCCAAGAGCATTCAGGAGACAGACTCACAAATACGCCCTCTTGCTATGCCTGCTGGATCTAATGCAGTAACGTATTGCAGAGTCTCCTGGGAAAATTCTGACACTAGTGTTAAGGGGTTCAAGATATATCGAGACGGAGTATTCATCGGTGAATCGCCTGCACAGTCATCGGGCACTCGGGCTCAACTAATTCAGCCCCGCCCTCCCGATCCACCAGAAATAGGATCTTACATTGACGGATCTTCTAAACTAACCCCCAACGTACCGATTTCTTACAGGGTATCAGCCTATAACAGTTGGGGTGAAGGCAACAAGAGCGCTTCGGTTACGACAACGCCATTGAATGCGTTAAGCGAGGTTACTGTCGTAGAACCGATAATGCCTGCCATAGTGCCTATACCTGACAACTATCCGTGGTTTGAGTGGATCACCGTACCAAATGCCAAACTTTACCTTATTGATGTCATTAGGGCAGACGGGGTGATAATGTGGCACGGCTATGCGTACGGACACGAGAACAGGGTGAGGTATGGAGACGACAACCATACTATCCCAGATGGCCAGAATTGGTCATTGACACAAGGGCAGTACTACTTCTATATCACAGCCATAAACTCGAGAGAAAACCCACCTATGCCATCTGGTTTTGCCGCCTGGTCACCCAAGGAAATATCAATATCCTCATCTAAACTTGGACGTTTCAAAATCGTTGAGTGAATTTCGCAGCGGGGGGCTTTGCCCCCCTTCTCTTGAGCAGGCCTCCCTGTCCCCCAACCTACTAAGAAGCCGAGAGTGCAATGCAATGCAAATCCGCTTGTTAGCGCCATAGGTTGAACTCCTTTGCACAAATCGCACAAAACACCGAAGCGTATGCTTACTCCTGTAGAAAACTTGAGCGAAGCTTGAGGGAAGTCTGTAGAAAGCCTAGTGGTCACATCAGGAGGTCACCTAAGCCGAGACAAGAAAAGTCCCCAATTATGGTGAAATTTAGGAAACCACTTGAGCCGACATGAAAAGGCGTTCAGGCATAGGGGTATTGAGATAAAGCACCTGTACATGAAAAAAGGCCTTCTCCCCTTATGGAGTATGACCTCAATCTCAACATCAACGGAATCACATGTCTTTCCAAAAAAATGGTGCCCGGGACGAGACTTGAACTCGTAAGGGGGTTACCCACACGCCCCTCAAACGTGCGCGTCTGCCAATTCCGCCACCCGGGCACTAATTGTTAATTATGAGTGTTTCTATGTTGTATCCAAAGAAAATTATAAAGGCTAAGTGCCCTGTTGTCAAATTAATTGGCTGAGAAACTGAGAACCATTCAGAGGGATCTGACGGTCTTGCAACTGTCGACTGGCTCATGTGGTGAGCCAATCATGGGGATCTGAAGGTCTTTTGGTAGTCGACTGGCTCATGTGGTGAGCCAGTCAGGGGGATCCGAAGGTCTTTCGGTAGTCGACTGGCTCATGTGGTGAGCCAATCATGGGAGCTAATGGCTTCTATACGATCGAGTGGCCCATCTGGCAAGCAGATCCCAAGGTGTCCTGAGATGGGAAAATCGCAGAATCAGTCTCTTACAAGATGCGCATAAAGCCTCCCTTATGGCCACGATAAGCAGGCCCTCGATGACTTCTGAAAACTCTAGAAATACCCCTTGACATTCCTCAGAAGAAGCCATATTATTGTGTCGGTGTATTAGTTAACTAATACACTATTACGGTGAAAGAGCACCATGGAACGTTTCGCTAAGGGGGGAGCTAATTGGACATTATCTTTGATGAAGCTCAGCCGATCTACACCCAGATAATGCACGGCGTGCTCTGGGACATAGCCACCGGCGCCCTGCTACCCGGTGACAAACTATTATCAGTGCGCGATTTCGCGAAACAGGCCAGGACCAATCCAAACACGGTTCAGCGTGCGTATACAGAACTTGAAAGGATTGGAGTAGTCGAAACTCAAAGAGGTCAAGGAACTTTCGTTTCCGACAATCCGGATATAGCGAGGGAGGTCAGATCAGAGATGACTAGTTCAACAGTGCAGTCTTTCGTTGAAGAGATGAGGCGGTTACGTTACTCTGACAGCGATATACTCGCACTGGTGTCGCAGCAGCTAACTGCGAATAATGCCATGAATTCAAACGGAGCAAACGAGGAAGATTTGCGCGCTCCGGATGAGGACAATGATGGGGGTGTTCACTAATGCCTGCTATTCAGCTAACCGGTATTCACAAAAGATATTTTCGTTCCCACGCATTGCGGGGTATCGACGTCAGCATAGATAAAGGAAAGATCGTCGGCCTCCTGGGCCCCAACGGCGCCGGCAAGTCTACCTTACTGAAAATATGCGCAGGCCTTGTAAGCCCGACTTCGGGAAAAGCGCAAGTGCTTGGACAAGACATTTCCACAGCGACTAAAGGGATGACCGCATATATTCCGGACATCGATACCTTCTACTCTTGGATGACCGTGAGACAGGCGATCGCCTTTGAAAACTCTATGTTCGAGGATCTCGTCCTCACAGACGCTATGGACCTTGTCCGAGAGCTGAGACTGGATCCTGACAATAAGATCTCATCACTTTCCAGGGGACAGCGCGGCAGGCTGAAATTGGTCCTTGCCATGTCTCGCCATGCAGAACTGGTGCTCATGGACGAACCGCTGTCAGGCATCGACCCGCCTTCCCGTACAGCGATACTTGAAACGATAGCAGACAGGTACCGTGCAGGCGAACAGACGATAATCATATCCACGCACGAGGTGCTTGAATCGGAGAAGCTCTTTGAAGATGTAATCTTCCTCTCTGAAGGACGGACCGTTCTCTCAGGCGAAGCGGATCGGCTCCGAGCGGAACGAGGAAAGTCCCTAAATGAGATCTTTCGGGAGGTGTGTTGAGGTGAAGCGTTGGTGGTCACTTGTGAAAAAGGAATGGCGCAGTTCATGGACGGTTGTCCTACTGGCGCTCGTAGCCGTTTCTGGATTCGATGCGTGGCTTGCGTTCAAAGCGCCGGTATGGTCCGTAGGAATCAACGGAGGACTCGCCATCGGGCTGTCAGTCATCCTCCCTTTTGTGGGAATAGCCATAGCTACCTATGTAATCGGGTATTTGACAATGCGCAATGAATGGCGCGACCGAACGTCACTCAGGCTCCTGTCGTACCCGGCGAGCGGCGCGGCAATTATCTCGGCTAAGTTGCTCGTAGCAGTTTTCGCCCTGGCGCTCATTGCTGTCGTCGCAGCCGCGGGAACATGGCTTGTGACCCAAAGATCCTTGGTACTGCCTCCCGACATCGTGCAGGTGACAGAGGATATCCTTCAGTTGAAACCATGGGAGAGAACGCTCGACATCATGTGGCTGGTGGCATGCCTCATCCTTGGCGCTGCGTTCATCATAGCAGTCGGGGTTTTCTCTTTCGTGATAGGCACGATAGCGCCGCGCGTCTCAGGGCTCATCGCTGTGATCGTTTATGGCCTGGTAGGGTACTTGACCTCTGCATTCGCGCCCCATGCAATGTACGTGTTCTCGTTCGTGCCCAACCCGGGACTGATAGTGTATAGGACAGTTCCGCGCGTCCGGGAAGTGATCCCATTACTGCCATTTTGGCCCGCACTCATAGGCACTATTGTTCTTGTGTGGGTTGCAGGCAAGATCCTTGAATCGGAAGTGGACGCTTAGCAAACAATCAACGTTTGACAAGGAGGTATGGTAAATGGTTTCTCGCAGAGGGATAGCTATAATCATCCTCATAGGGCTTGCTGTAATAGTGAGCTCCACCCGGCCGTGGGTGTCAGGATATAAACTACTCGGAAATAAGTTCTCATCGATGCAAGGCCCGAACTTTAACATAGGCGGAAATGTATACCGAGAGGCTCAGTTTAAAGAAGACTTCAGTGCGGCCGGAATTCGCCGGGTGGTCATAAAAGCCCCTAATGGCAATATTGAGGTCACAAAAACAGACAGCAACAACATCACTGTAGAAGGTGAGCGGATCGCCTATGGCGAAACGGCTGCTGAAGCCGAAAGCAAGCTGCCACTCGTTCAGTTACACACAGCAACCCGTGGTGATGTTCTCGAGATCACCGGCAAAATTGAAGAGTCAGTCACAAGCGGGAATTTGAGCAGGATCGACATGGTAATTCATGTCCCCGCAGGGATAGAGGTGGATTCCACGTTGTCTCTCGGCAATATTACCTTGGACGGAATTGAAGGGGCTATACGCGCCAAGTTAAGCATGGGCGAGGTAAAGGCGAATTCCATAAAAGGCGATCTAGATATCACGCTCTCGACCGGCGCGATAAGTGTAAATGACGCAACCATCGCAAGAAAGCTGAATCTCACAACTTCCATGGGGTCCATAGATTTTTCGGGCACCCTCGGAGAGAGTAACTACATTCAGAACTCTACAGGTTATGTCAGGATTCGGGTGCCCAGGTCCACTTGCGTGCGGATCGACGCAGAGACTTCCACCGGACGCATAAACAGCTCGTTGCCGATTACCAGTCTGAAATCTGAGGCCATGACATCATCCGCCTCGGGAGTCCTCGGCGAAGGCACGCCTACAGGAGAACTCAGGGTCCGCACATCCATGGGCGAAATCGTTATCTCTCAGATATGAACCGGTTTGGCGCTTTCATGCGCGACGCTATGGCAGCCTTCGCTGACCGAAATAGCAACCAAGAAACCACAAGGAGGCGAGAACCATTCCGCCTCCTCATCTTCTTGCCAGCCATATTTCCTAACTAACTGTATCGCCTAACCAACTGGGGCAGCTTTGCAACCTGCTAAAGCCCCTGCCTCTGCCTTGCCGCGTTAACCCTTCACTAACTCAAGCTTCTCATTTTCGATGATCCCCGGAATCCTGCCTCGCTTTGCAATTGGCTTTCCTGCGACTTCCTTAAGATCGAGAGTCATGTCAATGGGCGAAGCCTGGGATATGAAGCTGCCGACTCCGAAAGAATACGCCCCTGCCT
>DUVA01000147.1 GCA_012841305.1 Bacillota bacterium | reverse complement strand
TACAGAATAGGGCGCGGGGCGGGCGATGTGTCTTGGAAGGCTATAAGGCACGCGCCCGCCGTTTTTCCGGTGCCTGCACATTTTTCAGCATCGGGAAATGCTGCAGTATGCCTAAGTAGATCACCATGAGTAATCACCGGCCTCAGAAAACGTACGTACCGTGCGGGGCCACCCAAGGCCTGGGAAAACGAGCGAAAACTAATGAACTCATACTTAGGCGCTACATAAGATGCACATGCAGGAACTTGTCCCGCGGTCAAGAACTGATATAATTTAGACACGGTCCTTGACGGATGATATATGGTTGACATGATTGTGCGTGGCAAGTGGGTGAAAGGAGAGGGTAAGGTGGGCGAATTTGTCCATTTGCACCTGCACACCCAGTATTCGTTGCTTGATGGGGCATGCAAACTTAAGAATCTCATGACGAGAGCAAATGAGTTAGGCTTCGGCGCATGCGCGATTACAGATCATGGTGTGCTATATGGAGCTATAGATTTCTACAAGACTGCAAAGAAGTTTGGAATTAAACCGATTTTGGGTTGCGAATTATACGTCGCACCCAGAACCCGCCATGACAAAGTCCCTCATGTTGATGATGAGCAGTACCACCTTGTGCTGCTTGCCAAGAATGAGACAGGATACAGAAACTTGGTAAGGCTCTCCAGTATAGGCTTTACCGAAGGGCATTACTATAAGCCCAGGGTCGATACTGAGGTTTTGAAGATGTGGAATGAGGGGCTTATAGCGATGTCAGCCTGTCTTGCAGGTGAAATCCCTTCATTGTTGATGAAGGGGGATTACAAAGGAGCAAAACGCAAGGCGGGCGAGTATAAAGATATCTACGGCCCCGGAAATTTCTTCCTCGAAGTCCAGAGCAATGACATTCCCGAGCAGTATGAGGTCAACAAGGGCCTCGTAAAGCTTTCAAAAGAGCTCGATATCCCTCTTGTAGCCACTAACGATGTCCACTACATTTACAAGGAAGATGCCAAGATCCATGATGTACTCCTTTGCATTCAGACAGGGAAAACGGTAGGAGACCGGGACAGACTGAAATTCCCTACTGACGCATTCTACCTCAAATCCTCTGAAGAGATGAAAGCTGCGTTTCCTGATATTCCGGAAGCTATACGAAACACGCTTGTCATTGCTGAGCAGTGTAACTTTGACTTTGAATTCGGTAAGTCCCAAGTGCCCCGTTTTCCGGTGCCCCAAGGTTTCACTGAGGAGACGTATCTCCGGCACCTTTCTCGCGAAGGCCTCAAGAGGAGATACGGAGAGATCACGGAAGAACTTGAGAAGCGCCTCGACTACGAGCTGGATATCATAGTCAAGATGGGGTACGCCGGTTACTTCCTCATCGTCTGGGACTTCATTAGATTTGCCGGGGAGCGCAGGATTTACGTCGGGCCGGGCCGAGGCTCAGCTCCTGGATGTCTTCTTTCTTATGCGTTAGGTATCACAAATATTGACCCAATAAGATACGGGCTTATTTTTGAGCGTTTTCTCAATCCTGAGCGCGTGACCATGCCTGATATCGATGTAGATTTCTGCTACGAGAGACGTGGGGAAGTCATAGACTACGTAACGGAGAAATATGGAACGGATCGGGTGGCCCAAATAATCACTTTCGGCACAATGGCTGCCAGGGCAGCTATAAGAGACGTGGGCAGGGCTTTGGATATCCCGTATAATGACGTGGACAAAATTGCTAAGTTGGTCCCTGCAGAGCTTGGAATGACTATTGAGAAGGCGCTTGAGACATCGCCTGAATTCAAGAATGCGTATACGAAAGACGAAGAGATTAAGAACCTAATTGACACAGCGAAGGCAGTAGAGGGTATGCCGAGGCATGCATCGACTCATGCTGCAGGGGTTGTGATTTCCAAGGATCCGTTGACAGAGCGGATTCCCCTTTACAAGAGTAATGATGCAACTACTACAACTCAATATGCAATGGAGGACTTGGAGGCCCTCGGTGTCCTGAAAATGGACTTTCTCGGCCTTCGTACCCTTACGGTAATAGGTAAAACCCTTGAGAACATTTATCGTACTCGTGGCGAGAGGATAGACATAAACAACATTGATCTGGAAGATCCCAAGGTGTATGAGGCCCTCTGTTCCGGAGATTCCCTCGGCGTATTCCAGTTGGAAAGCAGCCTCTTCCAGAGCCTTCTCAGGGAAGTTAAGCCTACATGTTTTGAAGACATCATCGCTATCTTAGCCTTGGGGCGTCCCGGCCCGTTAGGACGCGTCCAAGATTTTGCCAGGCAGAAGCATGGTGAAATGCCCATAGAGTATGCTCATCCTGACCTTGAGCCTGTTTTGAAGGAAACGTACGGGAATATGCTGTATCAGGAACAAGTTATGAAGGTTGCCAGTACGCTTGCAGGCTTTACTCTTGGAGAAGCTGATATTCTCCGTCGGGCTATGGGCAAGAAGAAGCCTGAAGTTCTGGCTGCTCAAAGGGAGAAGTTCTTAGAAGGTGCCAGGAAGCGTGATGTAAGCTTAGACACCGCTGAGCAAGTCTTCGAGCTGATGGAGTTCTTCTCCGGATACGGGTTTAACAAGAGCCACAGCGCTGCGTATTCCTTGATTTCATACCAGACAGCGTGGCTGAAACTCTATTATCCCAGGGAGTATATGGCCGCTTTACTCACAAGTATATCCGGGGTCAGTGAGAAAGTGGCGTTCTACGTGGACGCATGCCGTCAGATGGGGATAGAAATTCTTCCGCCTGACGCAAATGAGAGCCTGGAAGATTTCACTGTGGTAGGGAACAGGATCAGGTTTGGTTTGAACGCTGTGAAAAACGTAGGCAAGAACGCGGTTATAGCTATCATTGCAGCCAGAGAGCAAAAAGGAGAATTCAAGTCCTTTGCCGACTTTACCGAAAAAGTAGACCTCCATGACGTGAATAAGAAGGTAATTGAGAGCCTCATACGCTGTGGCGCTTTTGACTCTACAGGCGCCAAGAGGTCAGCGCTTTTGGCTGTGCTTGATAGGACCTTAGAGATGAGTTCTCGCCGTCAGAAGGAGAAGGAAAGAGGACAAGCTTCGTTTTTTGACCTATTTACTGATGATGCGGAATTCGCAGCCAGCGAGATAGAGTTGCCGGACATACCTGAGTTCAGTGACAAAGAACTGCTCCAAATGGAGAAGGATCTTCTGGGGCTTTATGTCTCCGGCCATCCACTTCAAGGAGTGGCGGCTCAACTGAGGCAATATTGCAGTGTTCAGGTGGCAGGATTATCATCAGAGTACAGGGACGGTGACGAGGTTGCAGTAGGCGGCCTTATTGCATCCCTTCGCAAGGTCACTACGAAGGCCTCAGGCCAACCCATGGCTTTCTTTACTCTGGAAGACCTTACCGGATCCATAGAGATTGTGGCGTTTCCCAAGGTATATGAGGAGACAGCATCCCTGATTTATGAGGATTCCATTGTTCTTGTGCAAGGACGGCTTGAACTGAGAGAAGACGAAATTAAGCTGATAGCCAATGCTATTTTGCCTTTTTCTCAAGATGCAGTGATAATTCCCATAGATGCTGATAATATCACTAAGGGAGGATTGCAGAAGCTTAAAAAGAAGCTAAAAGGCAATTCCGGGGAAATCCCGGTATTCATCAAGATTGAAACTCCTATCGGAGCAGCGGTTCTATCGGTCGCTCCTGAGTTATGGGTGTCCAGTACTGAGAAAATTGCTATGGAAAACTGACGCTAAATTCTATGACAAGGCCCCTCTGCCTGAAAAGGAGGCGACATCAAATGTGGACAGTGGTGTATATCGCGCCTAATAGGTCTACCGGTGAGATGATTAAGGAATTGCTGGAGAATGAAGGATTGCTGGTAATGTTACGGTCAATCGGAGTGCCACACATGGGTGATTCTGCCAATGTAGAAGTCTTGGTGCCGGAGAGTGAAGCTGAGGAAGCGCATGAATTCATCGCGAGTTCTTTTGGAAGGTAAGTGGTTGTATGCCTAATCTCAAGGGGATTTTTCAAGGCAAGCAGAAATTCGTGACTGTCAAGGCAGGCACAGTCCGAGAGGAAGCGCCTGAGGGTCTCTGGACGAAATGCGGGCAATGCGGAGGAATCCTGTATAAGAAGGAACTCACTTCGAACCTGGGATTATGCGGTGATTGTGGCTTTCATTTCAGGTTATCCGCCCGGGAAAGAATGGCGATTACTCTTGATGAAGATAGCTTCGTAGAATACGATGAGGAACTCCTTACCGTGGATCCGTTGGGATTTCCCGGGTATGATATTAAGGTCGAGGCTGCGAAACAGGCTACAGGACTTGACGAGGCGATTATTACTGGTAAGGGAAGTATAGACGGGTATCCTGTATTAGCAGGATTCATGGATTTTTCATTTGTCGGTGCAAGTATGGGATCTGTAGTCGGTGAAAAAGTCACGCGACTCTTTGAGAGAGCAGCCAGGCAAAGAGTGCCTGTGATAGTTTTCTGCGCCTCAGGTGGGGCAAGGATGCAAGAAGGCATGTTCTCTCTGATGCAGATGGCAAAGACTGCAGCTGCGTGTGCCAAGCTTTCAGGCACAAGGACGCTGTACATCTCTGTCCTTACTAATCCTACGACAGCAGGCGTCTTCGCGAGCTTCGGGTCGCTAGGCGACATAATCATTGCAGAACCCGGGGCTCTCGTGGGATTCACAGGACAGAGAGTCATTGAAGAAACAATAAGGCAGAAGCTGCCTCCGGGCTTTCAGACCTCTGAATTTGCATTGGAACACGGGCTGATTGACATGATTGTGGATAGACGAAATATGAGGAAGACCCTTGGATCCCTACTTTCGCTCCATGGGGGGAGGCGGGAAGACGCAGGATGACAAACCTTGGTCTGGAATTTGAGAAGCCTCTGATAGAGTTAGAAAAAAGGATAGAAGACCTCAAGGAGTTCGGCTTGAAAAAGGGAATTGACCTCTCTGATGAGATAGCTATCCTCCAGAGGAAAGCTGACACTCTCCGCAAAGAGATATTCGAGAATCTCACGCCCTGGCAGCGCATAATGATTGCGCGTCATCCCAAACGCCCGACAGCCTTGGAGTACATCAACCTCATTTTCGATGAGTTCATTGAGTTTCACGGTGATCGGGAATTTCGAGACGACGGCGCGATTATTGGCGGTATTGCCAGTCTCGGCGGGCGTCCTGTGACTGTTATAGGTACACAAAAAGGCAGAGACACCAAGGAGAATATTGCGCGAAACTTTGGGATGCCTCACCCTGAAGGATATCGCAAAGCCCTGAGGCTGATGAAGCAGGCAGAGAAGTTCAGACGGCCTATAGTATCCTTTGTGGACGTAGTCGGGGCATATCCGGGAGTGGAGGCTGAGGAACGAGGGCAGGGCCTCGCTATTGCTCGTAACATCGCCGAAATGGCAAGACTCGCCACAACTATCATTGTGGTGATTACCGGGGAAGGCGGAAGTGGAGGCGCGCTTGCCATCGGAGTCGGGGACAAGTTGATAATGCTGGAGAACGCCTATTTTTCCGTGATTTCACCTGAGGGTTGTGCGGCAATACTATGGAAGGACGGTTCCCGTGCACAGGAAGCAGCAGAAATGCTGAAACTTACTGCACCGGATTTGAAGGCGCAAGGCCTCATAGACGAAATGCTCCACGAGCCGCAAGGCGCTGCTCATAAGGATGGCATTGCCATGGCACGGGCTATCCGTGAGGCCATTATCAGAGGTATAGACGAATTGTCCGGTATCCCCCTGCGTAGGCTAATTGAGAGGCGGTACGCAAGGCTACGCAGGATAGGCGAGTTTGCTATAAGGGAGATATCTGCAAGCGATCTCCCCATGGCGGCTGCAGGTAATGAAGACATGCCGATTACACCTGATTTACCGGATCTTGAGGGAGGTTGCGACGAGACTTGAAGCGTATTGGGATTCTTACAAGCGGCGGAGATGCCCCGGGCATGAATGCCGCGATTCGCTCTGCAACAAGGACCGCACTTTACTATGGATTGTCGGTAGTGGGGGTATACCGCGGGTACCAGGGTTTGGTTGAAGGCGACATGTTTGAAATGACCTCTCGCAGCGTGGGAGATATAATACAGAGAGCAGGGACGATGTTAAGATCAGCCAGATCTCCTGAGTTCAAGGCTTGTGAGGGGCAGAAAAAAGCAGCGTGGAACCTGGCGGCTCACGGTGTTGAAGGGCTTGTCGTCATCGGCGGCGACGGGACGCTGAGGGGCGCCAAGGCCCTTTCAGACCTAGGTGTTCTGACTGTAGGTATTCCTGCGACGGTGGACAATGACATTGCATGCACTGACTATGCGCTAGGCTTTGATACAGCGACTAATACCGCTGTTGACGCCATAACGAAAATCAGAGATACTGCAAGTTCTCATGGCAGAAACAACGTAATAGAAGTTATGGGTCGTGATACAGGACACCTGGCTCTTTCTGCAGGCCTTGCAGGGGGCGCTGAATACATTTTGATCCCGGAGAAGCCTTTTGATATCAAGGACATATGTGAAGGTATACAAAGGGGCTATGCCAGGGGGAAGACCCACAGCATAATTGTGGTGGCAGAAGGGGTCAGGGGATATTCCGGGCCGGATGAATCCCTTTATGACAGTGTCGGGTTCATGATAGGACAAGAAGTGCGGAAGTTGACAGGCCTTGAGACCCGAGTTACAGTCCTAGGCCATATTCAAAGGGGAGGAAGTCCCACTGTAAAGGATAGGTTGCTTGGGACCATGTTTGGATGCAAAGCTGTGGAGGCGTTGATTCAGGGCGATACCGGTAAGGTTGTGGGGATTGTCGGAGAGGAGTTCCGCTTGTTTGATGTTGAAGAAGCCGTTACTAAAGGGAAGCCTATTGATGAAGAAATGTACCGCGTTGCTACTTTGCTCTCAGGGATGTAACTCAAAACTGCTCCACATGCAATCCTTATTCTCTGTGTTGTAACAGGAGAAAATGATAGAGGGGGACGGGGTGTGCGTAGGACCAAGATAGTATGTACTCTCGGGCCGTCAACAGACAAGCCGGGAGTGCTGGAAGGCATGATAAAGGCCGGTATGGACGTGGCTCGTATTAACGCGTCCCATGGCACGCATGAAGAACATGCTGCAAGGATTAATAAGGTTAGGGAAGCAGCAGAGGTTTGTGGCAAGTATGTAGGAATCATGCTGGACCTTGCAGGCCCGAAGATTCGAACCGGCCCGATTAAGGGCGATGAGATAGAGCTTCATGAAGGGGCTGTGCTATCTCTTGTCCCCGGCAATGAAGAAGGAGATGAAAGCAGGGTCTACGTCAATCACCCTGAATTCCTTGAGTACCTCTCCCCGGGCAGCAGGGTTTTCCTCAATGATGGCTTGATTGAGCTGGTAGTAGAGGATGTTCGCGAAGAAGAAGCCAGGTGTCGTGTGGCTACAAGAGGAGTCTTGGCGTCGCGAAAGGGAGTCAGTGTTCCGGGTGCGAGGGTCAGTTCTGTTGGCGAGACTCGAAAGGACTTAAGGGACATCAAGTTTGCGGCTGAGATGGAAGCAGACTTTATCGCTGCTTCATTTGTTCAGCATGCTGATGACGTAGTGCGTATTCGGGCGCTTCTCGATGCAGAGTGGTCTGATGCTCTTATTATTGGAAAGATTGAGTCCAGCGAAGGCGTGGATAATATAGAGTCAATCTTGAGGGTTGCAGACGGAATCATGGTTGCCAGAGGAGACTTGGGCATTGAAATGCCTGCTGAGCAAGTTCCGTTGCTGCAGAAGAAGATTATCAGTAGCTGTAATGCCATGGGCAAGATTGTAATTACTGCCACGGAAATGCTGGAATCCATGGTGTCAAACCCCAGGCCTACAAGGGCGGAGGTGACTGATGTAGCTTGCGCTATCTTTGATGGGACTGACGCAGTTATGCTTTCAGCAGAGACCACCATAGGGAAGTACCCGGTAAGTGCTGTCGCCACAATGGCCAAGATTGCTAAGTGCACTGAAGAAGGGCTTGAGTGGGATGACGTTATCCTTAAGAAGACTATAGGCCCTGCAAGGAGTGTGGCTGATGCCATTAGCCACGCTACGTCTCAGACAGCTCATGACCTGGGGGTCAGGGCGATTCTGACTTCGACTGAATCCGGATCCACAGCCAGAATGGTTTCCAAATACCGTCCCATGGCGCCAATAGTTGCTGCTACCCCCAATCCGAGAGTTGCAGCAAAGCTCGCCCTTGCATGGGGAGTGATTCCGACAGTCGTATGTAAGGCCAAAGACATGGATGATATCTTGGATATTTCGGTTGAGGCTGCGCTTGCCCTTGGAGTAGCGGAGAAGGGAGATCTCGTAATAGTCACTGCAGGTGTCCGCACAGGAGTTCCGGGGACTACCAATATGTTGAAAGTCCATAGGGTATAAGGGTTGTCTTCCTGTATGTTGAAAGTACGTAGGGTATAAGGGTCGTTTTCCTGCTTTATGCAGGAATATGGAGCTTCGTGTAGAATAGATGAACTTGCTGAGTAAATGATATATTGTGACAGGAGACAGCTTGAGAGCTCGAACGCGTGGTGGGGAGAAATGCCAGCGCGTTTTTCCTGGCGTAATAGTGACCCGGCGGGATAGAAAGCGTCCCACAGATGAAGAAACCAGGGAGTCTGTGGCTTACACAGGGAGTCTGTGGTTTACACAGAGAGTTAATGGTTCATATAGAGAGTCTGTGGTTCACATAGTGAGAAATTCTGGATATATAGAAGAATGTAAGATGATAAACATATAAAGGAGGAACTAAACGATGCCATTAGTCACAAGCAAAGAAGTTCTGAAGAAAGCACAGCGAGAAGGGTATGCCGTAGGCGCGTTCAACGCCAACAACCTAGAGTACGTCCAGGCGATTATTGAAGCTGCTGAGGAGGAGAAAGCCCCTGTAATACTTCAGGCAAGTCAAGGCGCTATCAACTATGCGGGCCTGGATATGATCGTTTCTATGGTGAGGACAGCAGCTGAAGCGGCTACAGTCCCTGTCGTGCTGCACCTTGATCACGGCACGAGTTACCAGCAGAATGTCAGATGTCTGAGGGCGGGCTTTACGTCCCTGATGTTTGACGGCTCTAAGCTTTCGTATGATGAGAATGCTGCCATTACACGGCAAATTGTTGAGATGGCCCACGTCGTCGGCGTGCCGGTTGAAGCTGAACTCGGGCAGGTGCCAACTGCCGGAAACGTGACCTGGGAAGAAGTCGAGGCGCTTATGACCGATCCGGATGAGGCTAAGAAGTTCGTAGATGAGACCGGTGTTGACTTCCTGGCTGTAGCAGTTGGGAGTGTCCACAAGATGACATCGCAAGCTGCCAAGATTGATGTTGAGAGGACAAAGAGAATCGCTGAACTCACAGGTGTGCCCTTAGTCCTCCATGGAGCGTCCGGTGTTACAGATGAAGGGTATAAGGTGGGAATCAAAGCCGGGATATGTAAGATTAACATAGCGACAGAGCTAAACAAGGCATTTACCAGAGGCATACATGATGCTTTGGCAAAGAAACCTGATGAGATAGATCCCAGGAAAATTGCCGGTGTGGGCAGGGGATATATGAAGGAAGCCATAAAGGCGAAAATGAGGCTGTTCGGCTGTTCCGGCAAAGCTTAATGCACTGAAACCCGGCGGCTTTGGAGCCGGATACATTGAATTAGCGGAGCAAACAAGCAGAAGGGATGATACTATAACATGGCTGAGATCAAGAGAATAGGTGTTCTGACCGGCGGTGGAGACTCATCCGGTCTCAATGCTGCTATTCGCGGTGTTGTTATGAGGGCTGCGGACTACGGTTATGAAGTCCTTGGAATACAGGAAGGCTGGAAAGGGTTGGTAAATGGCGTTGCGGAGCCTATCGGTGTTGACGATGTCCGCGAAGTAATATACATAGGCGGCACAATGCTAGGCTCATCTCGAACGAATCCCTTTAAGAAAGAAGGGGACGTTGATAAGTGTAAAGCCAATGTGAAGAAGCTTGGCCTCGATGCGATAGTCGCCATAGGCGGGGATGACACTCTCGGGGTGGCATCAGGACTTAGCCGGCTTGGGGTTCCATGTGTCGGAATTCCGAAGACCATGGACAATGACGTGAACCTTACTGATTATTGCATTGGATTTGACACTGCTGTTACAGTTGCAGTAGATGCTGTAGAGAGGTTGCGCGATACTGCAAGGTCACACAGACGCGTGATGGTTCTTGAAGTCATGGGGAGATATGCAGGGTGGGTAGCGCTTGTCACTGCTATGACGGGCGGAGCTGATTGGGTGCTTATCCCTGAGGTTGAACCCGATGTAGACGCTATGTGTAATCATCTTGTGGAACTCAGAAAGTCAGGAAAACCCTACGGTGTCGTTGTGGTTTCCGAAGGTGTTGAGTTGCCCGGTATGGCGGATGATGCAGAAGAAGAGATTGACGCGTTCGGTCATGTCCGATTAGGACTCCGTGGAATAGGGCAAGTTGTGGGTGAGGAAATCGAAAAGAGAACTGGGATTCAGACTAGGGTAGCAGTGATTGGCCACATCCAACGTGGAGGCTCACCCACTGTGACTGACAGGTACCATGCCACTCGTTTGGGTATGGCAGCTACGGATCTGGTCCATAAAGGCGAATTCGGAAAGATGCCCACTTTCCTCGGGGGAGAGATAAAGGTTGTAGACTTGGCTGAAGTGACTTCCAAGATTAAGACAGTGCCCAAGTCATTGTATGAAGATGCGCTGACGCTGTTTAAGTAGACTATGGATATGATGGTGCTGTTCCACTAATATGCTAGGTCAGTCATCAAGAGCAATGATGCTCATAGGTATAGGGTTCCTTCTCATGGCCGGCGGAGTTCCCATATCATCGCCGGCCATGTTTGGTTTTCTTGCGAGCACAGTGCATGACAATGGCTGGTCATGGCTATTTGCGGGATTGTTCGTGAGTTTCTTCACTGTCGCCGGCCATGCTATGTGCTATGCAGCCTTCAGGAAATTCGGGCCTTCCGTTTGGAGCAAGATTGTAAGGCGCTACCCCGGCATGTTAGGCGCAATTTCACGCATTAGGTTGAGCGGTGCTCAAGGTAAACCCTTTGATCCTGCTCTCCTTCTGCTTCGCTGGATAGGCGTGGGCTATAGCCAGGTGTTTTGGATGCTCGGCCTATCAGGACATGATGCCTCAAGCACGCTCCGCATTCTCTTTCTTGCTGATATTTTTTGGGCGGGTGTATGGTCTTTCGGCCTTACAAAGCTATTGGTTGATGCTCCTCTGGTAGGCCGGTACCTGACCAGATTCGGTTGGGCTTTACTCATCTTGAGCCTGGCAGGATACGGCCTCAGGCGTTTCCTCAGGCAAAAGAGCAGCTAGATCCCTACAAGTTTTCGTCTCATTCAGGTCTCCGGCACATTAGAGTCAATCCCCGCGTATTAGGGTCACTCCCCGCGTATTAAAGTCAATCCCCGCGCATTAGGATCAATCCTACTTTATGTAGTTTAGCTTAGGGTGGTGTTCAATCCTTTAACTCGGAGAATGCTCGGTTCCATCTTCTAACATCTCCTGACTCCAGGGAGGCAGACTTCACCTACCTGAGTCCCGGAGGGCAAATCTTACCGACCTTTCGTCCGAGCAGCAGTGGATGATGGACCATCTTCAGCTCTAAATGGGCCATCTTTTACCTTAATATGTGTAAGCCGTCCCTAGAATCTTGCGGGCGCTGTCCTATTTTTTGACCACCAAGCCCCCGATCGGTGGTCGAAAACACTTCTTCCGCCGAATTGACTGGTGTGATCGATTTTCAACCACTTCTTTCAAAGTGCTGCCTCAATTTCTACCACCTGACGGGATTTTGGGAAGAAAAACTCTGCAAGTGGCAGGTTTTCGACCACCCCCAATGGCAGAAGTGGCCGCTTTTCGACCACATTTTTGGGCTGAAGAGGGATTTTGATAGCTCTTTGAGGCTCAGGTGGAAGATTTCCTACCACTTTTTTAGAAAAGATGGTAGGTTTTCGCCCACCTTTCTGGACAATGTGGTCGATTTTATACCCCCAACCCTCAAATGAAGGGATTCCTTGTGGCGAGGTGGTCTATATTCTACCCCCTAGTGGCATGATCGTGGTTGATAATCTACCACCAATGAGCCTTGGGATGGTCGATTCTCGACCATCCAGGCAGTTGCGCTGAAAAAAGTGGTAGATAATCAACCACCAAAGAGCCTCACGGTGGTTGTTTTTCGACCACGCAGACTGTCGCTCCGAAAAAGGTGGCTGGAAACCGCACAGCAAACAGGAATTTGTGGTCGATTTTGGACTACCCACGACGTGGAGTGGCAAATAATGGTTAAGCGTATAGTGAAAGATAATTGCGTCCGTTTTACGGCTGGCTGCTATTTGGTGTTTACGATAATAGTACGCGACTGCTAAACACAGGAACTGAGTTGCATTCTCCGTCTTTTGACCGTGGGTTGACAGATATAGGGAAACAGCTGAGAAATTTAGCCTATTGTTAGGAAGGAAATTGAGTAGATAACGTAGAAAATTCCAATGACTAAAGATTCGTATAGAAGTGCATGAAAATTCGGAGGTGACAGTTTTGGAGGTCCAGGGATATCTACTTCCGGATGAATTGTATTATGACCGCAATCATACTTGGGGTAAGGTCGAAGGAGATATCGTTACAGTCGGACTCAATGACTTTGCCCAGAAACTTGCCAAGGATTTTGTCTCAGTGGATCTTCCTATGGAGGGGAAGCAGGTAACACAGGGCAAAGCCATTGCGTCGGTGGAATCGGGGAAATGGGTCGGCCGGATATATGCGATTGTCAGCGGTGTGGTGGTGGAAGTCAATGAAGAGTTGGAGGACGAACCGACATTCCTCAATAGCGACCCATACGGCGAGGGCTGGGTTCTGAAGATCAGAATGGAGGAACCTGATGAATTGGCAAACCTCCTGCAAGGCGAGGAAGCAGTGAGGTGGCTGGAAGAAGAGATGGCGAAACATGCTTAGTAATTGCTGCTTTCGACGGGAAGGAGGGCTCTTCGAATGGAGTCTGCCCAGAAGAAGGATGTCCCTGTCGTAACCATCCTGGATCCGAAATTCAAGTATGAGGTTGCGCGGGAACCCGGCGGAGAGAATATCAAGTACTGTTTCCAGTGTGGCACATGCACTTCCGGGTGCAAAGTAGCTGAACTCGACAGCAAGTACAACCCCCGCAAGATAATCAGAATGGTCATCTTGGGGATGAGGGAGAGGGTTCTGTCCAGTGACTTCATTTGGTTGTGCGCTACGTGCTATACGTGTCACGAACGATGTCCCCAGGATGTTAGGATACCTGAAGTCATGAATGCTCTGAAGAACATCGCCGTAAGGGAAGGATATATCCACCCTGCTTTTCGAGCACAGGCTGAACTGATCGCAGGATACGGTCGGTTGTATGAAGTCGACGAACTTGCCAACGAAAAACGAACTGATTGGGGTCTTCAGGAGATCCCCCAAGGCTGCCCGGAGGTTGCTGAGATATACGGGATAACCGGGCTCGCTGACCTACTTTCCAGCGGGGCAGGTGGTAAGTCATGAAGATGGCAGTGTTCTTAGGCTGCACAGTGCCTGTAAGGAACTTAAGTTATGAGTTGTCTGCCAAACGAGTAGCCGGAGAACTTGGGCTTGAGCTCGTGGATATTCCGGAGTTCAATTGCTGCGGGTATCCTGTAAAATCCGTCCACCACGAGACAGCCTATCTCTTGGCAGCCAGGAACCTGGCGCTGGCAGAGGAGAGGGGATTGGATATCTGCACTCTCTGCAGTGCATGCACGTCTGTTTTGACTGAAGTATCGCGGGAACTTGCCTCAAATGAGGCCTTGCTCGACGCGACCTGCAAAAGCCTGGGCATGTTAGGCAGGCGGTACTCAGGTAAGGTCAAGGTACGGCATTTCGTACGTGTCCTCTATGAAGATATCGGACTGGAAGCCCTAAAGAAGGCTGTGAAACGTCCTCTTGATATGTTCAGTATCGCATCTCATTATGGGTGCCACTATCTGAAACCCTCAGAAATATATGATGGGTTCGACCATCCTGAAGTGCCCGAGTCTCTCGATAAGCTTGTAGCCGTAACCGGCGCTCGAGCAGTTGATTACCGGACAAAGAAGGATTGCTGCGGCGGAGCTATCCTTGGGGTTGACGAAGAGACTGCGCTTTCTATGGCTAGGGCAAAATTGGACGACATTAATAGCGCAGGGGCAGATGCGATCAATCTTATATGTCCGTTTTGCTCCGTGATGTACGGGGCGAATCAGCGGAAGATTGGCTCAGGTCACGGTGTCAAGTATGACCTTCCTATTCTTTACTATCCACAGATTCTCGGACTTGCAATGGGAATCAACCATGAAGAACTCGGGCTGATGCAGAATCCCATTAGGCCCAGGGCATTGCTTGCGAAGATTTCATAAGGACGGTGCATGCTAAGCATGCTACAAGATGCGGGATTTGACGCGCGAATAGGCGTTTATGTTTGTCACTGCGGTCTGAATATTGCAGGCGTGGTGGACGTCGAGGCGGTGAGGGAGAGCGCGAGGTTTCTCGAAGGTGTAGTAGTGGTAAGAGACAACCGCTACACATGTAGTGAAGTAGGTCAGAAGGGCATTGCTGATGACATTAAGGAATTTATGCTCAACCGTGTAGTCATCGCCTCGTGTTCACCAAGGCTGCATGAAAAGACATTTAGGACTCTTTTGGAAAAGTCAGGACTCAATCCACATTTGCTCGAGATGGCGAATATCAGGGAGCATTGCTCATGGGTTCATTATGATAACCATGAGGCTGCCACCGAAAAGGCCAAAGACCTTGTGCGTTCTTCTGTGGCAAGGGCAAGGCTGCTCCAGCCCCTTTCTCGGACAAAAGGCCGGGTGGTGCCTGAGGTGATGGTTGTCGGCGGAGGTGTCGCAGGCATCTCTGCTTCTCTCTACTTAGGCGGCATGGGGATAAAAACCTACCTTGTGGAGAGAGAGCCTTCAATCGGTGGCCATATGGCAATGCTGGATAAGACTTTTCCCACTCTCGACTGTAGCCTCTGTATTCTCTCGCCGAAAATGGTTGAGGTTGCAGAATGTGAGCATATCAAGGTTCTAAGTTACTCTGAAATCGAGAAGGTTGAAGGGCAAGTAGGGGATTTCCGGGTCCAGGTAAGGAGGAAGCCCCGCTACGTAAATGAGGAGAAATGCGTTGGGTGTGGTGACTGCGTAGCGAAATGCCCTGTCAAAGTGAAGGACGAATTCAATCGTAATATGGGAACACGAAAAGCAATCTATATCCCATTCCCGCAAGCGATTCCCCCTGCTTATGTAATCGATGAGGAGAATTGCAGATACCTTACGCAGGGTAAATGCAAGATATGCCAGGCAGTCTGTGAGCGGGGCGCAATCGAATATGACCAGACTTCCTACGTTGAAACAATTGAAGTAGGGGCAATTATCGTGGCTACCGGGTTTCAACCTTATGACCCCAGGGGTTTACCTCAGTACGGGTACGGCAGATTCCCTAATGTCATAACCAGCCTCGACTTTGAAAGGCTGATTTGCGCTGACGGCCCTACTTACGGCAAGCTGAAGAGGCCGGGAGACAGCCAAGTTCCTAAGCGGGTGGCGTTCATACAGTGTGTTGGATCGCGTAACGTGGCTTCGGGCTGCCGAGGATATGGGCCCGACGCAGAGACAGGATCCTCATCCGGAGCAATAGATCCTAAAGCTTATTGCTCCAGGGTGTGCTGTATGATCACGGCAAAACAGGCTTTTATGGTTAAGGAGAAGTATCCTGACGCTGAGGTTTACGTCTACTACATAGACATGAGAACCGCAGGGAAAGGGTTTGAAGAGTTTTACCAGCGCGGGAGGCATGAAGGTATTGTGTTCTTGCGCGGCAAGCCAGGGGAAATTGAGGAGAAGGACGACGGGTGCC
>DUVA01000146.1 GCA_012841305.1 Bacillota bacterium | reverse complement strand
GGGAGTTCTCGCAAAGAGCCTGCGCATGATTCATGACTTGGATATCTCAGATTTCTCTCTTTGCCCCATATATGCTCTAATCTGGTTTGATGTCTATGTGTTTTACTTTTTACTTTTTACGCGCCCTGTGTTACGCCCTGTGTTACGCCCTGTGTTAGACTTGGACTTGACGTGAATCACATGGAACGACTGAAGCTGAAAATCAGCCCTAAAGGGCAGATCACCTTGCCCAAGAAAGTACGAGAGCAGCTCTTTACCGGAGATTACGTTCATCTGAACCTAGAAAAGGATAAAGCAATCCTTGAGCCGGTGTCATTCATTGACGAGTTTGAAGACCTTATCCTAAGAGACGTGCAGAAGGAAGGATACGCGGCTGAAGAAGAAGAGCTATGTGGAAGTGCTTCAGTCCGCGCTGAAAGAGCAATTAGGCATACGGAAGAATGAATAATAAAAAAGTACGGCGGCTGGCAGTAGGGTTTGCGCTGCGCAAGGGGTTCGGGCGGAAAGATTGTGGGAATGAATGCAATGATCTCATCTACATCTTCAATGCAAGTGCATTACGATCGGCGCTTTAACTCATTGTAGAAGTTCTCTCGAGTACCAATATGGATTATGTGGATTTCACCCCGACTGTCAACTGCACGATAAACAATCCGGTATTCAGTTTTGTGATGGTAAATGTTCAGCTTGCGGAGCTCGGATAGATTGCCTGATAAGGGACTCCCTAAAGTGGGTTTCTGGGAAAGATCCTCTAGACGATCGAGTATTTTCTTTACTACTGGCTTATCTAGCTTTTTCAAGTCCTTTTTTACGCTGTTCGGAACAATGATGGTATACATCGTTTATTGTTCCTCTGGATCTAGTTCTTTGTTCAGATCTTCTAAGGTGGAATATTTACCATCGGTAATCTCTGACTGAACATCAGCGGACATGCTTAGTAGGGCCTCTCCCAATTCCTTCTTCTTCTTGGGAATCATAGATGAGACTTCGTATTCGCTATAGCCCTCATTAATTAAGTCTCGTCTAATGAGGTCTTCTAAATCTGAAAAGAAGTCTTTCTTAGTGATAATCAGTCTCCCTTTTTCATCAAGATCCACGAGGAGATTATCTTTGGGATTTAGGTTTGCTTTTCGTCTAAGCTCTTTAGGAATGGTGATTTGACCCCGTTCATTTATTCTTACGTTAAACATGCATTCACCTTCTTCTCTGAAATCAGAATGCTGAATTCAGTGTTATTATAACATATCTGAAGAAAACTGTGCATAAAAAAGGCGTGTCCCACTCACATAACGAGAGTGATTTCGGCTACGCCCCCAACAGTCGCTTCGCCCAAGTCCTGGCTGGGGACTTAGTGCAGGAAGGTGCAATTCCATTCTAAAGGGAAAAGGAGTGTGTAGCTTCCACTTCCGGAAGGGTGGCTCAAGAAAATCGGAACGACGGCCCTCACTCACCGGAACAATGGCTCAAAATGCTCGGGGTTATCCTGTATGACCCAATGTCACATAGGCGAATAGCCATGTCCACCTATGCCTCGCGAATGAGGTCTTTCATTCTGGCAAGCTCCATCGTACCCTTAAACATAACCCCTCGGCGTTTGTTACGATAGTTGTCAGTCCAAACTCCGAGAACAGTATGCCTAAACAACCTGGCCAACGCTTGACCGGTCCGGATTCAACCACACCACTGGCTCCAGGGTCCAATTCCGTGCGGCTTGCACCTTCTGGTAAAGCTGTATACGTGCCTACAAAACCATCAAGTCCTCACCCATGTGCTGTTGCATGAGCGTTAAGAAGTTCAGCCCGCTATGCCTATGTACGTTGTTGTACCAGTGAACGAAGGCCAATACCCACTTTCCCGCGTGCGTCATGCCATCGAGTCCGGACGCCGGGTATCCTGGCCGGTACGTGTAGGTACAGAAGAGTGATTCCGCATAGAGATTGTCATTGCTGACTCTTGGCCGGCTTCTGGAAGGAGTTGTGCCAAATTGATACAAGGTCTCCAAAAGCGTAGCGCCTTTCATCGGGCTGCTGTTATTGGAATGAAGAACCAATGGTTTGGACTATCCGGCCAGGCCCCCGTTCAAAACGGCCAGTCTTTCCAGGCAAGCACTTGTTCTACGTAAAGCCCTCGTTCCGGCAGTATTCGGCAAGCTCGATCCCGCTGAGCCGAGCGATTTCCATGACGATTTTCCAATTTCGTATAGTTTCTTTATTTCACGATCTCTCTTTATTTCCCGCACACAATACATGCCGATCTTCTTCGCCACCTAGAGACTAACAACCTTGTAGTCACTCAGTTCAAGCGCAGTTTTACCGAATCCACTATCTCGCCTCATTTCCACAAGGCATTCTAAATAGAGAACTCTAAGCCTAATCTGGTTTGCCGGGTCAGGCAAAGCGGAATGCTTGACCATTAGGTCAAGGAACTCTCCCAGCTTTTTGATTACCTGATCAGAGGCCCATAGGTGGCAGAGGTCGTATGCAGCCAAAAACTCTTTCTTATCCTGTTCTGTAGCTGGAGATGAACCCGAAAGGAAGACCCTCATAGAGGTGACCAAGCACTGATACACTTCACGTGTCCGCATCATTTCATCAATCTCACCATGGTTCCGGTATCTTAGCCTTTCTAGTTCAGATTCCACGTCTCGCTGAAGCTGCGCTCGTAGTTTCTCCACCCTTAATTCATGTTCATATCTCGCATTCTGGAGAATCTTTTCTGCCCATACTCTCCCCAACCAGCTAGACAGCCCCAAAATAATGGCTCCCGCGCCGCCCAGTGATAGCAGCACTGTGCTTGCTACAGCCAACACTTCTTGAAGCACCGTATCCCTCCTTTTCCTATGAGAACCTACTGAGACACACCGCTGTCTTGTGCAAACTCCGTGGCATGTCACATAACGTGTCTTTCTGAAACTCCGCCAATTCAACCTTATTGGACAAATCTACAAACTTCCCGAATATTGCCTTTCCAAATGATCGATGGCATTGTTTTAGGTGATTATACGGTCATAGTGGTCATGGGTGTTACCGAAGGTGGGTATAAGATTATCATTGGAGCCCGCATCGGGTCCACAGAGAACGCCCAAGTGTGCAAGGATCTCCTTGCTGACGTTGTCCATAGAGGGCTCCTTCGGCCTCGGCCTGTATATGACCACCGAATATCTTGTTGCGTTATTCATCAACACAACGACTTTTCTCCTGTTAATGTTAACTAGGTTAGCTTGCCAGCCCATTAAGGCACAGGGCAACTCTTCGTAGCCCTCCGGGGATTTCAGGAGCTTGTCCTAGCTCCCGTGGAATTTAAGTGGCGCAGTATTACGCTATTTTGCTCTCACTTCCTGCCTGATCCTCGTCATCAACATTAGTCAACCGCTGGATTTCGGAGATTAGGACACCCATGGAACGGTATCCTGCTATGCGATTGGTGCGGTTCTCTGCGTCCAGTAAAGCTACACATACCCAACGCCGGACCATGGTGCCATTTTTCCAGTTCTTCACGTTCCTCATACTCTTAGCTACCATGCTGAAGGTGGATTCAATAGTGTTCGTCGAACGTAGACTTTTTTGCAGTAGGCCGGGTATTCTTAACCTTAAAACGGTTACTGTTTCTTCCAGGCCTTCACGTAAACTTGCCGCAGCATCCGGATATTGAGTCTCAAGACCGGTAGCCAAGCTATGAAGCTCTCTTATTGCCTCATCAGCAGTTTCTGAGGCCCAGGCTTTTCTTAGTACCCGTTTTATCCAATCACGTTTATGCTTAGGCAGATAGTCCATGATATTACGAGTCTTGTGGACCTGGCAGCGCTGGATAAGCACTTGTTGCCCGAATACGTCCTTTAAGGCTTTCCTGAGGGCCTTAGAGCCGTCTATTACTGCCAATAGGCCTTGCTCATACTCTAGCCCCTCTATCGACAAGATCTGTAAGCAAATCCCGGCACACTTGGGCGTTCTCTGTGGAACCAATGCGGACTCCCATGATAATCTTATGTCCGTCCTTGGTAATACCCATGACTACTATGGCCGTATAATCACCCAGAACAATACCGTCAATCATAAGGACAGGGATGACTTCCTTGTCAAACCTGCGCCCTAATACCTTTTGAGCCTCTTTGGCACTGGCCTTGATAAAGCGTTGGCTTATGGCGCTTTTTGATGTACCCGATGTTTCTGCTATATCACTGTAGTCCTCAATTCCATTCCGGTAGTCTCTGGTAGACAGGCCATGCAACATACGGTTTAAGGCTGCATCTAAGAGCTCGTCATCACTAGCGAACACTTCATAGCTTGGAATGGGCAATTCCCCCTCAGTCTCGATAGACCTTACCCGGGGACGTTTGATTGCGAGACGTTGGTTGCCCATGGGTACTGTCGTATTCTGAAACCCATGGCGATAGGCTGTTCGGTTAGGATCATGTTTTCCTTTTGGGCCGGCCATTGCTTCAACATCCTGATCCATCAGCGTTAGTAATGACTTGATGCCAACTGCCATACAAAAGCTGCTGAATCGGCCTTTTACTGCCTGGTGCAAATCCCACAATGTGAGTTCTTGTACCGGTAAATGTGAATTATCTGATATCGATTCAATGGCTTCTCTATGATATACTTTCATTGGCGGTTACCTCCCAGTAGGGTATTTGGTGTGTTCTAACCCATTATGCCATAGCTGGGCTAGGAACCGCCACTTCAAATTCCACGGCTATCGGGACATTCTCGATTTCAGCTCACTTTGGCTGATTCTCACCTTGTCCAACAGGGCTTTTGTGCATCGAATAAGCATATGCATCACCACTGAGCAGATATGAACAGCTGTCTGCTCTACGCATTTGTTTAGGACTCATTCGCGCTGGCTTTTTTACGAGAGACAAGACATCAGAGTTCGTAGTACTTCTTCTTATCATGCAGTGTCCCTGCATCGATACGTCGCTGTTACGATGATTTGCGTGATTTCACGGCAGACAAGTAGGTTCCCTGGTGTTCTTGCGGAATTATACTATACAATTAGGGTGGCATTATCATGGAGGTGGTTGTAGGTAGGCGCTTCAAGTGCTTTTTGCAAGCCTTTTTCTCCACTTTTACCTTGCAACAAATAGCTTTAAGCGCAGCGGTATCTCACTGGGTTGACATCGCTGATTAATAAAACAGAGGAGCTGTCACAATGGATAAAGAATTGAATATAAGTTTAGCTAAACGATATTCTGAATTAGTCAGCCAACAGATTTCAGCTAAATACATCGTCCTTTACGGATCTTATGCCAAGGGGACAGCGACGTCAGATTCAGATATTGATATGGCTGTTATCGTAGAGACGTTGGACAGCGACTATTTGGATGAACACGCCAAATTGTTCGCACTTAGGCGCTCGGTTGACTTCCGCATTGAACCGGTACTGATTGGGTACGGCGAGGACAAGAGTGGTTTCCTTAGGGAAGTCATGGACACAGGATACATACTCTATCCACCGGCGGTTCAGCAATAGAGAAATCATTTCTTCCACCTTTTAGAGCCTCTGTTCTGATTAGCCTGCATTCTCATCTAAACTAATGACTTCGCCTGTTCCCAATCAAGAGAGTGTCTAAGGGTCCCTACTTTGGTGAACTTGATGAAACGGAGTATCTTCTGATGACGGAGGCCCGCGGTCTCAATTGTGCAGAGACATCTCCTAGAATAGCCTCTAAGGAAGCAATGGGAATTACGCGGAGGCATTGTAAATAACCATATATTCAGCTCTCGTTTTCCATAGTCATTTTCAGATGCTCCAAATTAAACTCAAAGGTCTTGTGTAGTTTAGACTGCTCATATTGACCAAGATATTCTATTATGACTTCCAGGCTACTAATTACCAGCATCATCGGAAGATGATTCATGGGGTCAAAATCTATTAACAAGCTTCTCACTTTTTCTACTTCTACCATTCTTTCGATGATTTCTCTAAATCCTCGCAGTGATGTCTCCTCTCTATAAGTAAGCGGCCTCCCAACGTCAATATCCCTCAACTCTTTTCTATATTCATTGAGAGTATCGATTGTCTTTCGTTCCCAAGAGTCTGCTCTTCTTTGAACGGGACCTAGTCGGAATTTTGTTCTCCACTTCACAAACGTTTCCTTAGGCACCCCTAGTTCTTCAGAACCGCTCCATTGATCCATGTGTCGCTCCACAATAAGCTCATGCATTATTTCCCTTAGGGGTTTACCATGCCTTTTCTCCACTTGCTCTCGATATTCTTTGTTTGTCTTCATAGATATTCCCCCAAAAACCTATCATTCGGATTATCACAAATGCCCTACCTTTCTACGGCTTCTTTTTCAACACAGCTCAATCTAGTTAAATGCACCACAGAGCCCGGTGGATTATCGTACCGAGCAAGAGTTACGCACAATATCAGGACGTGGCTTGATATGACACTTGATTTCGCTACATTGCCGACTATCTCTCAAAACCCTAAGCATTACATTTAGAGGCGAGTCTAAGCGGGTGTCTCTAAGCTATTCTGCAAACCACTTTCCAAATAACCGTAGAAAATAAACTCATTTCACCAAACATATCAGTCTCTTTTTGAGACCTTTGGCATCCCACGATTTCCCGTTATACTCATATTCGGTTTCTATCATACCCCTTAGCTATCTCCTCGATCTCATCCGTACAGATATACCATCATTCACTTCTCATATCAGGGTTATCTTTTCTCAGGGGCCTCCTCTTCTTCCTCTCGCTCTGTCAGTGCTAACTCTGCGTTCTTTTGCGCATCATGCCACTTTTCCCATGTTTCTCTTTCATACCTAAAGGCCTCACGGTCCACGACACGAGGGCGAAGTCTCTCAATAGTCTTGATCGGTCGGGAAGAGAAGACGAATCGATGAGCATGTTCAGCAACTATATGTTGGAGCATCATAGCAAGTTGCATGGAGATGTCCCTATGCTGTGTTTCATCCCCCACTTTAGTATAGAGCAAGAGATAAGGAGAAAGGGGAAACAGTATCTCAGTCCCTTCGTTGCCCCATCCCCCTTTGAAATCATATGAACCTGAAGCGTAGTAATTCAGCTTTACCACAGGATTATCACTAGTCGGCCACTCAATTCCTTTTGGGGCCTTAATGATACTCCAACGATGTTTCTTCAACACCTTGTATGCCTTAGTAAGAACATGACGTATCATGAACAACCAAGTGCTGCGCCCCACTATTACCTCTGCTTTTAAGAAACCTTGCTCCGCACCGGGCTCGATCTTCTTAGTCAAGCGCAATGGTATCATGTTTGAATCAGGATGCGCTTTGGTCTCTATCCGTTGTGCTGTTTTCCTTGCATTCGCGAGTCTACGCACGCCGTTTTTCAACTCTTCTTCCATAATTTTCGGCATTTGCTTCTTCATGAATTCCATATGCTCGATAAACCTGACAGGAGTCCGAACATCTTGTAAAGCCACAAAACGCAGTAAATGTCCCCACTCGCCTTGTGTCAGTGCTTTATCAGAGTGAATCTTGCACAACACTTCCTGGGCAGGTGTTTCTATTTTCTGATCCATCCACCTTTCGAGCTCATCTGAATCGGCACTACCGGCTACTCCCGTGTAGAGATGCTTATGATATGCAACACTCTTGATCGATCTCTTTTGCCACAACGGAACCGAATCATCTGAAACTAGGATCCTGTAAACCCAAAGGTTTTTACACTCATCACTCCAAGCTTTTAGATAAGACTGTGAGACATAATGGTGCTTCTCTCGAAAACAGCTCAATTCAGTCACATCCCATAGTCAGAGTATTCCTGCACATGTTAACTGTTGGCCATGAAGCTCCTCTTAGTGTTGAGTAAAGATCATAAACACATTTGCGGAACGTCTAAATTTCACTTCCATTCTTCTTAAGTATTTCAAATCAACTTAGAATCTGAAAGAGACTTCTCAGTAAAATCCACCAACACATTGGTATCTAACATTACTTTTCTTTTCATGAAGGGATTCCTCATTTCATACTGCAAAATCCCTTTCGTCTAGCATCCCGGTTCCTGACGCCAATGACCCTTGGTACGACACGTTTGGCGGTCAATATGAGCACAAACCCTCCATGATTGAACTTGTTTGGTTGTCCCCATGAGTTAGCCTCATCGACAACTTCCTCTTGTTCTCTTACCGCGCCGCGCTACACAATCCTGAGCTCGCTATTGAACTTAACCTCTGTCCCGGTAATTCTTGGCGTCAAGTAGAGGTCACCGCGAAGGCCAAGATTTGGCTTGCTGTTACAATTGGTTCTACTTCGCTCCCATTTTCCCTCTAAAAGGCAATTTAACGGACCCTTCCAGAGAAACATGAGGCTGAGGTCCTTGACCAAAAGGAAATGTGAATTACTAATTAACACGATAAAGGAACTATCAAAAAGGATAAAGGGTCTGTTACAGACTTGACCAAACGATATGTGGTCATAAAACACAGCTGCAGTATCTGACAGAATATGATATACCTTCCCATATTTCTCATTAACTGGTACAATAGTATTAGTCCAATAGAATCATGAAGGCGTTTCTGTTCTGTATTCTCAGAATAACGTAGGCGCTACACGATGACAAAGAGTCACTCATGAAGCGTTACTGCCTACAGCATACGGATTTCCCGAGAAGAGTTCAGTAAGCCCATTATCATATTACGTACAATCAATAGATACTTATCATACCAACCTTCGACGTACACAAACACCACACTCTCCCGTAACATCATAGACCACTTAACACTCTTCAAATGTACTCAAAGGCTCCGACCTGAAACTATGGCTTACTGTGTCCATTGGATCCATGTACTAAGCAGGAGGAGCAATCATGTCAAAACTTCCCATAGATGAGGCAATTCGAAAGGTTCAACAGGCATCAGGGCTTCGCTACCAACTGGTGCTTATCATAGGACCTGAAGGCGCAGGAAAGACCACGGTATTGCAGGAGGTAAAGGCCCGCACAGGGGCTCCCTTAATCAATGTGAGTCTGGAGCTTTCGAAGCGAATGCTTGATTTGACAGAGAAGCAAAGGATTCTGCATATTCCCAGACTTTTGGACGAAATCACAGATACCACAGCAAACGAAATAATCCTGTTGGATAACTCAGAAATCCTATTCGATATAACACTTAGGCAAAACCCATTGCAGCTGCTCAAAAACCTCTCTCGAAATCGCACTGTCGTTGCTGCTTGGAACGGTTCAGTAGAGAACGGTTACTTGACGTACGCAGCACCTAGGCATCCTGAATATCGTCGGTACCAAATGCAAGATTTTCTGATGATAGATTTGACAGTGGCCACAGAATGCCTCGAGAACCCTGTAAAGGAGTATCGCCCATGAAGTACGGTGACCTTATCCAGTTTGACCCTATTGAGACGGTGATTCAGCTTAGGCATGCAGACGAACTGACAATTGCTGAGCAATTAGTGCAAACGTACGTTATCTCTGATGAAATGGCAGAGAAACTGACAGACATTGTAATTCCTAATCTCCAATTCGATGAGCCTACGGATAACAAGGGGCTACTGATAGTTGGCAACTATGGAACAGGTAAGTCCCATTTGATGTCAGTCATCTCTGCAATTGCTGAATATCCCGAACTAAAATCCAAACTTAATAATGACGCAGTCATGAAGGCTTCAACCCAAATTGCAGGCAAGTTTAAGGTGATTCGTGCTGAAATAGGTGCAACCACCATGTCGCTACGGGATATTGTTTTCCTCACGCTAGAAGATAATCTTCAAAAGTTGGGTGTGGACTTTATTTTCCCAGGCTCCGATGAAGTCTCCACTGATAAGCCAGTATTCGAAGACATGATGGCGGAGTTTCATCTTAAGCACCCTGATCACGGGTTGTTATTAGTCATCGACGAACTACTTGAATATCTCCGTTCTC
>DUVA01000145.1 GCA_012841305.1 Bacillota bacterium | reverse complement strand
GGTAATACCGTGGAACCTGCCTAGTATCTTCTTTGTACGCTCAGGCGGGAAAAAGCTCTGAATGTACGAGATGCCGAACACTAAGGCTGATAGAAGCAAGAAGATCTTGATTGCGTCATAGATGAAAAAGTGGATGCTACCCCCGAGGCTGGTTGCGGTATCGAGCCTGAGTACATGTTGAACCAAGTGCGCTATGAGGTTTGATAGCCATTCCATCTTCAGCAGTTGATCGTTGAGCCAACCCAATACGGCCATAACGGATTTTCCCCCTTGCGTCTGTCTTGTTAGCTTTGCCCACCGGGCTCGGAACCGATAATGTTGTCAAGTAGCTCCTTGACAGCTTGCAGTCTTTCTTTATTCGGAGAATACTTTACCCAAGCCCCGTCTCGGCGGGCAGTCACGAGCCCGGAATCGCACAGGATATTCATATGGTAAGACAGCGTGGGCTGAGTGATGTGGAAATTCTCAAGAAGCTCGCAAGCGCATAGCTCCCCCGAAGATAGCATGTGCAGTGCCTGCAGACGCGTTTCGTCTGACAACGCTCTAAGAATCAGTGCAGCTTCAGCATAGTCCCACGTCATGTCTACGCTCCTCCCATAGATACCCTTCGATGACATTGATGTTTATCTATATGCATAATAGTCGGTCATTGTCTATCTGTCAACAGCCATATCTGATTTTCACTCGGAAAGATCGTCGCGGAAGTCGCTCCACGGCATCAGAGTCTGAATGTCATTACAGTAGGTCATAAAACAAGTCCCCCCGGAATACTTATTTGTATAAGGGGGGACTTGCCTTGTCGAATAAGCATCCAGGTGGAAAGTCTGCATCAGACGTTATCATGGACGAGGTTCTACCGCATCTCCCGCCCGCTCTTCGCGCATCAATTGCCGGATTACCTAAGGAACAGTTGGACAGGGTGCATGAGATCAGGCTTCGCACGTGGAGACCGGTGACGCTGATGGCAGGAGATGACGAGATATATCCCAATCCTCCTTATGTTTTCACAGATGATGACGCTCTTATGACTTTACAGCTTATTGCATGCGGCTCTCTCTATGCTTTCGAAGATGACTTGCGTCAAGGCTACATAACAATACGCGGAGGCCATAGAGTTGGGTTGGTGGGCCGAGTTGTCCTTCTTAAGGGCCGGGTCGCAACTCTTAAGGACATATCAGGTTTCTGTATCAGAATAGCCCATGAAGTTTTAGGCGCAGCCGACAATGTTATGAAACATCTTGTTAAACCACCCCGCAGGCTGTACCACACGCTTATCATATCACCTCCCAGGTGCGGAAAAACTACGTTGCTTCGGGATATTGCAAGGCAGGCAAGTGAAGGTGTTCCTTCTCTTAACTTCCCAGGAGTGCGAGTAGGCGTTGCAGATGAGCGCTCGGAGATAGCTGCGTGTTACATAGGAGTCCCCCAAACCACTTGCGGCACCCGTACCGACGTATTGGATGCATGTCCGAAAGCTGAGGGGATGATAATGCTTATCCGTTCCATGTCCCCTGATGTCGTCATGACTGATGAAATCGGTAGGGAAGACGATGCCCTCGCCATACGAGAGGTGATGTGCGCAGGTGTCAGTCTCGTTGCCACAGCTCACGGCGGATCCCTGGAAGAAGTGGCGAGGAGACCGGCCTTGAAGTGCCTTTTCGAAGGTGACATGTTTGAAAGGGCGGTAATACTGAGCCAGGCACACGGGCCAGGCACGATTGAGGCAATCTTAGACGTAGGCACAGGAAAGAACATGATCTCCGGGCCTCTTAGGTGATGAGGAGCAAAGGAGGAGGCCTCATGGTCAAGCTTCTGGGTGCAGTATTAGTCGTAGGATCTTCCGGCGTGATAGGTAACGTTGTTGCGTCCGGCTACTCAGAACGGCCCAGGCAGCTTTCAGAGCTTATCTCCGGGTTTACACTGCTGGAGACTGAAATATCATACGCCAAAACGCCTCTTTCTGAGGCGCTGATGAGAGCCAGGGGGCAGAAATGCAGTGTAGCGGGGAGGATATTCGAGACTGCTTCTCACATAATTGCTTCCGGAGACCAATCACCTGGACAGGCTTGGGAGACTGCTGTGAGATGCACATATCCTGTCTCAGCCCTCACGTCCGAGGATCGCGATGCGCTGCTTGCATTTGGAGGGAAGTTGGGCTCCTGCAGCAGCACGGATCAGCTAAGACACATCGCGCTTGTCCGGGAGAGGCTGCGGGCAAACGAGGTTAAAGCCAGGGATAAGGCGATCGAGACAGCCAGAATGTGGCGCTACCTAGGGCTTACCGTCGGCGCCATGATCGCTCTTATGCTTTACTGATTGTATGGTTCACCATATACGGCCGAATTACATTGGGCCGTGCCTGACATAAAAGGGGGATGACGAAGTGGGAGGAATCGACATTGTATTTAAGGTCGCAGGTATCGGTATCATCTCAATCGTTATTTCCCTAATCTTCGAGCAGGTGGGCAGGAAGGACTTCGCCTGGGCGGCTACGGTTATCGGAGCCGTATTAGTATTCGGTGTGGCTTTGCTCCGTTTCAAGGAGCTGCTGGATGAGATCTTGACCGTTTTCAGACTTTGGTAATTGATGCAGTCAGTCCGTGGTCCGGCAAAGGAGTGCGGTCCTGTGGAGATCGGGGGCCTACTTGCGATTGCTATCATAGTGACTGTTCTTACGGTGCTGATCAGGCCCCACCGTCCTGAAATAGCAGTATGGCTCAGTGTTATTACCGGGTTGATAATTATCGGAAGAATACTCCCTCTTATTGACTTTCTCGTAAGGACGCTCACTGATATTACCGCAAGAACCAAGGCAGGGCCTGTGTATTTTTCTACTGTGTTAAAAGTTGTGGGGATCGCGTACTTGGCAGGATTCGGAGCTGAGGTGTGTAGGGACGCAGGGGAGAGGGCAACTGCAGGGAAGCTGGAATTGGCCGGCAAAGTAATCATACTCATCACTGCTCTTCCCGTTCTTATTGCCGTGCTGGAGACAATCACCAGATTCTTGAAATAGGTTTACAGTAACAGGCACATTAGATTCTCAGCAGACTTGCGAGTTGACATTGATTTCTGCCAAGATGCGGAGAAAGGAAGAAGGTTGAATCCGGTGATCCGTGTGGCAAGATACAATGTCATACCGGGTATTCTCCTTGTGGCTTTGGTTTTGTCAGCTGTTGTCCCGAGTTGTGGCACTCTGTGTTCGGCCAACCCGGCTCTAAAGCGAGACTCTGAAAACTCATCCGGCATGCAGGAAGATATAATCAGAGCACAGTTGGATGCCTTGGACACCTCTACTCTCGAGAGCTTCTTGGAGGATATGGACAGCAGTATGAAGGAATTCTTCCCCGGCCTGGATATTGCCGGATTCATCAGATCTCCGGGAAAAGTCTTAGGTGGATTTGATCCGGCAAGTGTAGTGACAGGCGTGCTACGAGTAATTGCAGCCGAAGTCCGGGCCAGTTTGGCATTGCTTGGGCAGTTAATCATTCTTGCGGTCATGTGCGGGATCCTTTCAGAATTCGCAGCAGGGTTTGAAACTGAACAGGTAACAACCATAGCCCGCTCTGCATGTTTCATGGTTCTGGCGCTAATGGCGACAAATAGTTTCCTTGTTACGACCAGGGCAGCCAATGAGGCAGTGGACACGATGACTACGTTCATGCACGCGTCTACACCCCTTCTGTTTGCTTTGCTTTCTGCTGTAGGTGGAATTACGTCAGCTGCGGTCATGAGCCCGGCTGTGGTAGCAGTTGCAGGCCTTACAAGTGGGCTCATACGCAATGTCGTGTTCCCGCTTCTTTTCCTTTCTGCCCTGCTCGAGGTTGTCAGTATGATTGCGGACCGTGTGCAACTGACACAGTTTTCAGGGCTTGCCAGGGATGTAGCTGTTGCCTGCCTCGGCGGGGGGATGACGCTTTTTCTCGGGGTTATGACTATCCGGGGCGTAGGCGCCCGTGTAGCTGACTCTGTATCAATTCGAACTGCGAAATTCGTATCAGGGACCTTCATTCCTGTCGTAGGGAAGATGTTCTCTGATGCTGTAGGTATGGTAGCAAGCTGTGCTGCGCTCATACATGGAGGCTTGTCGGTGGCAGGGGTTGTTTCTATTTTCATGATTTGCCTGGTGCCTGCAGCCAAAATCCTCTCTGTTGCGATTATGTACAGATTAGCCGGAGCAATAGTGCAACCTTTGGGAGATCCAGGGCTTTCCAAGTGTCTTAGCGTCCTGGGAAATACGTTGATACTGGTCCTGGTTACTTTGGGTGTTGTGGCAGTCGCCTTCCTTGCAGTCATAACTGTCATATCGGGCCTTGTAAACTTCGCTGTCACTCTTAGGTAGGTGAGAGAGTTGGTCAAAACCGTGACTGAGTGGGTAAGGGATCTGGTTGTGATAAGCTTAACGTTTGCCTTTGTTGAAATGCTCCTACCCGCTAACGACCTCCGGAGATTTGCCAGGGTTGTCATGGGTATCACTATGATTGCTGTTATCATCGGCTCTGTTTTAGATATCTCAGGCGCAATAGATGACGCTTTGGAGTCTCAGGCAGGGTTAGCGTTTGGCGAAACCGGCACATTGGATCGCCTGAGTTGGATTGCGAAAGGAGAACTAATTACCTACGCAGGCCTTGAAGTCGTAGAAGGGGAGGCGGAGAGGAAGATTGCCTCTCAGGTGGAGTCCATTGCCAGATTGGCATCGGGATCTGATGAAGCTCGCGCTGAAATCAAATTCACACCGGCAGGGGATATCAGACGTATCGATGTCGCCCTAAGGAACCTCAGCATGGCTTCACTTGGGACATCAGGTGACGATAACGGCCGGTTCGGGGCAGGCGTTTCCCAGAATGGTAAGGAACTCGCCCACCTCGTAGAGGAGCGAGTAAGCAACGCAATACAGGATTTTTACGGGTTTTCTCGCGATGTGGCCATTTCCGTGTCAGTCGATTTCCGGTAATGATTCCACAGTCTGTGTGCGCGTATGAACGCATAAGGAAACAGGGATGGTGAGACAGGTGGCATCTTCGATTATTGACTTCTTAACCGGACTTTTCAAACGGGCAGGAGGCGGGATGGAGGATATCAAGCCCCCTCAGTTGCAGAAAATCGGTGTTCTCGTTGTCATAGGGCTCATAGGTATCCTTCTTCTTCTGTTCAGCTTCTCGCCACGATTGAGTAATCCGTCTGCCACTCAGACAGACCTGGGCCGGGCTCGTCAAGACCAGGCACTCGCCATAGGTGGAATCGGGGGAGCGAACCTGACTGAGGACGAGGCCCGCTTAGAACGGAGTCTGGCAGAGATACTCTCACAGGTGCAAGGGGCAGGCCGGGTAAGCGTCAAGGTTACCTTTGAGACGGGACGACTCTATGATTATGCGGAGAACGAAACCCATGAAGAGAATGTTTCCAGGGAACTGGATACACAAGGCATGACTCGAGAAACAACACAAGTGAGGAAGAGCGGTGAGATAGTCACCACACAAGAGAGGACCACAGGGTCGGCCTTGCCGGTAGTGCGAAACTTCCGGGAGCCCAGAATCCAAGGCGTCCTTGTCGTAGCAGACGGCGCCAAAGATATCGCGGTAAAAAAGGCGCTAATCGAGGCTGTAACGACCCTCTTTGACATCCCTTATCATAAGGTAGCGGTGCTACCACGTAAAAGGTAGGTGAGCTCTGTGCAGGACAGGGCAAGAGCAGGTTTTGCGCTGATGGTGGTCATTGCAGTGGTGCTGGGGGTTCTAATAGGAACGCGGAATATCGGAGTGAAACAGGATGAAGGGCTGTTTTCCGTGAGTAAAATCCTGGATGTTTCACACGATGCCAATTCTCAGGGTGAATCAGCCTCGGAAATGGATTTTGTAGATTTTGGAGGAGAAGCGTTGGGGGGAGGAAGCGATATTCTTGATTCGCTGCGACTTGAACGAAACAAGACCAGGTCAAAGAATGTTGAATCCCTGGAAACGGTAGCTCGAGACTCCGGTCTTTCAGAGGAAGCAAGAACAGCTGCCGGTATGCAGCTTCTGGATTTGTCAAAAAGGACGGAACGAGAGGCTGATGCAGAAGCCTTGATAAAAGCGCGGGGTTTCAAAGATGCCTTGGTCTTTGTAAGAGGAGATACCTGTGATGTTGTGATCGCCGGTAAAGAGCTCACGAAGGCTGATGCGGAGCAAATCGGGGATATCGCTGCCAGGTGCTTAGGGGTTGATCTTGCCAATATCACCATAATTGAGCAAGGTGACCCGCGATAGCCTGGTCAAGACCGGTCGGCTGATGGTATGATTTAAGGAGGAAATGAAAAGGTTGTGGTGAATATAGGGAAGCATGGGTATTGACCCAGGTTATGGCTATTGTTATCCCAAGTCGGGCAGTCTATAGCTAAAAGACTTGGAACCATTGGGATAACGGCCGGTGAAAATAACAGTTCAGTCCCTTATGGGACATGTGGGAACAATGGGAAGGCAGGCAAAACCAGTGGAACTCAAAGATATGAGGCGAGAGATTGCCGGCTTCGCCAGGCTAATGAACACTTATGACATTGCCGAATTGGAGCTGGAAATAGAAGGCCTAACAATGAAGCTTCGGAAGCAGGTAAATGTGTCTCCCTCACTCAGGGCAGGAGTTGAGGCTGAAGCAATATCGAAAGACAATTGCCTGACAATAACAGCGCCTATGGTTGGCACTTTCTACAGGGCTCCTGCGCCTGACGAAGAACCCTATATCAGCGTAGGTGATACAATCTTGCCCGGTCAGACCGTCTGTATTATTGAGGCCATGAAGATTATGAACGAGATCCAATCAGAGGTAAAAGGAAGGGTTGTGGAGATCCTAATAGAAAACGCAGAACCGGTAGAGTACGGCCAGCCTCTTTTCATTCTGGAAACGTCATAGGCTTGTGCCCTACAAAATGCAGGAGGTATGTCGTGTCGGATCTCTCAATCCAAAAAGTAGTTGTAGCAAATAGGGGCGAAATCGCCCTCAGAATCATTAGGGCTGCTAAAGAACTTGGCATTAAGTGCGTCGCTCTCTACTCCGAGCCTGACAAGGATTCTCTTCCTGTGATTATGGCTGACGAAGCGTATTGCATCGGACCAGGGCCCGGGATACGGAGCTACCTTAATATCGCTAACATTATCAGTGCAGCGTTAGTGTCAGGTTCTGACGCAATTCACCCGGGTTACGGGTTTCTTGCCGAGAACCCATATTTTGCGGAGATATGTTCATCTCATGGAATCAAGTTCATAGGGCCCAGGCACGATGTAATGAGTAGTATAGGGAGCAAAGCCGTAGCCAAACAGATCATGGCGGAACACGGCCTTGATGTTATCCCAGGCACCCCAGGTGTTATAGATGATGTAGGAGAGGCTGAAGCATTTGCTGCCGAGTACGGTTTTCCTGTGATGATCAAAGCAGCAGCAGGCGGCGGTGGAAAAGGAATGCGTATAGCCTATGACAGAGATGAACTCGCCGGAAGCGTTAAATTTGCCCAGGCTGAAGCAGAGGCCGCATTCGGTGTTCCCGGGGTCTATCTCGAACGTTACTTCAAAGGCGCAAGGCATGTTGAGGTTCAGGTCTTAGTGGATGAACAAGGTTGCGCTGTGCAATTAGGAGAACGAGATTGCTCTGTGCAGCGCGGACATCAGAAACTCATAGAAGAGTCGCCCTCCCCGGTTCTGGATGAGACTATCCGCCGAGCCATGGGGAGTGCAGCTTTACTAGGTGCAGAGGCTGCCGAATATACGAACGCAGGAACCGTTGAATTCCTTGTTGACTCTGAAGGCAGGTTCTACTTTCTCGAGATGAATGCAAGGATTCAAGTGGAGCACCCTGTAACTGAGCTTATCACCGGGATTGATATTGTGAAGGCACAGTTCATAGTAGCTTCAGGTGAACCATTACCGTTCAGCCAGGGGGATGTGAATGCAAAGGGCCATGCCATAGAATGTAGGATTTGTGCAGAAGACCCGGAAAGAAACTTTGTGCCTACGCCGGGTCAGGTAAGCAAGCTGATATTGCCCGGGGGGCCATGGGTCAGGGTGGACACAGCCCTTTATCCGGGATGCTACGTTCCACCCTACTATGATTCGCTCATTGCCAAAGTTGTGGTGTGGGGCAATAGCAGAAATGAAGCCATACTGAGAATGGCAAGGGCTTTGGATGAATTCACAATTGAGGGGATTTCCACGAATCTGGAGTTTCAACGTAAGCTCGTTACGAGCTCTGCATTTAGGCAAGGGAAGATTTACTGCGACTGTGATGTTCTGGACCTGATTTTCGGGGACGGGCATTGATTGCCGCTGATAACATGTGCTGATATAATACACCCAGGAGGAGGGTATGAGCGCTATGCAGCCAGGAGAACTGCGTTACCCTGAGGCTCCTTTACACGGAGCGCGTGAGGCTCTTGGGACCGTAAAAATCGCAGGCGAGGTAGTAAGCGTAATCGCCGGCCTCGCTGCTATGGAAGTCGAAGGCGTAGCCGGCATGTCCAGCGGAATTACCGGGGACATAGCTGAGCTGCTTGGACGGCGAAATCTAGCTAAAGGGGTCAAGGTTGAAGTAGGGGAGAGGGAAGCTGCTGTTGACCTCTATATTATTGTGGATTACGGTGTCAGGATCCCTGAAGTCGCATGGAAAGTACAGCAAAATGTAAAACAGGCTATTGAAAGTATGACCGGTCGTGAAGTTGTAGAGGTCAATGTCCATGTCCAGGGAGTGAATTTCCTGGCACAGGAGAAGAAAGAGGAGCCGAGAGTACGCTAGCAACACCGGTGAAAGGAGCAGTTCCATGAGAATACATGACCGGGCCGTTGTATTTATCTCAGCTATACTGCTGCTTGCGGTAGGCATAGTTTTTGTTGCCATGGCATTTGGGCCTAATCCCACCAGTTTCTTTTCAAATGTCTTTCTTACCAGGCAGTACGGAGGCCTTCGTCCTGCTGTAATCGTTATCTCAATTATTTGCGTGCCGGCAGGCGCGTACCTGATGTGGCTTGCTTTTCGAAGCCGAGGGCGCAGGAAGACCATTGTTCGCGCTACCGGTCTTGGCGAGGTCAGGATTTCGTCATTGGCCATTGAGACGCTGATCAAACGAAGCGCACGTGAAGTCCCGGGCATACAGGATGTTGATACCGTAGTTGACGTCTCAGGGGAAGATATTGAGGTATATGTGTCAGTTGTTGTCAGTCCTGATGTCTCGATTCCGGGAGTGGCAGAGCAGATTCAGGCCAAACTAGGCAGGTACATCAGCGATACAATCGGAGTGGACGTGTCCAGAGTGACAGTGCATGTACGCAATGTAGGCCAAGAACAGAGGCCTCAGAGGGTAATATAATTGCAGAGACAGACGCTTATGTGGTCTTGGCATCTCCATGGACAAGGTGAAGGATGTGGACTGCACAGGAAAAGAGGTGCAAGTTAATGCAGCCCGGGATGGGGAGTTTCTTGCGTATCGCTCTTGTTAAATATCCGGGAAAGCTAATAGGGACGATTCTAGGATTCATCGTAGGATTGGTCATGGTGATTGCAGGTCCTATAGCCGGACTCTACTTAGCCACTTGCATAGGAGTAGGTTATCTTGCCGGTAATTATGTGGATCGGGGAAGAAGACATACAAATGACATTTTTTTGGAAGATTTTCTCCCGCCTGATGAAGGCTGACGCGGAACGTGGGAGGTTAGGGGGATTACTTTGACAAGGAGGGATGCGCGAGAAGCAGCGTTTGTTGTGCTTTTTCAAGTAGATGTCGGGCGCATGAAACCTGAAACCGCCATTTCGACCACACTAAGTGACAAGGACGCCGGATGCCGAAATGTCGAATACATTCACCGTGTTGTCCTTGGAACCCTCGGGAACCTCCAATCCATCGACGATACCATTTCTCGTCTTGCCATCGGTTGGACCTTGGATCGCATGGGAGCGGTAGATAGGAATCTTCTCAGACTTGCCGTCTATGAGATTATGTTCCTTGACGACATTCCCATAAATGTAGCGATAAATGAGGCGGTGTCCCTCGCCCGGAAGTTCGGTGATGAGGAGTCATGGAAATTCATAAATGGCATCCTAGGGAAGTTGGCGCGGGAGATGAAAGAAGATTAAATGCTTGCCATATATTCTGTTTCCGAAATAAGTAAATACATAAAAGCTCTGATAGAGAGTGATGATTTTCTTGCCGGTGTTTGGATAAAAGGAGAAGTGTCCAATTTCACCCTGCACTCATCAGGGCACATGTATTTCAGTCTAAAGGATGAGGCAAGCCGGCTCAGATGCGTGATGTTCAGGTCACAAAACTCTCGACTCAAGTTCATGCCGTCTGACGGAATGTCGGTATTCGCATACGGCGCTATAGGCATGTATGAGAGATCCGGCGATGTGCAGCTTTATGTTGAGGACATGATGCCTTCCGGAACAGGTTCCTTGTATCTGGCGTTCCTTCAACTCAAGGAAAAGCTGGATAAGGAAGGGCTTTTTTCGCCTTCTAGGAAAAGGAAACTTCCAAGCTTTCCTAAAGTTGTGGCAGTGGTGACTTCTCCTACCGGGGCAGCAGTACGTGACGTGATCACAGTCATCAAAAGGCGTGCACCCGGTGTCACCATTCTTGTTGTCCCTGCGCAGGTTCAAGGTGACAGCGCTCCCGAGAGTATTGTGCGGGCTCTCGAATTGGTGAATCGAGCCGGTTTTATCGATGTTGTCATTGTGGGACGAGGCGGTGGGTCAATTGAAGAGCTCATGGCGTTTAACGATGAGAGGGTCGCAAGAGCAATTGCTGCGTCTCGGGTTCCTGTGATATCTGCAGTCGGACATGAGACAGACTTCACTATCGCCGATTTTGTAGCTGACATGCGGGCTGCCACTCCGTCTGCTGCTGCGGAAATGGCTGTGCCGGACATGGATGAACTGGAAAAGACCCTTTTCCAACTGAACTTGCGTCTTAACAGCAGTATTCGGACGGTTCTATCTGACAATAAGGGGAAGCTCCGGTCACAAGTAAGGTCGCATGTCTTGAGGTTCCCAATGGAGCTCACGAGAGACCACCGCAGACGGCTTTCTGTTGAAGGTGGCCGTCTCTATGCACTCACCCAAGGTGTGCTTTCGAAGAAGCGCGAGGATTTCAGGGCTTTGTCGGGTCAAATTGACGGTCTGAGCCCTTTTGGAACTCTGGGCCGAGGGTATGGTTTTGTCAGGAAACTTCCTGGGATGAGTGTGGTACGTAGTGTGGGACAGGTGGCGCCTGAAGAAGAAATAGAAGTCGTGCTTCAAGACGGAAGCTTTACGGCTATTGTAAAGTCTGTGCTTGAGGAGGAGAGCGCGGGTGGGAAAGACAAAAGAGGATATTAGTTTTGAGGAAGCCATGAAGCAACTGGAGGAGATGGTAGATTCCTTGGAGTCAGGTGCTCTGGGACTGGAGGAATCTCTTGAAGCCTTCGAAAAAGGGATGTCTTTGGTGAGGGTATGCCAAAAGAAACTGGAGGACGCTGAAACCAAGATCGCTCAGCTTATTGAAACAAAGGAAGGAAGGCTTGTCACAGAATCATTTCGGATCGGGGACGAGTCATAGTGGAGAAGACCTTTAATGATTGGAAACTGATGATAGATGCAGCCCTAGATGCTGCCATCCCTTCTTCTGATACACAACCTGAACTACTCCATAGAGCTATGAGATACGCGGTATTTCCAGGTGGTAAGAGGATCCGTCCGCTGCTCGTCTTGTCTACCGCAGTGATGATAGAAAGAGTTAGGCTTGGTGTAGAAGGGTCCGGCTTTCAAGTGCTTGAGCGAAGCATTCCTCCTGCAGTTGCCATTGAGTTAATACATTCATATTCTCTTGTCCATGATGATCTGCCATCCATGGACAACGACGATGTCCGGCGTGGACTGCCAACTGTTCATAAGGCTTTCGGGGAGGCAGAAGCAATCCTCGCAGGGGATGCCTTGCTTTCTCTTGCGTTTGAAGTGGTCTCGAAAGAGGAAGCCTATGGACTGATGGGGCCTCTGACTTCAATCAAGATCGTGTACGAACTGGCCGGAGCGTCAGGAAGCCTTGGTATGGTGGGCGGACAGGTTATGGATATTTCCCCTGTTCACCCTGATATGGGAGTTGCGTATACTGAAGAAATGAGCGACCTGAAGACCGGCACCTTAATGAGGTCTGCAATTAGATGCGGTGCAATCGTGGCAGGCGCAAGCAGCGATGAGTTGGAAGCTCTTACGCGTTTCGGCGAGTTGTTCGGGCGTGCGTTTCAGGTTCAGGATGATATCAATGACTCTCATGAGGAAGGCCTTTTGACGTTTTCCGGAATCCTCGGGGTCAAAGAGGCAGGATTATACGGTTCCAGTCTTCTCTCTTCCGCTATTGACATTCTAAAGCCTTATGAGAAGCAAGGAGAAGAACTCCTTTGGCTTGCCACTAGGGCACTGGGCTTCAGTTGATGGCAAATTTCGCATATGATATAATCAAGTCCATCAGGGTAGGTGGTGCAGTATTCTAGTCAGCGCCTCCATCTTTGAAGGCGGGCCTAAAAATCCGTCAAGGGCACATCGATGAAGTCCCTGGTGCCGGCTGCCGACGCCCAGTTGGGGGTCGGTGCTGGGGGTTAAGAGATGAGGGCGATCTGTAATGGCATACAGGCGTTGACCCTCGTCTCGCGGAGACCCGCTCCTGTGGCTAGCCGGCGCAGGCCGCGGCCACGGCCGGGGGGTAAACCTACGCCTAGGTGCGAATACGAGAGTACTAAGTGCTGGGTGTAGAGTAGCCTGCCTTGAGTGGTGAGAGAGGGATTGCAGGTAGCAGGCTTGCTTTTTCTGGCCGGAAAGAGTGGCCCTTTGCTGCATGAAACTCTCGCTGCAAAAGAGGCTAGAAGATGGTTAGATGCTGTTGAGGAAAACTCCTAGACTGTCCAAAGGTAAAAGGGACATTACGGGGATTGTAGTGTGAGCTAAGTGGTAGTCCGGCCGTCCTAAGGGCAACCTCGGGCTGTAGTCGTAAACGGGAAACCGCCCAAGCGGTGACGCAAGGGAGCACTACAGGGAAAACCTGCCGGACCTCAAGCCACAATATTTACCCGCAGTGTTACCACCTACCCGGATACGTTATTAAGGTGGGTGTAGCTCGTGAACCCACGTGTGTCACGGGTTCTCTATGTAGCAATTATCACATTTGTTATGGCAATAGCCTTAAGTTTTGTGTCCAAGATACTCCTTGGCCGCGTGGGGTTGGTTCTTGGACTTTTTGTTTTATTTTTAATAGTCGGCATCGGTGTCATTTTTGATGTAATCGGCACTGCTACCACTGCAGCGAAAGAACGGCCGTTAAACGCTATGGCGTCTAAGAAAGTATACGGAGCGAAGCAGGCTCTTCGTATGACAAGATCCGCTGACCGTGTGGCAAGCTTCTGTAATGACATCATCGGAGACATGACAGGCACAGTCAGCGGAGCAATAGGAGCTGCAATTGCCCTTGAATTGGTGATGCGGGCAAGAGGAAGCCCTGCCGGCGAGACAGCGGTAAGTACAGTTATCGTAGGATTCATCGCAGCCCTTACAGTCGGGGGTAAGGCATGGGGAAAGGACGCTGCCATCAGTGAACCGGAGGAGATCATTCTTATTGTAGGTAGGGTTATGGCTTGGCTCGAAGACTCAACAGGCCTTGTTATCCTGCCTGACCGCAAAGCGGTGAACAGGAAAAAGGGTCTTTGCCCGGCAAAAAAGTATACTGAAGGAGATTCGAATAGTGGCAAGACTTCTTGACGGGTTGGATCTGCCCAAAGGCCTCAGACACCTTACGCTGGGTCAGCTTCAGCAAGTTGCAGGTGAAATCAGGGAGGAAATCATAGGCACTGTTTCGGAGACCGGCGGCCATCTGGCTTCCAGCCTTGGAGTGGTGGAACTCGCCTTGAGCATTCACACTGTTCTTGACAGTCCTAATGATAAGGTGATATGGGACGTAGGTCACCAGGCATATGCCCATAAAATCCTCACCGGAAGACTTAGCGAGTTTTCGTCTCTCAGGCAGTACGGAGGCATCAGCGGTTTTCCGAGGACCGATGAAAGCCCTCATGATGTGTATAATACGGGACACTCCAGCACTTCAATATCGGTAGCTCTCGGCATTGCCAAAGCCAGAGATCTAAGAAATGAAAACTACAGTGTTCTCGCAGTCATCGGAGACGGATCCCTTACCGGGGGGATGGCATTTGAGGCTTTGAACCATGCAGGGCAACTTGGCACAGATATTATTGTTGTGCTGAACGACAATGAAATGTCGATTTCCCGGAATGTAGGAGGCCTTGCGTCCTATCTTTCTCGCATTAGGACAGAACCTCATCTGCTGAGAGCCCGTCGCAGGATCGATCGGATCATCAAAAATATCCCAATCATCGGAAAAGATGTTTCCGAAAGCGTAAGGAAGCTCAAAGGCAGCTTAAAGTATCTGGTCATACCGAGCATGCTATTTGAAGACTTGGGTTTCACTTACTTAGGACCCCTTGACGGACATGACATCCCTCTCCTTATTCGTACGATTCAGCAAGCCAAGGCCAAGGGCGGCCCTGTCCTTATCCATGTAGTCACGAAAAAAGGCAAAGGATACCCTCCGGCGGAGGCGGATCCCAGGGCTTTTCACGGAGTAGGCAAGTTCCATGTGCCTTCAGGTAAGATGCTTGCATCGAATAGCTCAAAGAGTCTGTCTGAGATATTCGGTGAGGCTGTGGTAAGAGCAGCGTCCAAGGATCCTCGCATTATTGCCATTACGGCTGCAATGCCTGATGGTACAGGCCTCAATGCTTTCATGAAAGCATATCCCAATCGCTTCTTTGATGTGGGTATTGCAGAGCAGCATGCAGTGACGATGGCAGGAGGACTGGCAAGCCAGGGCTTCATTCCCGTAGTAGCTATTTACTCCACATTTCTTCAGAGGGCTTATGATCAGATTGTTCATGACATTGCCCTTCAAGGCCTTCATGTGGTTTTTGCCGTGGACAGAGCAGGGCTTGTAGGGGAGGATGGTCCTACGCACCATGGGAATCTTGATATCGCGTTTTTAAGAAGCATTCCCGGTATGACAGTCATGGCGCCTGTAGATGACGATGAGCTCGTCTCTATGCTGGATTTTGCGTTGAACATGGAGGGCCCTTGTGCATTCAGGTACCCTCGCTCATCTGCCATGGATAAGAGGAAAAAGAGGGGATGCCCGCCTATTGAATATGGTAGAGGCGTGCTTCTTGAGGATGGGAAAGACATAGCGATAATTGCCTTAGGAAGCATGGTGTACCCTTCTCTGGACGCAGCGGCAATCCTAAGGAGGGAAGGCGTTTCTGCGGCTGTGCTAAATGCCAGGTTTGCTAAACCTGTGGACGAGTCTTTGATTCTGGAGATTTCAAGGGAATGCAAGAAAGTGCTTGTAGTTGAAGAGGCAAGCGTTGTCGGAGGCCTGGGCAGCGAGGTCGCAGATATCATTTCTAAGAAAGCTCAAGGGAAGGTGGAGTTTGCCCATTTGGGTATACCTGACGACTTTGTGACTCACGGGCCGCGTGAGATTCTGCTTGCCGAATGCGGGCTGTCACCCATGGGTATTTCCGAAACTGCTTTGAGGTTGTGCAGCCGGTGTCAAGCACTATTGAAGGTATAACGTAGAAATGGGAAGCGAAGGTTCAATGAACGACCGCGGACGAGAGCGTCTTGATGTATTGCTGGTGGAAAAGGGGTTCTTCGTTACCAGAGAAAAGGCACGTCGCGCCATAATGGCGGGAGAAGTTATAGTCGACGGTATTCGTGAGACCAAACCCGGGACATTTGTGAAATCTGCTTCTGAAATAGAACTAAGGCCATTGAGAGGGAAAAGGGTTTTCGTAAGCAGAGGCGGGGAGAAGCTGGCCAAAGCCCTTCTGGAGTTTGAGATTGACGTCAAAGACAAGGTGATCATGGATGTCGGCGCATCCACAGGAGGGTTTACAGACTGCCTGCTGCAGCATGGCGCCAAGCGAGTCTATGCAATAGATGTCGGGTACGGGCAGCTTGCTTGGGAACTGCGCAACAATCCGAGCGTCGTTGTCATGGAGCGAACTAATGTCAGATACCTGGAACCCGGTTCAATTCCTGAACTATGTGATTTCGCCACAGTGGATGTGTCGTTCATATCAGTAGGTAAATTCATACGTCATCTATTGACGTTTCTTAAGGATGACGGAGGACTCGTTATCCTCATCAAGCCCCAGTTCGAAGCAGGTAGGGAAGAGGTGAGAAGAGGCGGAGTGGTCCGTGACCCCGACGTGCACGTTGAGACAATTCGAAGTCTCGTGGAATTCATGGAAGGAGAAGGCCTTGACGTCAAGGGTCTGACCTACTCGCCGATAACAGGGCCGGCAGGAAACATCGAGTTTTTGGTGTATGCTATAAAGAGAGGTGCCCCAACACTGGATCCTTATCCTCGTGAGATTATATCCCAAGTGGTTGAGGCTGCTCACAGCGAGTTTGTGAACGGATGATTTGTGCAAGGAGACATCATGTAATGAGATTTGGCCTAATAGTCCACCTTGGAAAAGATGTCGCGATTGCAACTGCAAATGATTTGATAAAGACTCTTCCGGAGCGCGGTGTCCAAGTGTTTCT
>DUVA01000144.1 GCA_012841305.1 Bacillota bacterium | reverse complement strand
GTCCTTGCGGGAAATGGACGGATAACGTGCGAGAATCCCGAACTCATGAGGACGATCAGCAAAGAGTTTACGGACAAAGTCAAGAACATGACCATACCGGGTTTTCTGTCCGGACGGTTACTGGAGATTCTTGCGAGAGTACAGAGCAGAATGACGAGAGTTGCCGTGCCTGATGGTATCATGGCTGCCGGAATCCTTAAGAAATGGGGAACCGGGTTTAATAATGTAATGGGTGTGGTGAACGGTGATACCCCAATAAAGAACTGGAACGGGTCCAGGCTGGATTTTGGCAAATCAAGATACAGAAACCTAGCTCCCGACAGGCTAAAGCAAAGAGAATTCAAGAAATACTCTTGCTATTCCTGTGTAGTAGGATGTGGCGGGATTTCCCGGATAGATGATATTAGGGAAGGTGCATTTCGGGAAACCCATACTCCTGAGTACGAGACAGTCTCCGCTTTTGGAAGCTTATTACTAAACGGAGACTCAGAATCGATTCTCTACATAAACGAGCTATTGAACAGGGCCGGTATGGACAGTATTTCGGCAGGCCATGCCGTGGCATTCGCAATTGAGTGTTTCGAGAACGGAATTTTAACAAGCGAAGACACCGGAGGGCTGCAACTTGCCTGGGGTAATACAGAGGCCATTGTCAAATTGCTAAAACAAATGATAAATCGGGAAGGGCTCGGCGATTTGCTGGCAGACGGAGTGAAAGTAGCATCCGAGAAAATTGGCAACGGGTCTCAGAATTACGCGCTCCATGTCGGAGGACAGGAACCGGGCCTCCATGACTCAAGGTTCGATCCCATGATGGGAGTCCATTATTGTGCAGACCCAACCCCCGGCAAACACACAGTTGGCTGCTTTCAGTATTACAACTATGTCCAATTATGGAATGAGGTCTCCTGGGCGCCAAAGATATCCCTATACCCCAAATACGAGGAATACATAGCCTCGTCGGAAAATGCAACCAAAAGTGTAGCAATATCATGCTATAAACAGGTAATTGACGGTATCGGGGGATGTCTGTTTGCAATGACAATGGGGGTTCACAACTGGAATCCGTTCAAAATGCTGAATGCTGCCACTAATTGGCATAAGACAGCCGATGAATACCTGGAAATTGGGATGAGAATTCAAACCCTAAAGCAGCTTTTCAATATCAGGGAAGGTATCGACCCTCGAAATAATCAGGCTCACCCAAGGATGGCCGGTAACCCGCCTTTGGAGGACGGGCCTCTAAAAGGAAAATCCGTTCCGATTCACGAGATGGTTGCGCTCTATTGGGAACAGATGGGTTGGCATGGCGAAACCGGGCGTCCCACAAGCGAAACAGTGGAGAAACTCAGCCTTACCGGTTTTGTTGCTTAGTTCCGCTGCCTGAGATCGCGTTTCGCCGCCGAAGTGACCAGATCAGTAGTCAACCTTAATGAGACAAAGGCCGCATGCAGGCGCTGCAGGCCCTGCAAGCCTTCTGTCCCGGGCATCCCTTATACGCGAAACATCTTCAGCCTGGATCTTCCCCAGTCCGACTTCAAGAAGGGTCCCTACTATGGTCCTTACCATGTTGTATAGAAACCCGTCAGCCTCAATCTGAATTCGTAGGATAGGGTCATCACACGTCGTAATCTCAAGTCTCCTCACATTACGCGTGAATGTCTTTGCGCTCCCGCCTGAAGACACGAATGAGCGAAAGTCATGAATGCCTACTAAGAACCTGGCAGCTTGCTTCATTTCTTCTAAGTTCAGCGGAATGTTCAAGTGGTAAGCGAAGTTGCGTGTAAACACTGACTGTACAGGCCTGGTATCAATTGAATACTCATAAGTCTTCCAGCGTGCATCATACCTGGCATGGAACGTCCAAGGCGCCTCCTCGGCACATCGAACACGGATATCTTCAGGCAGCACGCTGTTTAGAGCGGGCACAAACCTCTCCACAGGAATTCTGGCACGTGTCCTGAAATTGACTACCTGCCCCAAAGCATGGACGCCGGCATCAGTGCGTCCTGACGCTGTCACATGAGAGTAGGTTTTCGTAATAGTCTCGATAGCAGCCTCTAATGTAGCCTGGATAGTGGGGAGATCCTTTTGACGTTGAAAACCGCAGTATCCGGTTCCGTCATATGCCAAGACCAATTTTATGTTCCGCGCGGCATCCCGATGCCCGGTGGTGTCCACATTGCCGGCTTTCATTACCAGACCGCCTATCCGCGTAAGTATCGTAAGTATGAGTTCATTATTCTGTCAAGGCAACCCGCTTGGGGAGCCGTCCCCGAGTGCAACACCGGCAGCCCCGCACGGTACGTACACTTTCCGGAACCGGTGATTACCTATGGCGATCTACTTAACATACGGAATCTCACAGATATACGGCTACAGCCACCATTCCCGCAGTCACTACCACACCGGTCAATACATCGCCTTTGGTAAGCTTCATCTGCTTCATCCTGGTGCGCCCCTCGCCGCCTCGATAACATCTGGCTTCCATAGCCATGGCAAGCTCATCAGCGCGCCGGAAAGCGTTCACAAATAACGGAACCAAGAGCGGAATCAGGCTCTTCGCCCTCTGAAGCGCATTGCCTGTCTCAAAATCCGCGCCTCGAGCCATCTGCGCCTTCATAATCTTCTCTGTCTCCTCGAGCAGAGTGGGAATAAACCTGAGGGCTATAGTCATCATCATGGCAAGCTCATGGGCGGGAATCCCCATACGCTTCATAGGTGACATAAGGTTCTCTAAGCCGTCAGTCAATTCTATAGGGGACGTAGTCAGGGTAAGAATTGAAGTGCCAAGGACCAAGAGCACAAGGCGAAAAGCCATTGTAAAACCTCTAAATGCCCCTTCATACGTAGCAACCAATGGACCTACGGCGAACAGCGTGCGCCCTTCATTCATAAAAAGATGAAGCCCGAAAGTCAGCACAAGTATGAATGCCAGTGGCCTTATGCCGTACAACACGAACCTGAAAGGAAGACGCGCCACGAGTATGACGCCTAGTATAAATAGGAAAATAAGGCTGTACCCTGTGACCGTATCAACCATAAACAAAATAGTAATGACAACAAGAGTCACAAGAATCTTTATCCTTGGGTCAAGTCTATGCACAAACGAAGTCCCAGGCATGTACTGACCAAGCGTGATATTACGGAACACGGCCTTCACCCCCGAGGACTCGTAGAATCTCGCGTTTTGCCTCCTCTACAGTGAGGATATCAGTCCTCACCTTCATGTTTCGCCTGGCGAGTTCTTGCATAAGCCTGGTTACTTGTGGCGCCTCAAGGCCAGCCATACTCAAGATATCCTCCATGCTGAAAACATCCCTGACAGGCCCGTCTGCAATCAACTTCGCCTTGTGAAGCACCACGACTCTCCGGGCTAGTTTGGCTACATCTTCCATACTGTGAGAGACAAGAACGACAGTGAAACCAAATTTCTGATGCAACTCTTGGATTTCAGCCAGTACCATGTCACGGCCGCGAGGATCCAGACCTGATGCAGGTTCATCCAGGACAATTACAGAGGGTTTCATAGCAATGACCCCTGCCATCGCCACACGCCTCTTCTCCCCGCCGGAAAGCTCGAACGGGGATCGGTCACAGAGAGCCTCATAATCCAACCCTACCATCTTCATAGCCTGCTGCACTCGTCTTTCGACTTCGTCATCGGGAATGCCGATATTTCGAGGCCCGAATGCTATGTCTTTGAAGACAGTCTCTTCAAAAAGTTGGTGCTCAGGGTACTGAAATACAAGGCCCACTTTCTGTCGTATTGACTTAAGATGCACGCCTTTTCCCCAAATGTCCACTTCGTCAACGAATACCCGACCCTGCGTGGGCTTAAGCAAACCGTTGAAATGCTGAATCAGGGTGGACTTTCCTGAACCGGTCTCTCCGACTATCGCAACAAATTCCCCGTCCTTTATCTCAAGGGTCACATTGTCAACAGCGCACCGCTCAAACGGAGTGCCGGGATTATACGTGTGGCTCAGGTTCTCTACCCGGATAGACACAGTATCTTACTCACTCCCCACATGAAGCTACAGCGCTCGTTGAACCTAATCCGCACAGCGCATCTGCAAACTCATCCACTGTCAGCACATCCCGAGGAATAGGCACCCCACACTTACCTAACTCATGAGCCAGTCGTGTAACCTGGGGAACATCAAGATGGAGCCTCCTGATGACTTCTACCTGGCTAAAAACCTTCCTTGGGACATCATCAATGACAACCTTTCCTGCATCCATTACTACTACCCTGTCGCCGAGAGCGGCCTCATTCATGAAATGAGTAATCAGGACAACGGTAATACCGTCTTCTTTGTTCAGCCTCTTTACCGTATCAAGAACCTCTCGTCTGCCTGAAGGATCAAGCATAGCCGTGGGTTCGTCAAGAACAATACACATAGGACGCATAGCAAGGACACCGGCTATTGCTACTCGTTGCTTCTGTCCGCCGGACAGGAGATGAGGGGCATGGCGCATATGCTCTGACATACCCACCCATTCCAAAGCCAAATCGACTCTCCTGCGAATCTCATCAGGTGGAATCCCCAGGTTTTCAGGGCCGAATGCGACGTCTTCCTCAACTGTTGTAGAGACAATCTGGTTATCCGGATTCTGAAAGACCATACCGACAGTCTGCCTAACTCTCCAGAGATGCCGGGGATCTTGCGTATCCATTCCGTTTATGCGAACCGTACCTGACGTAGGAAGAAACAGGGCGTTAAAGTGTTTGGCCAAGGTTGATTTACCTGACCCGTTACGTCCGATGATTACTACAAACTCACCACGTGCGATTGAAAGGTTGACCCCATCCAAAGCCCGCGTCTCTTCTTCTCGGTCCAGGCTGTATGAATAAACCAGATTCTCTGCTTCTATAATCTTGTCGCTGACTCGGTTCAACCTCGAAACCTCCTATAACCCGCAAAAAGTGCGCATCAGCGCACTCATGCCAGGTTCCTGAGAGAGGCTATAGTAAAGAATGCTAAGAGCGCATTCTCATACTAGTTCCATTATCACCTCAAGCGCGCCGTCACCACGGCGTTCCCCGAGCTTGACGATGCGCACGTAGCCACCGTCGCGCTCCTTGTACCGAGGAGCTATGTCATCAAACAGTTTCTTTGCGACCTTAGGATCAATAACATAGGCCTCTACCAGTCTGCGTGCATGCAGATCTCCCCGCTTCGCTAAGGTTATGAGCTTTTCCGCCTCAGGCTTGACGTACTTTGCCTTGCCCTCAGTAGTACGGATCTTCTCATGCTCGAAGAGCGAGGTTACAGAATTTCGGAACATGGCTTTCCTATGCGCGCCGGTTCGTCCCAGTTTTCCGCGATTCACTGCCTAATCCCCCCAAAATCTATGACACCTTTACTCCTGATCGTCTGACGGACGGAGGGCAAGCCCAAGTTCGTCCAGTTTAGACTTGACTTCCTCCAGTGATTTCTTGCCAAGGTTTCGTACTTTCATCATGTCTTCTTCTGTCTTCTTAATGAGTTCTTCCACGGTATTAATACCTGCTCGCTTCAGGCAATTATAGGAGCGTACCGACAAATCCAGCTCCTCGATGGGTAGGTCAAGCACCTTGTCCTTGGTATCCTCCGCCTTGTCCACCATTATCTCCACATCCTGAACCGCCTCTGTGAGGCCTGTGAACAGCTGAAGATGACTGGTGAGTATCCTAGCTGACAGGCTTACGGCTTCCTTAGGAGATATGCTTCCGTCAGTCCAGGTTTCAAGGATCAGTCTGTCGTAGTCAGTCACCTGTCCGACACGGGTATTCTCCACAACATAGTTCACTCTTTTCACAGGTGTGAAAATCGAGTCTACGGGTATAACACCGATAATCGGCTCTAACTTGCGTCTATCAGCAGGCAAGTAGCCTCTGCCCTTCTCCACGACAATCTCCATATAAAGCCTGCCGTCTTTGTCAAGGGTCGCAATGTGAAGATCGGGATTTAGGATCTCCACATCAGCATCAGCGATAATGTCGGCAGCCTTTACCTCTCCCTCACCTTCCACCTCAATGCGGAGGGTTTTGGGTTCATCAGAATGTAGTTTAACCAGGAGTTCCTTAATGTTCAGGATTATGTCGATGGTATCCTCGACAACCCCGGGTATCACCGAAAACTCGTGGAGAACTCCTTCTATCTTCACCGAAGCAACAGCAGCGCCCGGCAGAGAAGATAGCAATACCCTACGCAAGGAATTTCCTAAAGTCACTCCGTACCCCCGCTCGAGAGGTTCCACCACGAACTTTCCGTAGGTCTCCGTGAGCTCTTCACACTCGACTCTGGGCTTCTCAATTTCAATCATATAGGTCTCCCTCCTGGTCCCTGCAGTTGGTATCTGATACACATAGTACACAGACCAAATCCATACAGATTACCTTGAGTAGAGCTCAACCACCATATGTTCCTGCACAGGAATGTCAATCTGTTCTCTCGGCGGTAGATTAACTACTGTAGCAGTAAGACCGTCTTCATGAAGGGATAGCCACTCCGGAATAGTGCGCTCCCCTGCTGTCTCCAAAGCCTTCCTAAAGGGAACAAGCTCACGGCTTTTCTCACGGACTTCCACGACATCCCCGGCTTTTACCAAATAAGAAGGGATATCAACTTTACGCCCGTTAACCGCAATGTGTCCATGCATCACCATCTGACGCGCCTCCGGCCTGGATGACGCGAAACCGATCCTGTACACAATACTATCAAGTCTGGACTCAAGGATCTGAAGCAGCGCTTCACCGGTAATCATGCCGCGAGTTCTGGTCGCCATATTAAAGTACCTTTCGAATTGCCTCTCCAGTACGCCGTACGTGCGGCGTAGCTTCTGCTTTTCACGCAACTGCAAAGCATATTCTGACGCCTTCTTACGACCTGTCCCGTGCTCACCGGGGGGATACGATCTCTTATCCACTGCGCATTTCTCAGTATAGCATCTGTCACCCTTAAGATATAGTTTTAGCCCTTCGCGACGGCACTGCCTGCAAACTGGGCCGGTATACCTTGCCATGTAAGTTTCCACCTCCAAATGGAGTCTTCTTTAGACTACACTCGCCTGCGCTTAGGCGGTCTGCACCCGTTATGAGGAATCGGAGTGACATCACGTATCATATTCACTTCGAGTCCCGCAGCCTGGAGTGCTCGAATGGCTGCCTCTCTCCCCGAACCGGGGCCTTTTACCAGGACCTCTATCTGACGCATTCCGTGATCCATGGCGGTCCTGGCTGCAACTTCAGCTGCCATCTGCGCGGCAAACGGAGTCCCTTTCCTTGACCCTTTGAACCCTGAAGTGCCTGCACTTGCCCAAGACACCACCGCGCCATGAGGGTCAGTTATTGTAATGATGGTATTGTTAAACGTTGAGCGAATGTGGGCGACACCGCTCTCAATGTTCTTTCTTTCACGCCTTCTTAGCCTTGTTGTTCGCCTTTTAGCCACGCTCGGCGCTCCCCTTTCTCGCTACCACTTTTGGACTTTTCGTTGTTTTGCGGCTCATGCCCTACTATCTGAGGGCTACCCATCACCGACATGCCTGCCTAAGATCTTGCTCTGCGAGCACCAACCGTCTTCTTAGGGCCTTTTCTCGTTCTGGCATTAGTCCGAGTACGCTGGCCTCTGACAGGCACGCCTCTACGATGACGCAGTCCGCGGTAGGAACCGATGTCAATAAGCCTCTTTATCTGAGAAGCCTGCTCCGCGCGGAGCTCGCCTTCTACCTTGTAATCTCTATCGATAACCTCCCTAAGGCGTGCTATCTCGTCCTCCGTGAGATCCCTAACTCTGGTATAGGGATCCACTCCTGTGCTTTCTACAATTGCCCTCGCAGTGGATTGGCCTATACCATAGATATACGTTAGAGCTACAGCAATCCTCTTATCCCTTGGGAGGTCAACTCCTGCAATTCTAGCCATTTATGCGCTTCACCTCCACCCTAACCCTGACGCTGCTTGTGTTTGGGGTTTTCGCAAATCACCATTACAGTGCCCTTACGCTTGATTATCTTGCACTTGTCACAGATCTTCTTCACAGACGGCCTAACCTTCATAAAAAAACCTCCCGGCGCTACATAACGCCACAGCGATGAAAAATAGCCTTCGCTTACTTAAACCGGTATGTTATCCTGCCTCTTGACAGGTCATATGGGGATAACTCCATTGTTACCTTGTCCCCGGGTAAGATTCTAATAAAATGCATGCGCATTTTCCCGGACACGTGAGCGAGAACCCTATGCCCATTTTCCAGCTCTACCCTAAACATTGCATTGGGCAACGCCTCAATGACGGTTCCCTCTACCTCTATCGCGTCCTTTCTACCCATTGGAACAGTCCGTCCTTTCTGACCTGGCTTTGCTGCTTATCTTCAAAGCTTCACATACCTCCTCATTAGTTATACCTATCCCCTGGAGGAGTTTCTCACTGAGGGAGTTGTTTATGGTCCGTGTCATCATAAGATGCCTGACATTTTTCTTCTTAGGGTTCGAAACCGGCCTATACGCTCCGTCAGTGACTGCGACTGTAGTATCGTCGAGAATCTGCGTTACTATATAATACCTGCCTCTGTCCCTGCCTGCTGCTGATACTACCAATTGACCCAATCTAGGTTCCATCCCGGGCTGTCCTCCCAACTAGAGAGCAGTGAGTATTACCGGGCCGTCTCTGGTCACGGCAACTGTGTGCTCAAAATGGGCTGACAGCGAACCGTCGCAAGTGACCACAGTCCAGTTATCCTTGAGGGTCTTCACATCCGGCTCACCGGCATTTACCATAGGTTCTATAGCTAACGCCATACCTTCAGCCAACACAGGCCCGGGTTCACCACGAATCACAAAGTTGGGAATTGCAGGCTCTTCATGAAGTTTACGCCCTACTCCATGCCCTGACAGGGCTTTAATAATAGAAAACCCTTTTGACTCCACATAACTCTGTATCGCTCTGGATACGTCAGCTATGCGCATGCCGATTCGTGCCTGCTCAATGCCGCGGTAAAGAGACTCCTCAGTCGTTCTCACGAGCTCCGTAGCTTCCCCCGAAATCGTGCCCACAGGAAAAGTCATTGCACTGTCACAGTGAAACCCCTGGACTTCCGCGCCTACATCGATGCTGACTATGTCCCCTTCAGCCAGTCTCCTGTTACCCGGAATGCCGTGGACAACCTCTTCATTCACGGACACGCACGCACTGGCCGGGAAACCATATAGGCCTTTGAACGACGGATTGGCGCCTCGACTCATAATGAACTCTTCAGCGAATTTGTCAATATCCAAGGTGCTAATCCCGGGCTTTATGAATCCGCTCAGCTTCGTAAGAAGCTCTGCCAATATCGCGCCTGACTTCTTCATAATATCAATTTCTTCAGGGGTTTTGCAAATAACCAACGGAGTTATTTTTCTCAACATTATTGCCTTCCTTAAATCATCGAAATAATTGCCTCGAGGACTTCATCTGCGTCCTCTTCGCCATTGACCGTTTTCAGGATGCCAAGACCCTTGTAATAGTCAACCACAGGTGCTGTCAAAGCCTTATATACCTTGAGTCGCTCACGCACCGTCTCTTCTCTGTCATCTCTGCGCTGATAAATGCGGCCTCCGCATTTTCGACATTTCCCGTCTTCAGGCGGTGGGTTAAACGTTATGTGATACGTAGCCCCACAACCTTCACAAACCCGTCGACCTGCAATACGCTTCACCACAACATCAGAACCTGCGCCGATGTAGACAGCTGCATCTAGTGACACGCCGAGGATCTTGAGCATCTTCTCTAAGGCTTCAGCTTGAGCCACGTCCCGCGGGAACCCGTCGAGAATGAACCCCCCGGCACAATCAGGGTTATCCAGCCTATCTCTGACAAGCCCTATGGTGATGTCGTTGGGAACAAGCTTTCCTGAATCAATATACTCCTTCGCCGAAAGGCCCAATGCCGTTTTCTTGGCTAATGCTTCCCGAAACATATCGCCTGTGGATATGTGTGGCACACCAAGGCGCTTACTAAGTCTCACTGCCTGGGTGCCTTTTCCGACCCCAGGAGGGCCTAGGAGAACAAGACGCATATCTCTCTTCCCCCTACTTCATGAAGCCTTCATATTGCCTCATCAAGAGCTGCGCTTCTATTTGCTTCATAGTGTCAAGCGCGACTCCTACCATGATAAGGAGGGCAGTTCCGCCGAAACTGACTCCGCTAAGCTTGGTAACACTGGTCATGATATTGGGCAATATGGCTACTACAGCAAGGAACAACCCGCCGACAAAAGTAAGCCTTGACAATATTCGATCCAAGTATTCCACTGTAGGCCTCCCCGGACGAATGCCCGGGATAAACCCTCCGTACTTCTTCAGATTATTGGACACGTCCGCAACATTGAATGTCATGGCAGTGTAGAAGTACGTGAAACCTATGATTAGCAATGAGTAGATAATCATATACGAAACACTTTCACCCCGCAGCCAATCAGACATAAAAGCCAGTTTGGGCACAAACTGCGCTATAGTAGCGGGGAATGCCAAGAGTGACGAAGCAAAAATCACGGGAATTACTCCTGCCTGGTTTACACTAAGGGGAATGTGTGTGCTCTGTCCCCCGTAAACCTTGCGGCCTACAACACGCTTTGCGTATTGGACAGGGATTCTGCGGCTTGCCAGAGTAATCATTATTACTCCGACTATCGATATCAAACTGACGAGGATATACAGCAATGCGCTGACTATGCCGACTCCGCCCTGGCCTACACTTGTAATTAAGCTGCGGAATGTTGCAGGCAACCTTGCGATGATACCTGTAAAAATGATAAGAGATATTCCGTTTCCTATTCCGTTTTCCGAGATCTTCTCACCTAACCACATTAAGAAAGCTGTGCCCGCAGTCAACGTTGTGATAATAAGGAGCACTGACATTGCGCCAGTGTCGTTCAGTGCCCCTCGTATACCAAACGTGATGGCTGTACCTTGGATGACTGCAAGGATCACCGCGCCGTATCTCGTCCACTGTGATAGCTTTCGTCTCCCTTCCACTCCGGACTTAGCCATCTCTTCAAGGCTGGGTATCACTACCTGCAACAGCTGAATAACAATGGACGACGTGATGTACGGCCCTACACCCATTGCAAAGACTGTAAATCTCATGAGTGCGCCGCCTGCGAACAAATCCAGAAACTGAAAGAGCCCGGCCTCTCCGAAAACCTTGACGAGTTGCGCAACATCCACCCCGGGAACAGGGATAAACGATGCCACACGGTAAACGGCAAGCAGCCCTATGGTATATAGAATCTTCTTCCTTAGTTCCGGGATCCTGAAGGCGCTGGCAAGTGCTCCTAGCAACCTATATCACCTCAACTTTGCCGCCTGCTTGTTCAATCTTCTCCACTGCAGATCGGCTGAATGCATGGGCCCTGACGGTAAGCGGTTTACTTATTTCGCCTTCGCCCAGGATTTTTACACGGTCGCGAGCCCGTTTGATTATCCCGGATGCTTGAAGTGTCTCAGGCGAAATCACCGTATCCTCTTCAAACATCTCCAGGTCCCGCAAATTAACAGGGACAAATCTAACCTTAAAAGGATTAGTGAATCCTCGTTTAGGAATACGCCTGACTAAAGGCATCTGACCGCCTTCAAACATAGGGCCTTTCGTACCTCCGGACCTGGCTCTTTGTCCCTTGTGACCCCGACCTGAAGTTTTGCCACGACCGCTCCCGATACCTCTACCGACCCGTCTTTGAGCTCGTTTGGCGCCTTCCGGCGAGGACAGTCGCTCAAGTTTCAATGGAGCCACCTCCTATTCCGTGACTTCTTCCGCATCCACCAGATGGGCGACTTTCCCGATCATCCCTCTAACAGCAGGGTTATCAGGAAGACAACGAGATTGATTGAGCTTTCTAAGCCCAAGCGCTCTGACAGTCGCCCTCTGGTCTTTCGGTCTGCCTATAGTGCTTCGTTTCAAAGTGATCTTAAGCATCCCTTTTGTCTCCTGATTATCTTTGGCATTATCGTTTCCTAACATCTGCCACACCCCCCTAGCCAAGTATATCCTCCACAGATTTTCCTCTGCGCTTCGCTACTTCCTCCGCGCGATTCAGCGACTTAAGCCCCTGCTCTGTGGCGCGAACAACGTTGAACGGATTGGCAGATCCCAACGATTTCGTAAGAATGTCGCGAATACCGGCCAGTTCCAAGACTGCTCTTACAGGACCGCCTGCTATCACTCCTGTACCGGGTGAAGCAGGTTTCAGCAAGACTCTGCCTGCGCCGGCCCTTCCCATAACCTCATGGGGAATGGTGGTCTCGACAATGGGAACGTCGAACATATTCTTCTTCGCCTCTTCGACTCCCTTGCGAATGGCTTCTGCGACCTCAGCCGCTTTCCCAACACCTGTCCCCACACGCCCATTGCCGTCTCCTACCACCACGAGGGCACGGAAACTACGAGTGCGCCCCCCCTTGGTGGTCTTAGCCACAGGGTCTATGTTTACAACTTTTTCCTTAAGCTCCGGACCTTCGAAATCCATCATTATCTCAATCACCCACTTCCCCGGACCTTAAAACTCAAGTCCGCTTTCGCGAGCTCCTTCTGCTACAGCAGCAACTCTACCATGATAAAGGTTGCCTCCGCGATCAAATACCACCCGCTTGATACCTTTTTCTTGCGCCCGCTGGGCGATAAGCTTGCCGACCAAACGTGCAGCCTCAGTGTTACCGCCGTTCTTCGCCTGGGATCTGATCTCCGGGTCAAGGCTGGACGCAAATACTAAAGTAGTCCCACTTTGATCGTCAATAACCTGAGCATAAATATGCTTCAGAGATCTGGCCACTGCAAGACGGGGGCTATCTTGCGTGCCTGCTATGCGTTTTCTTAGGCGGCGATGTCGTTTGGTTCTCGCAACCTTCCTATCTTCGCGCTTGAACATGGCTTACCCCACCCTCCATACGTTCCACTACCTACCGGCCTGCTGCCTTACCGGCCTTGCCGGCTTTCATGCGGATTCGCTCGCCTTCATATCTGATGCCCTTACCCTTGTAAGGTTCAGGGGGGCGAACGGCTCTGATGTTAGCTGAAATCTGACCAACCATTTCCTTGTCTATGCCTTTCACCACAATCCTGGTGGGTGAAGGGACTTCTATCTCAATACCGTCCGGCGGCACCATTTCTACCGGATGTGACAACCCCATCCCCAGGACTAGCTTGTTCCCTTGCTGAGTGGCTCTGTAACCCGTCCCGGAGATCAAGAGGGTCTTCTGATAACCTTCAGTTACGCCTCTTACCATATTAGCAATGAGGGTCCTAGTCAGTCCGTGGAGAGATCTTGCTTCTTTCCCGTCGTTAGGGCGGTTCACAACAATGTTACCGTCCTCTATAGAGACATCCATCTTCTGATTAATGCGCCTTGTAAGCGACCCTTTGGGCCCCTTCACCGTAACAAATGCGCCTTCTATCTTTGCCTCTACTCCTTTGGGAATTGGTATGGGCGCTTTTCCGATCCTGGACATTACCTCATCACCCCCCTACCACACATAGCAGATTACTTCTCCGCCTACGCCTTCTCGCCTGGCAGTTCTGTCGGCCATGATACCTTTGGGGGTGGATATGACCGCTATGCCTAAGCCTCCAAGGACCTTTGGAATATTGTCCTTATTAGCGTAGACCCGAAGTCCTGGCTTACTTATGCGTTTCAGACCTGTAATCACTTTTTGCTTATTAGGACCATACTTCAAGTAAAGCCTGAGGACGCCCTGCTTCCTATCGGCACTTACCTCATAGTCCCTGATATATCCCTCTTCCTTAAGGATCTTCGCGATGTCGCGCTTCACCCGCGAGGAGGGGACCTCAACGACGTCCCTCGTAACGGTGTTAGCGTTCCTTATCCTCGTGAGCATATCAGCAATAGGGTCCGTCGTTACCATTCACATCGACCTCCTCCATATGCGGAATTGCTTGGCACTTTCCATCACCAGCTCGCCTTCCTTACTCCAGGGATTTCGCCCTGCGAAGCAAGCCTACGGAAGCATATCCTGCACATATCAAATTTCCTCATATATGCTCTAGGTCGTCCGCATATAGGACACCTGTTATAATTTCTTACACGGTATTTCTTGGGCCGCCTCTGTTTCTCCATGAGACTCTTCTTAGCCAAAGCTATCCCCCTTCCGTTACCGGATCCGAATTCACTCTCTGGATTTATCCTGAGAAAGGCATTCCCATCGCTTTCAGAAGCTCGTATCCTTCCTCATCCGTTCCGGCAGTAGTAACAATAGAAATATCCATCCCTCTGAGTTTATCTATCTTGTCATAGACTATCTCGGGAAATACCAATTGCTCTTTGAGACCCAAGGTATAATTGCCTCTGCCGTCAAATCCGTCAGGAGATACTCCCCGAAAGTCTCTGATCCTAGGTAGGGCCACATTAAAGAGCTTATCCAGAAAGTGGTACATCCTCTCTCCGCGCAGTGTGACCTTGCATCCGATAGGCATTCCTGCCCTGAGCTTGTAGGATGCAATGGACTTCTTCGCCCGTGTAACTATGGGCTTTTGTCCTGTGATTGTAGTAAGATCACCGACTGCGGCATCGAGCGTTTTGGGATCTCCTACTGCTTCCCCTACCCCCATGTTTACAACAAGCTTGTGGATCTTGGGAATCTCCATGACACTGGTGTACCCGAACTTATCACGAAGAGCAGGTGCAACTTCATTAAGGTATTTCTCCTTTAGCCTTGCCGCCACTTTGGCTCACCCCCGATACCTATACCTACTTATCTATGTCGCGCCCGCACTCCTTGCACACTCGCACACACTCGCCATCCTCAGTTCGTTTTTTACCGGATCGAGTAGGCTTGTTACACTTCGGGCAGACCACCATTACCTTAGACAGCGGCATTGACGCTGCCTTCTTAATGATGCCTCCCTGCGGGGCCAGCTGTGTTGGCTTCGTGTGGCGCTTCACTTCATTTATGCCTTCCACAATTACTCGCCCTTCGCCGGCAAGCACCCGTAGGACTTTTCCTCGCCTATCCTTGTCTGTACCCCAAAGAACGACTACTGTATCGCCCTTCTTTACATGAGGTTTCATTGTCCTTAAAACACCTGCCTCTTCGCAGCCCTAAGGTTTCTTTTCAAAAAGTCCGCTATAGAACCTCAGGCGCCAAGGAGATTATCTTCATAAACTCCTTCTCTCTGAGCTCCCGTGCAACGGGACCGAATATTCGCGTCCCCCTGGGGTTATTCTGCTCGTTGATTATGACCGCTGCATTTTCGTCAAATCTGATATGAGTTCCGTCAGGGCGCGATACCGGCGCCTTTGTTCTGACAATGACTGCCCTGACTATATCTCCCTTTTTAACAACTCCGCCCGGTGTAGCTTCTTTCACACTGGCAACGACAATGTCGCCTATTCCTGCGAACTTTTGGTTGCCACTGCCTAGCACCCTGATACACTTTATCCTCTTACCGCCGGTATTATCAGCGACATTCAACATTGACTCTTGTTGAATCACCTGGCAGTCCCTCCTTGTCAAAGAGCGCTTCATGCGCTCTGGCTAATCCTGTACGGGACTACTTCGCCCTTTCAAGGATCTCTACCACACGCCATCTCTTACGCTTACTAAGCGGTCTGGTTTCCATCAGTCGAACCCTATCCCCCACTTTGGCCTGATTATCTTCATTGTGCGCCATAAAGCGCCCAGTTCTCTTCATCCTTTTGCCGTAAAGCGGGTGGGCGACTATTCGTTCAACAGCGACAACCACTGTCTTATCCATGTTATCGCTTACGACTGTACCGATGCGCATCTTACGCGTTCCTCGCGCGTCCACCGCACAACCCCCCTTAAGACTACTGGCTAATGCCGAGTTCACGCTGGCGCAAGACTGTCTTGACGCGCGCTATGTCCTTACGGACTTCGCGAACACGCATGGGATTGTCAAGCTGACCGGTGGCAACCTGAAATCGAAGGTTAAAAAGCTCCTCTTTCAGCGAATCAAGCCTCAGGTTGAGTTCATCGCTGGAGAGGTCACGTATTTCTCTAGCTTTCACCGGCCTCACCGCCTATCGTCATCCTCTTGACAAACCTGGTCTTTATAGGAAGCTTAAACGCTGCCAGACGCATAGCTTCCTGCGCCACGTTTTCCGGCACACCTGCAATCTCAAACATTATCCGTCCGGGCTTCACCACTGCAACCCAGTGGTCCGGGTTACCTTTTCCTGAACCCATACGAGTCTCAGCCGGCTTTTGGGTAACCGGTTTATCCGGAAAAATCCTGATCCAGACCTTTCCGCCTCTCTTAATATACCGGGTCATGGCAATTCTCGCTGCCTCTATTTGCCTGGCTGTAACCCATCCGGGCTCTTGAGCCTGAAGTCCGTATTCACCCATGGTCACCTCGGCGCCACCGGCAGCTTTGCCTTTCATTCTGCCGCGCATGACCTTACGGTACTTAGTCTTCTTTGGTTGTAACATTCTTACCGGCCTCCTTCAGCGGCAGCCTTCTCAGGAAGCACATCGCCCTTGTAAATCCACACCTTAACGCCAATTCTGCCGTACGCGGTGTGAGCTTCCGCAAAACCATAGTCTATGTCAGCTCTCAGGGTATGGAGAGGAACTTTCCCCTCGCTGTAACCCTCTGTACGGGCAATCTCGGCCCCTCCTAATCTACCGCTGACCCTTACTCTCACGCCTTCAGCGCCTTGCCTCATTGCTCGTGACATTGCCTGTTTCATTGCCCTCCGGAAGGAGATCCTCCGTTCTATTTGGGAAGCAATGTTTTCTGCGACCAATTGGGCGTCCAGATCCGGGTTCCTGACTTCAATGATTGCCACTGAGACGTGCTTGCCTGTCATGGCTTCAAGATCCCGCCTGAGTCCCTCCACTTCCTGACCGCCTCGACCGATTACCATTCCGGGTCTTGCTGTGTGAATATTAACCTTTACCCGGTCAGCCACTCGTTCGATGTCAGTCCTTGAAATCCCGGCATTATAGAACCTTGCTTTCACAAACTGCCTAATGTGGAGATCTTCATGGATCAACTGGGAGTAATTCTTATCATCATACCACTTCGCAGCCCAATCCTTGACTATTCCTAGCCTCAGACT
>DUVA01000143.1 GCA_012841305.1 Bacillota bacterium | reverse complement strand
TAACTCAGGCGTATAATCATTATCTGAAAACTCGACCTCAAGCTCTGCAATTTCCAACGCATCTCTTATCTCCACAATCTCAGGACGGTTCGTAAGGACTCTTGCCAGATCCTCATCAAAGTCGATTTCTTCCCTGTCTTCCGCAATTGACTCTGGAGCACCAAGGGCTATGACTTTCATGTCAAGGCTAAGGCCCAATATCTGCTTAAAAGTAAGGGCAGCAAGTTCCAAATCCCCCTCAGCGGACAGGGTCTCAGAACTTGCCCGCTGAACCTGTATCTCAGCTGAGATTACCTCAACTTTACTTGCAAGCCCCGCATCATACTTGAGTGTCACGATTCTTAACGCATCTTTTGCCTGTTCTTCTGCCTTCTTCCTGATATCCCAACGCATTTGGGCTGATAGCAGTGAATAGTATGCGCTATCCACGTCAAGCATGAGAGCCTGTTCCTTTGCCACAAGAGCTCTGGCCGTATTCTTCCTGGCGTTTTCCGCCTTTTTCACTGCTACCACCGAAGGTCTCATCAGTGCGTCAGCTTGTGACATCTCAAATTGTATCTCGGCAGCATTGAAATCCAGTTTTGCCATGGAATATGAGGCATTTCCGGAAAGGGCAAGCCTCCGTGCATCATCAAGGCTCAGCGCCGGCTCGTCCTCGCCGGCACAAACAGGCGAGGCTCGAAAACTCCCTGCTACACATACTAATATGACAATCAGCAATAGCACTGTCCTCTTTACCACGCTATGTGTATTTCCGCACAACTCTCGTCCCCTCCAAGTCTATTACATACAGCCTAAGCTGCGGTCAATTATGCTCTTCTCTCAAGTCTTTCCCTTTGCACAATCCTCAGGCAGTATTCTCGCAGTCTGTCCGCTCTGTTTTCGTAGTGCTTCCTCAATTGCTCCGCTATCTTCTATTGTTCTCGTTAGCAGCCTATCTTCCTGCTAATCGCACCTCGTCCCGATCTTTATAGTCCATATAACCGGAGATGATTACTGTATCACCCTCAGAAAGGCCGCCTCTCACCAAGACATGTTGGGCGCTTGCAAGTTGGAGGCTGACATCTCGTTTGTAAGCCATGTCGCCTTCTACGACAAAGACAAACCCATCGGCGTGCGCCAGATACGGGCCACGGGGAAGAGTTAATACATCATCTAAGCGTCCTATCTCTATCCTGACCCGCGCGGACATCCCGGAATGCAACCGAGTCTGCCCAGAATCGTCCTGCTCAAACTCGCGGTCAGCCCGCTCAAACCTGATCATGGCAGAAACTACCTGTTCTACGCCCTGAGCTGCACCTTGGGATGTTCGCCTTTCGGTTCGTGGAGCTATACTCTCCACTTCGCCCTGATACGCGCTCCCCCAGATTTCAACTGTGGCACGCTGCCCTACTCGAACCTTGCCTATTTCATTCTCGGGGACGTCAATTCTCACCTTGAGTGAGTCCATATCAGTTACCTCAAAAAGGTCAGTCCCGACAGACACTGCTGAACCCGACATAACTAGACACTGAGTCACCCCGCCTTGAGCGGGGGCGCGAATTGCCAGTTTCTCCTTATCCTTGGTCAGCAAATTTACATGAGCATCGCAGTCTTTCAGCTCACGCTCAGCGCGAGCAAGCTCGGTTTCAAGGCCTGACTCCTTGGCTCTGGCCCTAGCCTCAAATACTCTCAAAGCTCCTTCCGCTTCCTCGAGCTTCAGGCAGGCTTCTTCATATTCATGAAGAGACGCGGCTCCGTTTTCATAGAGAGTTCTCATCCTCCTTGCCGCCTCAGACAGCGCCAGGATCTTATTCTTAAAACTCGTATCCTCCAGCAAGTTCTGCTCCTTGCAGACTGCGAGTTCGCGTCTGAAATCTTCAACCCGGTTTTCGGATTCGGCAAGGTTTTCTTCTGCTTTTTCTATCTCTTGCCGCAGGAACCTCTCGTCCATTTTTCCGAGGAGCTGCCCTTTTGTGACGGCTTGGCCTTCATTCACGTTAACTTCAGCTACTATCCCGCTTTCTATGGCTTTCACGAAGACACTTGTATCAGGGTACAGCGTGCCTGCCACACTTAGCTCTTCAATGACATTAGTCCTCTTTACCGCCTCTACCACATATTCAGACACAATAGGCACACTGACTCGCCGTATGAGCTTTCTCGCTTGCACATATCCAATCCAGATGACCATGACAATGCCTACGGAGGCAGCAACCTTAACCCACATAGGCCTTAGCTTACGTTTCACAAGAACATCAGTTGCTATGCCGTCTGCACGAAATCCTGTCCCGCCGCCGGGTGAAGGTATCCCCGAAGTATGTTCACGGTTAGGTGTGTCCATATAGAGCTCCCCCTCACCTAGTCCGAGTCCTGGCGCATGTCTGTTTCGTTGTTGATCAACCCGTCTTGCAGGTATATGATCCTGTCAGCCATTGAAGCAGCCCTATGATCATGGGTTACCATTACTATGGATTTCCGGAAATCTCGTGATAACGCCTTCAACATTCTCAAGATCTCCCCGCCTGCTATTGAGTCCAAGCTGCCGGTAGGCTCATCTGCAAGGATACATTCAGGATCTCCCACAAGGGATCTGGCAATCGCGACTCTCTGCTTTTGCCCGCCGGAGAGCTGAGGGGGCCTATGATTCATCCTGCCCTCCAACCCCATAGCCTGGAGCGCCTCTTGGGCCAGCTTTGTTCTTACGCTAGGGTGCTCGCCTCTATACATGAGCGGCAGTTCCACGTTTTCCATGGCCGAGAGTTCGGGGATAAGATTAAACGTCTGAAAAATGAACCCGAATCTTCGGTTCCGAAGCCTTGCCTGCTCTGTCCTGGAAAGGCTTTGGACCTTAACATTATCCAGGAGGTACTCACCTTTTGTAGGGATATCAAGGCACCCGATTATGTTAAGCAGGGTAGTCTTCCCTGAACCCGACGGTCCCATAATAGCCAGGAATTCCCCCTTCTCAACAACGAGATCAACCCCGCCAAGAGCAGTGGTGCGGACTTCCTCTGTCTCGTATACCTTGGTCACGCCTTCCAGCCTAATCATATTCACCCACTCCTTTACAGCGTCCGTTCAAGAGCTTTCACTGGGCTTTTGAGCCCCGCCTGAATTGCCGGGTAGCACCCTGCGATAATGCCCAGGGTAATTGATAGTCCGGTTGCCTTAAGGTAGGCGCCGATCCCTGCTGCTCTGGGAAGGTCCATGGGCGATATCAGGCCGAAGATGGCTGCAGCCAATACAATGCCTCCGATCCCTCCTACGAGGGATAAAGCCACAACTTCCAGCATGAACTGTCCTATGATTTCACTGGGAGCTGCGCCCAGAGATGACCTAATACCTATCTCTTTCATGCGTTCCCGCACTGCGATGAACATGATCCCGGACAATCCGAGACTAGCGATGATAAGAACAGACCAGGCGAAGATACTGACAGCAATGACCATCCATTGTGTGCCTTCCCATTCCTTAGCCAGTAGCTCATGGGCAGATGTTACAGAATACACGATTTTCTCTCGGATCGGCGAAAGATACCTATCTATCTCTTTAACAGCAGCGCTTACCGCGCCTTCAGATCTTGCAATAGCCCAATACCTTGAAGCCCCTTCATTCATTACTTTCACGGTCCCGATACTCAGAGGCATTGCCCAGTCAGGAATAAACGCCACATATTCTTCAGCTTCGACTCCGACAGGAACCATCCCATACTTCGGGAACCTAAATGACGAATCCAAGATACCGGTTACGACGAAGGTCCTGGTGAGCTTGGTTGAAGAATGGAAGTGAAGTTCCTCGCCTACCGCATTCTCTTTACCAAAAAGCGCTTTAGCAAGTTTTGAGGTGATTATTGCGCCGTGAATACCTGCTTGTTCGTCAGACGAAGTAAACCACGTCCCATGAAGCATCTTAGGCCGAAATACTCTCTCGAACGAATCATCCACCCTGAGCTGATTAGACACGTACTGCATCCCGGTGGTATCTACTGACTCCCCTTGAGCCCGCTGAAGAACGAAAGGTATGCTGTCAACCTTCGTCACTGCCTCTACTGAAGGGCAGGCCCCGACAAGCCCGCCCATGTCCGCATAGGCCCTGTCCATGGAAGGCTGTATACCGGTATCTAAAGCGCCCATATGGAACTGTATTGCGATAACATCTCTGCCCATGGCATCCATTGACGCCTGATAGTCGGCATTAAGGCCTGCTGATAACCCTAACACAATTGTCACCGCAGCTATTCCCACGATAAGTTCTACCAACACTAAAGTAGCTCTGGATCTGTGCCGCCTTGCCCCCGCCAATGCTTGATGAATCATATCTTGCAACCGCATCAGGACACCTCCGTCCCAGTCGTCTAAACCTCATTCTCCTTGACTGTCTTTACCGCTCTACCTGGAGAGCTTCAGATGTCTCAACTTTAAGGGCTGCTCTTGCAGGTACAAGTCCTGCCAATGCAGCAGCGCCCACTGATATGAACAAGATGAAAAGAATTGTGCTCCAATTTACTACGATAACATCACTCTTCGCCCCAAGGCCTTGCAAATACTCGTTGAAAATCGCGCCTGCCACATACACAATGGGAACGGCAAGCATCCCTGCTATTGCACCGAATGCAGCCACTTCCAGAACGACCTCAAGAAGGATCCTCCTATCAGTTGCGCCAAGGGCTTTCCTGATGCCTATCTCCTTCCGCCGTTCAGCTACACTTGCAACACTGAAGTTCACGCTGTTTAGGCAAGCTACGACGAGGGCAATGGACGCTATGGAAAACACAGCTATAAGAATTAGCATGCCTTCCCTGTTAAGGGACGCTACCATAGTCTTAAGGGATTGGAGTTTGAAAGCGTTCTCAATGAGACGCCATTTTGTTCCGGCGAGATAAGTGACTGTATCCTTTAACTTTGAGAAGTCCCGGGGAGATGCCAAGGCAATCATAATTGACGGGCACTGTTCGGAAAAACGAAATACAGATGCGTCGCCTTCATCTGATCTCATTCGGTAGGCAATAGTCGTCCAAGGGACGACTATTGCGGAGTCCATGTATCGCCATCTGCCAAGGTCAGCGCTGACAGGTATTTGCTTTCCAGGCGCCTTCCGGATTACCCCGATTATCGTGAGCTCATGGCCGGCTACAGTTATGACAGACCCCACCGGATCCCTGCCTCCGAACTCTCTTTCTGCAATATTCTTGGTAATAAGACAAACCGGAGCTTGATGAGTCAAATCCTCGTCAGTAAAGAATGAGCCTGCGCATAGATCCACAGGGATGATCTCTGAAAATTCCCTGGTTGTGCCGGCAACAATCATGCTCGCAGCGCTATTTGGCAAGTAAACTGTACGCTTCTCTGACAGGAGCACCAACGTCTTGATGCCAGGCATTTCCCGCTTGAGGTCTTCCGCGTCGCTTGCAAGAAGGTAGCCTCTCTGTCCTATGCCTGAGTCGTATGTCGTCCAAGATATCGCCTCGCCTGATTCAAGGATAGTCTTTGTCGAAGGGGGGGTCCAAAGAACGGCAATTCTGTCAGCAGGCACCCTGAGACCGTATCCTAGCATTTCTTCGGCTGCAGTCATCCCAAACCCCACAACAAGCCCTGTTGTTACGACTCCCGCCGTCATTCCCGCGATCAGAAACGCTGACAACAGCTTATTCCTGCAAAGCCCTAATCTTGCAATGGTCAAAATGTCTTTTACCCGCATGAATCTCAACTCCTCGGTTTCTCTCGCCCCAATGTCTCATAGCCTTCGGGTTTTCCGACGTTCCGTCCTTCATTTTGAGTCTGAGTCCTGGAGGCAAGACGCATCTCACATATGTCAAGCCACTTAAGTTGAGCCTCGAGCTCCAGGAGCCCTCCTTCAACAAGAAGCAACATCAGCCGATCTTTCTCAGGATCCAGGTTCGAGGCAAAGTCGTTCAATTCTCTCGTTGCTTTATACAGTCTTTTACGTTCTTTGGATATGACTTCTTTTGTGCCATCCACTCCTGCTGTCTGCATGCAGATGAGTTTGAAGTAGAAATCACGACGCAGGAGATTATCAGGAATCTCAGACTCTCTAACCCACTCTAAGAAAGCCTCATGCCCACGTTCAGTAAGGGTATAGACTTTTCGATCAGGACGGTCATCTTGCTCGATTCGCTCAAATGTCACCAGCTCATCACGGGCCAGGCGGTCAAGAGTGGAATACACCTGTCCCGGGTTTAGAGGCCATAGCGCATAGACCATGTCATCGAAAGCTGCGTGAAGTTCATACCCGTACGTGGGTTTTTTGAAGAGGAGCGCCATTAACGCATGCTTAACAGACATTCAAACACCTCGATCAAAGACCGAATACCTCAATCAAGTATCTCAATCGAGTATCTCGATTAAGTACGTCCATCAAATACCTGGATAACGTGGAGAACGCCAATCCTGGATCATATAGATACTGAGAATATAGATACTGAGTATCTATATGACAATTGCATTATACTTCTCACGCAGTTTCCTGTCAATATGTTCTCAATCTTTGAAATCCTTACGAAGGACAAAAGAAATCTTGAATGCATTATCATGATTATGATAGAATAAATGCATCGTTAATGATAGGTGGTGGGTTTTTTGCCTATAATCAAACCAATTTCCGACCTACGAAATAACTTTAATCAGATTTCAGAAATTTGTCATAGGGAAAAAGAGCCTGTCTTTATCACTAAGAATGGTGAAGGCGACATGGTAGTCATGAGCCTGGCTCTATATGAACAACAACAGGCTCAACTAGAATTATATCAAAAGTTGAGTGAAGCTGAAGCTCAAAGTCTTGCCGGAGTGCCTACAATATCGCACAAAGACTTGATGAAGAAACTGAAGGTAGATTGAATGAGCATGAAACATGAAATCCGCTACCTTCCTGCGGCCGAACAAGATATAGTTGATATTCTTGAATACATCAGAAGAGACAACCCAAGTGCAACCGTCAAGCTTATCAATGAAATAGACGAGACTATTTCAAAACTTGAAGACTTCCCGCATATGGGGGTAATTCCAAAAGATTTACGCTTAAGGAGTCTAAACTACCGAATGCTCATAATTGATGACTATCTAGTTTTTTATGTCGTCAAGGACTGCATTGTGGAAATCCGAAGAATCCTTCACGGCAAGAGAAAATACGCTTTTCTCTTATGAGGCTTCCCTAATCCTCCCAGCGTAAGCATGAAATAGCTTCCACTGTCTATGTTAACCGGCGCAATCCCGGGTGGGGACCGGTCGACGTTTACTGTCAGGGGATTATCATATCTCCACTGACGCGATCCTAGGTGGGGGCTGTTTGACGCTTACGCTGCAGCCGGACTAATAGCGTTGTCAAGAGCTAAAGGCCCGTCAAATAGAGCATGGTGTGCCCCTCGGATTTGGCCACGTGCAGCCATCTGGACCATCAAAGCGGCATTGGTATTTCCGGGGATAGCCGGATTGACGGTCTCCTTTCTTCCAATGAAGGATTAATGTTATGATAGATTTGTAGGGACAGGAAGAAAGGACGATGCTGATAGACCCATCGATCGTAGACGCAAGGTGCGTCGCCTTCTACGAGACATAATTAGGGTAATCCCCGTTTCACCTTTAGTATATACGCCCACAGAGGTCAAAGAGCGTCTTGACGAGAGAGATCCGTTTCTTATAGAGATCCTTGAGAAAGGGGAAGTCCTTTATGAACGGAAAAGTGGCGGTTTACGGACATTGGATAAGTAATAGAAACCTCGTCAAGTATTGCATGGGAGATCATTAACAAGATTTCAGAAACGTTACACGCAGAATAACAAAGGGCTTAGCGGTAAGCCCCTATCTATGTGTTGGCTTCTGATTTGGCTCTTCTATACGCTTCATCAAAGTATACCTCGTCGATTTCGAACCCCATAAACGCGACTCCCTGTCTCAAGCAGGCAATTGCGGTGTTGCCTAAGCCCATGAAGGGGTCGAGCACAAGCTTCGCCTTATCCAAGCCATGCAACTGGATGCACATTTCAGGAAGACGAGGCGGAAAAGTTGCAGGATGAGGGCGTTCCTTGATTCTGCTTTGAATGGTCTCGTACGGAATAAACCACGTATTGCCGCGGCATCGCAAATCTTCTTTCGCAGCTTTCCAACGCTTTACATTGGACTTATCTTGATACGGCACACCAACGGCAAGCCTGTCTAAGGACACGTTCCCGGACTTCGTGAAGTGAAAGATATATTCGTGACAATCATTAACAAAGCGACGGCTGTTTATCGGCTTATAGTGACCGATTGCTACATCAGACACAATAGCGCCGTAGTCACCGACATCTTCTTTGGCGACCGCAATGGACTTAACCCAATGGATAACATTCTGCAGCTCAAAAATAGGCCGAAGGACTTCTGCCACTTCAAAAGGAACCCACGGGTCCGTAGGTTTTGAACCGATGTTAAGAAACAACGACCCCTCGTCAGACATGGCGTCTTTCACAGCCTCAGCCCACTTGATTGTCCATGCAAGGTACTCATCCCTGGAGACAGTATCATCGTAAGCCCCGTACTCGATGCCGAGATTATAAGGAGGTGAAGTTACAACTACATCGACAGTCCCTGGCTTAACAAGCTTCTTTATGCCTGGAATGCAGTCCCCCAGAAAAAAATCCAGTACCACATCGGATCCAGAATTGGACTCGACGGATTGAGGATTGCACTTAGCACGTTCTGGCTTGGATTCACCGGTGCTTACTCCAGGATCAAGTTCATCGAATCCGAGATTAAGTTGGCCGAACCCGAGATTGGGTTCACAGTCCCCAGGACCAGATATAACACCTGCTGTGCCCAGTATTCCTATGGATCTGCGTAAAAAGTTGTCTAACATTGTTCGTTTCATCTCTCTATGGAATCCTGCTTAACCACCAAATTCCACCTGGCTTCCAGCCAACCACTAACCAACCAACCATTAGCCGCACAATCTCACCCGGTCGTAAAGTTCTCGCTCCCCAATGTCGTCCTACCTCGAGGGCTTAACGTCTCAACCTCATCCTGCCCCTAGGGCTTCGCGCCTGCTGACCGATAACCCTTTCCATACCAGCTTCAGCACTTCTGCGGTAACCATGGGAATGAAACTGGCTATGATGACCATTCTCCACTCCGCAGCTCCAAGCGATACCGTATCAAGGAACTGAGCAAGCCAAGGCAGCTCTATGCTGGCAATAAGCAGAAGAGCTGACACAGCCACCGCAGCAAGAAGCTGCGGATTGTCCCTGGGTTTCGCATGCCATATCGGCTGCCTTTCTGACCGGGAACTCAATGCCCTCAACAACTCAGACAGTCCCAGCACCGCAAAAGCCGAAGTGCGAGCCATTTCCAATGAAGCGCCGGCTTTAAGCAGTGTAACATAAGGCCAGAGCGTAGCAACGACTATAGACATGCCGACTATCATCATCCTAATCACAATAGGTTTCGACAGGATGCCTTCTTTCGTATCCCTCGGCGGCACGTCCATTATACCTTCCTCTGACGGATCCATGCCAAGGGCTAATGCAGGAAGCCCATCAGTGACCAAATTTATCATGAGGATTTGGACAGGCGCCAGAGGATTCCCGAGCTTGGCCAGGATTGCCACAAGAAATATCAGGAGTTCACCGATATTGCAAGACAAAAGATAAATGATAGATTTCCTTATGTTCTCAAAGATGATCCTGCCTTGTTCTATTGCTGCGACTACACTTGCAAAATTGTCGTCAGTCAACACCATGTCAGATGCGCCTTTCGCAACCTCAGTCCCGGACAGGCCCATAGCGACTCCGATATCAGCCGCGCCCAGCGCAGGGGCGTCATTCACCCCGTCTCCCAACATAGCGACAATTTCATCATGCTTCTTCAAGGCATGCACAAGCCTGAGCTTGTGCTCAGGAGACACTCGCGCGTAGACCCTGATATCCTTTGCGATTGCCTCGAGCTCAGCCTGCTCCATCTTGTCAAGCTCGGTTCCGGTGACAATCCTCGCTCCTTCTTCAAACATCCCCAGCTCCTCAGCGATTGCCCGCGCAGTACGAGGATAATCGCCTGTCACCATAACCGGAGTAACACCGGCTTTCTTGGATATCCTTATCGCGTCTACAACCTCAGGACGGACAGGGTCGATCATGCCAACCATACCGACGAAGACCAAATCATTCTCTATGTCTTCCGCGTGCAGTTTCGACGGCAGGCTGCCCAATCTTCTTGCAGCAAAACCCAAAGTCCGAAGGCCTCTCCTGCCCATTTCATCTACGAGCGCAAGCATAGACTCGATCTTCTCGTCTGAAAGCGGACATATCTCCTTGCCGTCAAAATACGACCCACTTAAAGACAGCAGGATGTCAGGTGCGCCTTTGACAAAGGCGGCAATATCCCCCTTCGCCCATGGGTCCCAATCCACATTGAGGCAGTGAAGCGTACTCATGCGCTTCCTTTCTGAGTCGAACGGGAGCTCCCCTATGCGCGGGAAAAGCGACTCAATGGCAGCCTTATCCCTGTTTCCTTTGGCTGCAAGGGTCACAAGCGCGCCTTCAGTGGGGTCTCCCACGATAGACCAGATAGTCGTTGTCCCGGCTGCCGTAATTCCTTCTTCTTCGATAATAGAAGCGTCATTACAGCCTGCAGCGACATCCAGCAGCTTCAGAAGCTCAGGGTCAGCTTCCACCTGCTCCTCGTCTTCAACGAAATCTCCCTGAGGCGCATATCCTGTCCCGGTTACCTGGATATGTCGCCCGGACGCCAGAAAAACCTCTCTCACAGTCATCTTATTCTCTGTCAATGTCCCGGTCTTGTCAGAGCAAATATAGGTCACACATCCAAGAGTCTCGACAGCAGGCAATCTCCGGACAATCGCATTGCATGCGATCATTCGCTGCACGCCAAGGGCAAGCACAATAGTGACAACAGCAGGTAATCCCTCAGGTATGGCAGCTACTGCCAGGCTCACTGCTGTCATGAACATATTGAATACAGGCTCTCCGCTTATCAAACCCAACACGAAAACCAGCCCGCAAATAGCAAGCGCCCCAAAACCCAACAGCTTTCCGAATTCAGCCAGCTTCCTCTGGAGCGGAGTATCCTCTTCAATCTGAGCAGAGACCATCTTTGCGATTTTCCCTATCTCAGTCGCCATACCTGTAGATGTGACAACACCTGCGCCACGCCCATAGGTAACCACTGTCCCGAGATAAGCTAAGTTCGCCCGATCACCCAGGGATGTTTCACCATCAAAGACACATGACGCGTCCTTTTCCACTGGGACAGATTCCCCTGTTAATGCAGACTCGTCTATCTGCGTATTCACAGTCTCGATAAGTCTCACGTCAGCAGGGATGAAGTCACCTGCCTGAAGGAGCACCACATCCCCTGGGACAAGTTCTTCTGACGAGATCTTCTGGACCCGTCTTTCGCGAATCACGGTAGCGACCGGGACTGCCATCTTCTTGAGGGCTGCAAGGGCTTTACCTGCCCGCCCTTCCTGCACTACTCCCATGATGGCATTGAGGATTAGAATCGCCATGATTACAGACGCATCGACCCACTCCCCCATTATCGCTGCGATAACCGTTGAAGCAACGAGTATGAGGACAAGGAAATCTTTGAACTGGTCAATGAACATCTGAAGCAAGGTTTTTTCCTCTTCTTCTGCAAGAGCATTGGGACCGTATCGTTCCAGTCTTGCATTGGCCTCAGTGCCTGTAAGGCCTTCCTTGCCATCAGTCTCTAAGAGTTCAAGCGCCTCGTCTATGCTTAGTCTGTGCCACTCGTGACCCAAATTGCCGTCTGAACCATGGTCCAAAGGCGTCACCGCCTCCATGTCAACAACCTCCTCAATACTCTTTCGCTACCAGCCATCTAACCTGTCCGCCATCATGTCAGCACTTACTTCTGCATCTCAGAGCCTATGACTTGCTCCTACTCGCTACAGCCCTCTGATATCTGCGTCGGGTCACTGCAATGCTGACTGTCTCCTCTGCTCGGCAGGACACTGACACCTGCATCCGCTCGCTATGGCCCTGACACCTGCACCGGCTCACCATGACGCTGACTCATACGTTTGCTTGTCCAAGAGCAACTATATTACGCTTTGATTCGTCGTAGTATCTGTCAATTCCTCCACACGACAGGTGAAACTCAAAAAAGTGTCCGCTTTGCAACCACCTATCCTGATCTTCGTGGTCGAAAAGCGGACATCTCCTCATTGAAAAACGTATGGGTCGTCTATACCCTATTCATTTATTCTCCACTACCGTCAGATTCAGCGGAACTTGCGCCTGCCATCAGCAAACCGATTTCGTCAAGGGTCACGTCATCGACACCCGCAACTTTGACGATCTGTCCTTCATAAAGCACAGCTACGCGGTCGCTGAGGTTAAGGATTTCTTCAAGCTCCTCAGAGATCAGGATAATAGCGCATCCCTGAGCCCGCACATCAAGGAGCTTTTTGCGTACGTATTCAGTGGCAGCGATGTCCAATCCCCGGCTAGGGTAACACGACAACAGGCAAGCCGGATTCCTCGACATATCCCTTGCCAAGATCAGACGCTGGATGTTTCCGCCTGATAGGTGAGATGCCTGAGTATCGGTGGTAGGGGTTCTGATGTCGTAGGTGTCCACCATTTCGTCGGCAAACTTACCTATCGCGTCTTTCTGCAGAAAAATCCCATGAGAAAACGGAGGTTTGCAATGATCCTTCAAAATCAGGTTCTCCTCCACAGAGAATGACCGCACGATCCCATCTGCAATACGGTCTTCAGGAATATATCCAAATCCCGCCTGAATCATCTTAGCCGGTGTCGAGTTTGTCATGTCCTTATCTTTGAGCCGGACAGAACCTGAAGAAACCTTGCGAAGACCGGCAATAACCTGTGCCAGTTCCCTCTGGCCGTTACCGGACACACCGGCAATCCCCAGAATCTCGCCTTCCCGCACTTCCAAGGACAAGCCACGCAGCGCAGGAGGCCCCTTGTCGCTGTCTGCCCAAACATTATCCAGAACAAGGACAGGCTCCCCCGAGGACGTCTCATCAGTACGGCGCGTCTGCGGGATGTCGCGCCCGACCATCATCCGGGCCAAGAGTTTCACATCCGCGTCCTTTGTCAATACAGTATCCACAAGCCTGCCGTTGCGAAGCACGGTAACACGGTCAGACACAGCCATTACTTCATTGAGTTTATGGGTTATAAGGATGATAGCTCGTCCTGAGTCGGCCATACCCCTCATAACCCCGATAAGTTCATCCGCCTCTTGAGGGGTAAGAACAGCAGTAGGTTCATCCATAATGAGGAGCTCAGCCCCTCTATATAGAGCCTTGATAATTTCCACACGCTGCTGTTCTCCAACGCTGAGTTGCCAGACAGGAGCATAAGGATCCACTGCCAGGTTGTATTTGGAAGCAAGCGCCTCTATACGCTTGGCAGCAGGCTCCAAGTCCAGCAAGGGGCCTCGGGAGGATTTAAGGCCCAAAACCACGTTCTCTGTCACAGTCAAACTGGGAACCAACATAAAGTGCTGGTGCACCATGCCGATGCCAAGGTCGATGGCATCGCGCGGGGACGAGATACTTACCGGCTCTCCATTGATGAGTATTTCACCTCTATCCAGCCGGTAAAGACCGTATAGCACTTTCATGAGGGTAGTTTTGCCTGCCCCGTTTTCTCCCAGTAAGGCAAGGACCTCCCCAGCCTGAACGTCTATGTCAACATGATCATTTGCCAAAACCCCGGGGAAAGTCTTGACAATCCCCCGCATCTCTACATTCTTAATCCGAAGCCCCTCTTGTAACTCCATGGTATTTGGCCACCTACCCGAATCCTGTTTTTGAGCTTGGCAGGGCGCCATGGATCTTGACTGCGCATCAGGCGCATGACCCATGCCCAACATAAAGCTTCTGTCCTCTACTACTTAGTTCCCGTAGGCAGTTCTACGACAAGAGTCCCGTCAATGATTTCCTGTTTTGCTTTTTCGATCTTCTCTATGACGTCAGCAGGTATCTTGTCAGCCAGCCTCGGGGAGATCCTGAACTCTAAGGTATCGTCTACAAAGGACAGATACAGATGTTTACCTCCCATGACTCCCTGCTTCCTGAGCTCAAGCATGTCTGCGACAAGCTTCTCCCAATGATAAACCTGGGCAGCCAGAACCGTATCAGGAGCCAGCGAACTCTGGTCCATGTCGGTAGCCATCCAGTAGACTCCCGGCCTCTCAGCACATGCCCTAACAGCTCCGACCGCTTGCTGAGCAGAACCGGACAGGAAGTCGGCGCCTGCATCCATGTGGACCTTTGCCAATTCGCCTGCGCCTACCACGTCACCGAAGGATCCTGTATAAGCGATTCTGAAGTTCGCCTTAGGATTAGCCGCAATGACTCCCTGCCCAAATCCGTAGTTGTACTTCACTGCGTCACCTGACTCGACAGGGCCGACAATTGCCACTGTCCCTGTCTTTGTCATGAAACCGGCCAGCATACCGTTGAGGTAGGCTCCTTGCTGAGCCAAAGGTTCATATGCGAATACGTTGGGGGCGGTTTTGAATGCGCTGCCGTAGGCAAAGGAAGTCTTAGGGAAGTCTTCCGCTACCTCAAATACTACGGCCTGGAATTGTGCTCCGTGAGCAATGACTATGTCGAATCCCTGGTCTGCGTATTGCCGGATTGCAGCTCCGGCGTCCACCGGATTCCCCAACCTCTCACTGACTACCAGTTCCATTTTGTCCTTACCCAACTGATTCTGAAGGGCAAGAAGGGCTTCATACATGGACTGACTCCAAGCCATGTCGTCTGTAGTGCTAGCGAGAACCAAAGCAATACGGACTTTACTGCTTGCATGGACAAACCCACCACATACACCAATAAGCAACACCAAAACAAAAGCCGCTGTCAGTACCTTGGTATACCTCTTCACCAAAATGTCCTCCTCCTATTCATTGCTTCAGTATCATGTATTCACCGGTCCATACACTTAGCGATACCTACTTCTCACTCTCACCCATACCTCAAGAGACTACCCTGCACGTTGGAACGCGTTAGAACTCTCTTCCGGATCAGTACGTTGTCACCTCGACGCCTATTGCTATATAGACTCCCTTCTAAAGGGTTTGCCAAGGGCTGTGGGCGCCCATACATGCTTCACAGCGACTGCGAGCGCGGCAATGGTTACAACATATGGTAGAATGACCGCAAATTCGTAGGGGAAGTTGATTCCCAGGACCTGGATCCAGAGCTGCAATGAGTTCATGATGCTAAATAGAAGAGAACCAAGGAGGATACCCACTGGATTCCACCTGCCGAAATACACTAGGGCCACTGCAATAAAGCCACGGCCTGCGGTGATGTTATCGGCATACATATTGGCCTGTCCGACCGTAAGAAATGCCCCTGCTAAACCAGCCAACGCTCCTCCCAGCATTAAGCACTGATAGCGCACCGCATTTACGTTTACTCCAAGGGTATCTGCAGCCTGAGGAGTGACTCCCACTGCTCGGACCTTCAACCCCCAGTTGGTCTTAAACAGAACGAACGCAGATATCGGAACCAGCAAAATAGATAGGTACACTAACCAGTTATGTTGAAATAGGATAGGCCCTAAGATCGGAATGCTCGCCAAGCCAGGAATCGGAAGAGGCTTAAACCCTTCTATGGTTGTTATGAAGCCCACATAAACGCGAAAGAGAAGGCCTGACAATCCCCAGCAAAACATGTGCAAGCCAATTCCGCTGATTCCCTGGGGCGCTTGCATGGTAACGCTTATCAAAGCCATCAACAGGCCCAGGACAATTCCTGTCAAAATGGCCATGACAACACCTAGATAGGGATTCCCCAACCGCAAGGTGACAAAGAAGTCGGCAAACGCGCCCATCATCATGATCCCCTCAACACCCAGGTTGAAGACGCCTGAACGTTGGCAGAACATCTCACCCAGCGAAGCGAATAAGAACGGCGCAAGCAACCTGACACCGGTTGCAAGAATCCCGACAATTACATCACTAATTACCACTCCCTGCACGGTCTGCCTCCAACCTCCCTCGCGTATCCGGGTCCTCTTTCCTGAACCACCGACGCCAAATCTCCGGATGTCTCACAAAAACATCACTGCCTACAACAAACAGAACTACAAGCCCCTGAATTGCCATAACGATAGCAGCCGGAATCGCCACTGCCCGTTGCATCATATCCGCGCCTAGCGTAAGCATGCCAAAGAGGATTGCAGCGGGAATAGCGCCTATTGGATGCAACCTGCCGAAGAGG
>DUVA01000142.1 GCA_012841305.1 Bacillota bacterium | reverse complement strand
TTTTCCGGAAATTGCGGTGTCAGTGTTCGATTTTCGATCACGTGCGGCGATACAGGTGTCCGGTTTTCGAGCACACTTTGAGGTTCTTGAGACCTTTCAGGCGTGGCGATAGTTTGCGTGGTCGAAAGACTACCACCGTGAGGCTCTTTGGTGGTTGTTTTTCAACCACCTTTTTCAGCGCAACTGCCTGGATGGTTGAGAATCGACCACCTTAGGGCTTGTTAATGGTTGATTATCGACCACGATCATGCCTCAAGGGGGTAGAATATAGAACACCTCATCGTGAGAAATGGGTTCACCGGCGGACTGCTGCTCTAAAATCGACCACATTTTCCGAAAGAGTGGTAGAAAAACTGCCACCTTTTCCAAAAAAGTGGTAGAAAACCTTCCACCTGAGCCTCAAAAAGGTATTGAAATCGTTCGTCAGCCCAAAGATATGGTCGAAAAACAACCACCTTTGCCGTTGGGGGTGGTCGAGAACCTACCACTTGTGCATTTTTTATTCCAAGAATCCCATTTGGGGGTAGAAATTGAAGCAGCGTTTTGAAAAAAGTAGTCGAAAACCGACCAACTGATGCTTACGCGTGAGGATATTGACATTAGCGCTGTACTTATTGTGCAATACTGGCGCCGGCAACCGTTAAGTTCAGCGCCGGCGCTAGTCTGACAGTCTCTTGCTCTTGACAGTCTCTTGTTATTGATAGTCCCTTGATAATCTATTGACAGTCCCGTAGGCTCTGACAATATCTCTACCTGCGTAAGGGCACTGTCCGATGACGCTGTCCCGCGATTACTTGTTGGTTTTGGGCTTGGACTGCCTTGCGCGCTTCCACATTTGTCCTTGTTGCTGCCACTTCCAGGATCTTGTCTATAAGCTCCTCAAATGAGAGTCCGCTTGCCATGGCTGTGACAGGGAAAAGACTGACAGTAGAGAGGCCTGGCAGAGGGTTGATCTCCAGGAAGTTCGGGACCCCCATGCCGTCGAGTCTTACGTCCACCCTGGCCAGGTCACGACATTCAAGGGCTCGATATGATCTTATGGCTACATCGAGGATAGCGGCAGCTAATTCATCTGTTACCGGCGCAGGACACAAGAACTGCTCCAGGTTATTGTGCTTAGTGTCCCAGCAATACACGAACGATTCCGGTTCTGTTTCAGCAACAGGGCGAACCTCCATTATGGGGAAAGCCGTGATTTCGCTGTTTCCTACTATCCCGACGGTGAATTCACGTCCGGGCAAGAACTCCTCTATCAGTGCAGGCTGCCCGTACACAGTTGTTATCCACTTTACCATGTCAAAAAGACCGGCGGGATCCGTAACTTTGGAAGAACCTCTTACTCCTTTGCTGGAACCCTCATACGCAGGTTTCACAAAGAGTGGGTATTTCAGGGAATCAACTCCGAGGTTCGCAAGTTCGTTCACGTTATTGACTTTTGAACACCATGGAGTCGGGATGCCGTTTGCAGAGATAATGGCTTTGGTTACAGCTTTATCAAGACAGACTGCAAGTGTAAGAGGATCTGAGCCTGTATACGGAATCCCGAGGGATTCAAGGATGGCAGGCACGATTGCTTCTCGGCATCTGCCTTCCCAGCCTTCTGCGATATTGAACACAATATCCACATTGAGCCTTTGCAGTCTGGAAAGCAGTCCGGGGCGATATGGTATTTTGACAACACGATGTCCTCTGGCCCGTAATGCTTTCGCTATACGGTCTACCGTTGATTGATCTTCGAATTCGGCGTCAGCGTCTTCAACTTCCGTGTCGGACCTGGGACAGTCCTTTTTCAAGTTGTAGGCCAGACCTACAATAAATCCCATGGTCATCCCTCACATTCTAATCATGGTTATGTGGGTCAAAACAGTATTTTGTAGTTTTTTCGGGCTTTTTTGTCATAGCCGGAAAACACTCGCCTTTTCGGTAGACCTCGGTTTTCTGCCACCCTGCTCGGCTTTGGTGGAAAAGCCTCACAGGCCCCATGATCACCTCCAAGACGCCCTCCTATGGCGCCCGCTTTTTCAGTAGTTGAGTTTACTCTTGTGATAGAGTATTGTCTATAGTCGTATCACGTGATTTTCGACGTTTTTGCCTCGAAAAACAGTGATGCTATGACTGATATGCCAGAGACTCGCCAACAGTTAATAGTTTGAGCTTTCTATGCCCTACTTGGCAACGTAGACTCCGCGATAAGTTCTCGCGATAAGTTCTACGAAGGACTTGCATGCCAAAAGGAGAATAATACATAACACATAAAGATACAAACATGTGCGTTGACTTAGCAAGGATGTGCTCTAATGGAAGCAAAAGACGACAGAGGAAGAGAAAACACTCTAAGAAGAATTGTGCGTGCAGGTGTAATCGCTTCAGTATACGTCGGACTGACCTATGCCCTTGCGCCCATTAGTTTTGGGCAATTTCAGTTCAGGGTGGCAGAGGCATTGACCGTACTTCCGATACTCTATCCTGAAGCTGTGCCTGCCTTGTTTATCGGGTGTTTCTTGGCCAATATCATCGGGCCTTACGGGATTTTGGATATAGTGTTAGGCAGTCTTACGACATTATTGGCTGCTGCGCTCACCAGGATGTTCAGGAAGAGCGCTATTGCATATTTTTGGCCCATAGCACTTAACGCCTTTATTGTCAGCGCATATCTTAGTTTGCTGGCAGAGACGAAGGCGAGTTACTGGGCATTTGTGCTCAGTATAGGGATTTCTGAAGCAGCTTCAGTGCTGCTTGTAGGAATCCCCCTTGTTAAGTTCCTTCGAACGTCATATCCTGACACGATTTCATAAAGGAGAGATAGTCCCTATGTCTAAGACCAGAGCTAAACTAAAGAATTACCTTTATCCGATTCCTGCGGTTCCTGTTAGTTGCACTGACAGTGACGGGCGTCCCAATATCATTACAGTGGCGTGGACAGGCGTGGCTTGCGGGACACCGCCTATGGTGTCAATAGCAATCAACCTCATGAGGTATTCCCATGGCATTATTAAGGAAACAGGAACATTCTGCATAAATATTCCTGACAATGAGACACTCTACGCCACTGATTATTGTGGTAATGTGTCAGGTAAGGATGTAGACAAGTTCCAAGAGCTTGGTTTGACTCCTGTTAAAGGCGAAGAGACAGGGTGTCACTATATTGATGAATGCCCCATTAACATGGAGTGTCAAGTAAGGCATAGTATAGTTCTCGGCAGCCACGAGCTTTTTATAGGAGAGGTAGTGGCGGTCCACGCCAGGGATGGGGTTCTTACCGCTGAAGGAAGAGTCAATATGGATAATCTGAAGCTGTTTACATATGTAGGTCCTGACTATTACGCTATCGGCGAGAAACTAGGACAATACGGATATTCTGTAAGCCGGCGGTCACGATAGGCCGTGCACTGCTTTTGCCGTGAAAAACCGGCAAGGCCATGTTGACACAGGCAGGGGCTTGAAATATGAAACACCAACGTTATGCAGGCATCTTTAGATGTATAGCGATTTTCTCTGTGATATGGGTAACTGCCCTTGTCTTGGTTTGTCCTTTGTCTCATAGGGGGCTGCTTCATGCGGAAGCAGCGAAGACGAAGACAACCGGTTCATCGGTGGATTGGGAAAGCATCCTGGAGGGCGTTGGCAAGAATTCGGTGCAGGATCTTAACACGCATTTGATGTTAGCCGTAGCTTACGCAAACCTCGGCATGATTCCTGAGGCCACCCGTGAGTTCCGAGTCATTGAAGCTTCCGACTATGATGAATTCGGGAAAAAAATAATACGTGAAAACGATGAGAAAGTGAAGGATTCGCCTGATGACATTGTCAGCCTCAATTTGCTGGCTTTTGCGTATTACGCTTTCGGCGAATATGAGAATTCTCTCCATTGCTTTCGGTCCCTGACGAAGTTGGATCCTACGAATGTGTGGGTCCACCATTACTACGCGTATAGCTTGTCAAGGGCGGACAAGATGGATGAGGCAATAGATGTTCTCAGAGCTGCGCTGGCGATAGATCCGTCAAATGAATATACCCATCTCTTGCTAGGCCTTGCATATCGCGAAAAGGGCTGGTACTTGTTGTCTGTTTTGGAGCTGGCAAGAGCCAGGAAGGCTATTAGTGTGCTCTCAAGTCTGGCAAACTAAGTAAATCTACGGGAACAAGCCTCTACCGCTTCCCGGCGCTCATAATCCGAAGGAACGGGGGAATCGAGATGACGCAGGCTGCGTGTGCAAAGAAAACAGATATTCTTATTGAAGGTGCGACAATAATATCTCCTTCTTCGTCAGGCGCTGATGAGAGGATTACCGTCGTGGATAAAGGCACTATTGCCATAGATGGCGGTAAGATTGTGTATGCAGGCCGGTCACCTGCTCCTCCTGAATTCCACAATGCTCTAAAACGTATAGACGCATCGGGTCTGATAGCCCTTCCGGGTTTTGTTAATGCCCACACTCATGCAGCCATGACACTCCTTAGAGGATATGCTGATGACATGGTCCTTATGGAATGGCTACAAGAGAAGATTTGGCCTATTGAGGCTCACTTGGATTCAGAAGACGTCTACTACGGCGCAATGCTTGCATGCATTGAAATGATTCGAGCAGGTGTCACTACATTTGCAGACCAGTATTTCTTCATGGATGACACTGCGAGAGCGGTAAGGGATACAGGCATTCGTGCCAGCCTGTCCAGGGGGCTTATCGCTACTTCACCTAATTCCTCCCGGGCTCTGAGAGAGAACATAGAATTGTGCGAGGCCTGGGACGGGGAGGCAAGCGGCCGCATAACAACCATGTTTGGTCCTCATGCTCCGTACACATGCCCAGTGGACTTCCTCGAGAAAGTGATGGAAGCCGCTGAGGAACATGGGGTAGGTATGCACATACACCTGTCTGAGACACGAGGCGAAGTGGAGGAGTCCCGAGCTCGGCATGGAGGCATGTCTCCCATTGAACTCATGGACAGCATCGGCCTTTTTGAGTTCAGGATTCTTGCTGCGCATTGTGTCCATGTTTCTCCAAAGGATATCGAGATACTCAGCGCAAAAGGGGTCGGGGTCGCCCATAATCCAGGTAGCAACATGAAAATAGCATCCGGAATAGCCCCTGTTCCGGCCATGCTAAAAGCAGGTGTGAGGGTAGGGCTGGGCACAGACGGGGCTTCAAGCAACAATAATTTGGATTTACTTGAAGAAGCCAGGCTGGCTGCATTTCTTCACAAATTGGCGAACGATGATCCAACTGTGATTCCCGCAGGGCAAGCCCTGGCTATGGCTACTCTCGGAGGGGCGAAGGCTATGGGAATGGATTTTGAAATAGGTTCTTTGGAGCCAGGTAAGAAGGCTGACATAATCTTGCTTGATATGAATAAGCCTCATATGTATCCCAAGCATGACCTCACTTCCCATATCATCTATTCTGCAAGGGCGAGTGATGTAACAACCGTTATTATCAATGGGGAGTCAGTCATGGAGGACGGCGTCCTGACCGGCATAGATGAACAGGAAGTCCTGCGAAAGGCAGAGGAGAAGGCAAAAGCTCTTGTAGCAAAGGCCTAACCTTGGCGCTTCTGCAACTCGCTACATTTCGATAGGCCCTGTAGAGTCTCATAACCTGCAGGGCTCATCTTTTTGCTACAAATACTCCATACTATAAAGGTAAGAACGTGAACTGTGTTAGCACAGAAACCTGTATAGGAAGGGATAGAGATATCCGTGGTAAGACGGGTTGTTTGCGTTATCGTAATTCTCGCGGTTTTGCCTTTTCTCAGGACATGGACGGTTTGGGCAGGAGATGAAGATACGTCTCATTGGTATACTATCGTTGATCAAGACACGAATAGGATTTTGCTGGAGACTTGCCATGTTGTGGCAGCAGGCGATGAGTTTGTCGATGAGGAGAACCATAGATATCGTGTGACCCGTGTAGAGGGCCATACGGCTTGGGCCAGGTTCATCGGGGCAGTGGATGTGGAAACCCAAGCTTTGGCTTTTCAAGCTGAAATCTCATTGAAGCTGGGATTTCTCCGTATCGGACTGCCGTTTGCATCGACCCTGGCGCCCCGGGGGCGTCTTGTAGCAATTTACCATACGCACAGCGACGAATCGTATATTCCTACCAGTGGTTCATCATCAGTTGCTCCACACGGTGATGTGTATGATGTCGGTGCGGTAATTTCAGCCAGTCTAAAGAATTCTGTAGGCCTCAAAAGCTTCCATTCATGGGAATCGCACCTGCCTCATGACGGTTCAGCTTATGCCCGATCACGGAGGACAGCTGTTTCTCTACTCAAGAAGAATCCTGACGCAATTCTTGATCTGCACCGGGATGCCGCGCCTCTTAGCGCTTATGCTACTACGGTAATGGGCAAGCCAGGCGCAAAAGTAATGATTGTCCTCGGCAGGCAGAACCCAAATCTCAAAGCCAATGAGCAGTTCGCTTTTGCATTGAAAAATTACGCGGACAAGGAATTTCCAGGGTTCGTTCGAGGCATCTTTTATGGCGACGCCACGTTCAATCAGGACCTTTCACCGCGAGCTTTGCTTTTCGAAATGGGTTCTCATGAGAACAGCAAAGAAGCAGCGGAGCGAGTAATGGTGAATTTCATCAATTCGATTCCCGCTGTTCTCTACGGTGTAACCCCTGCCGGCCGCACTGCGCAAGGAGAAGCTTCGCGGCGAGCTAAGGGGGAAGGGGGCGTCGCAGCCTCCACCATTGTGTCGGTGATCCTTTTGGTCCTTATAGGCACTGCTGTATATCTCTTGCTCAATGAGAAAAGCTTCAGCGGAGTTATGGAAAGGCTGAGAAGATTCAAAAAGGTTGAACTCAGAGAGTTTGTGGATATCCGGAAAAAAACCGGGCCGCCTGAAGATGAGACGTGAGCCTGAAATTGCATCTATACTCTTTCGACAGCTCAGAGACACTATGTACATGACTTGAAGGAATTGTGGTAGCAAAGGGGGTCCTAGGACTATGGCAGGAATAGTTGACTGGGTTAGCAAGAAGATGAGAAGGCCGGATGTTGAGATTTCAGAAGAATTCGGCCGGGAGTTCACTGAACGGGCAGGAGAAGAGCAGTACGCAGTCGGTTCTCCGTGGGTGGATGACGGGGTATATGTGTCCCCGACACCGATTACCGCAGGGGATCAAATTAGCATTAAGTACAGCGGGATGCTGGCTAAGGCCGGCGCCGAGCAGCTAACGTTGCGCATGGGCTACGGACATAACCAGTGGAGCGGAATCAGTGATATCTCCATGTCCAAAGTGGAAGACAAGGCTTTTGAGACGAAGGTTGAAATTCCCTTTGAGCAGTGTTCCAGGCTGCAATTTTGCTTTGTGGACAATGCAGGTAATTGGGACAACAACTCAGGGCGAAATTGGAGCTATGAGATACATTGCGGTGAGCAAGCGGAGTTTAGATAAATGTCCTTATGATGGTTGTCTTCAGCACGACCATGTCTTCTAGATGGTTACGCTATCCCTTGAACGCGTATTAATGCTGGTATATAATGCAAGGCAATGAGGCGTTTTGAGGGGAGTCTGATTATGAGCGAAGTTAGAGTGAGGTTTGCCCCGTCTCCGACAGGATACCTTCACGTCGGAGGCGCGCGTACAGTGTTGTTTAACTGGCTTTTTGCGAGGCACGCCGGCGGATCCTTGATCCTGAGGATTGAAGATACTGATGTGGAGAGATCTACCGATGCCTCAACAGACGCAATCATTGAGAGTATGCAATGGTTGGGGCTGGACTGGGATGAAGGCCCTATAGTGGGAGGAGAGTATGGCCCGTACTTCCAGTCAGAGCGGCTGGATATTTACCGGGAGTATGCGGATAAACTTGTCAAGTCAGGCTATGCTTATCCGTGTTACTGCACACCTGAAGAGCTCAGTGAAGCCCGGAAGACGGCTATGAAGGAAGGAAAGCCGCCCGGATACTCCGGTAGGTGCAGAAATCTTTCGCCTGAGGAAATACGGTCCTTCGAAGCCGAAGGAAGGCAACCTGCACTAAGGTTCAAGGTGGCTGAAGGAGAAACAGTCGTAAATGACATTGTCAGGGGCGATGTGGTTTTTCGAAATGAGTTTATTGAGGACTTTGTCATTTTCAAGTCTGACGGGTATCCCACATACAACTTCGCTGTTGTAGTTGATGACGCGCTGATGAGGATTACAGATGTGATCCGCGCTGACGAGCATTTGCCTAATACTCCCAAGCAAATCATGATGTATGCGGCTTTAGGATTTGAACTTCCAAGGTTTGCTCATGTGTCAATGATACTCGGAAAAGACAAGACAAAACTGAGCAAACGGCATGGCGCTACTTCAGTTACGCAATACCGAGACGCAGGGTATCTCCCTGACGCTCTCGTAAATTACTTGGTTCTTCTCGGATGGGCGTATGATGCGGAACAGCAGATTTTCGGGCGTGAAGAGCTCATCGAAAAATTTACGCTGGACAAAGTCTCCAAAAATCCGGCTATCTTTGATCCTGATAAACTACTGTGGATGAACGGCTACTATATTCGGGAGACAGATACCCAGGTTTTAGCTGATCTTGCGATAGATCATTTGATCAAGGCCGGCTTGGTTTCATCGAAGCCAAGCAATGAAGAGCTCTCTAGGACCCAAGCGGTTGTCGCCATACTGAAAGAGAGGATACGTACAGTCAGTGATATTGTCGATCAGGGAGATTTCTTCTTTACTGAAGAGGTTGCGTTTGACGAAGACGCCTATCAGAAATTCTTGACCCGCGATTATGTGCCTGAGACGTTTAAGGCGCTCAAGCCTAGGCTTGAGGCGACAAGCCCCTTTAACAGACAGACTGCGGAAGAAGTCATCAGAGGATATGCCAAGGAAGTCGGACGAAAGGCAGGAGAAGTCATCCATCCTCTCCGTGTAGCTCTGACAGGGCGGTCTGTAAGCCCGGGAATTTTTGAGGTCATTGAGATTCTGGGTAAGGACGCTTGCTGCCGAAGGATCGATTCAGCTCTCAAAAAGATGTAACAGTAAGCCAGAAGATGTAACAGTAAGCCAGCGGACTGAACCTTGACGCGTACGCCGGCATGTGCTAGAATTTCTTTGCCAAGATAATAGTGCGCTGGGGAGTCGTCTAGGGGTAGGACAGCAGACTCTGGATCTGTATGCGGGGGTTCGAATCCTCCCTCCCCAGCCAATGTTTTTTCCGGCTCTCCTATTATCAGTGGTTTGCAACGCCTGAATCGTGAGGCAGCAAAGCAAAGACTGTATAGGAGATTTTTTGTGTCCTATTTCTCCGATCTATGTTTGTCATACCTTTCTTTCCTCAATATCTTAGTAAGCTTGTCATGTGCGCCAGATGTCAAGCCTGCACCCCTTGCCAGCTCAAAACATATCTTGTCTCAGAAGAGCTTCTGTCTCTTCGAGTAGTAGACAAGGAGGAAGATTCATGGCTAGTAATCTTGTGCAAAACCCTAGCTTCGAAGCAGGGCTTGCCGGTTGGACCTCTGCTAATGTGATTCCTGCGGACGTTTACCCTTTCGAAGGCACTGCTACTGCCCGAATGGGCCCTGGTGTCGCCAGCCTGTGGCAGGATGTGCCTATTGTCGGCCTGTTTAAAGCGTCATTCATATTCAGCTTCGCAGTAGAGTCACCTGTCGAGTTGGATCCGGGCAACCTGACAGTACAGGTGCAGTGGCTCAATGCTGCCGGAGTTGTAATTGGCATCGGACTTAGCCTATTCGTGCCTTCTGCGACGTCCGGAATGCAGTTGTACTGGTTGACATACGAAGACGTGACTGAAACTGCGCCGGCTAGCGCTACTGCAGCCAGGATCCTATTTAGCAAAGCAGCGGGCACAGAGAATGATATCCTTGATATCGACAAGGTGCTTCTGGCCAGAGTACGCTAGGGGAAGAGGGGAGTTGACTCTATGTCCAATGATCTCGACGGGCTCACTAAATTGGATATTCTTGAGCGTCTGAAGGAGCTTGGTTCCAAGTTAGAGATAGTGAAGCTTTATAAAGAAGGCAAATTGCTGCCTCAGGATGACACCGGAGATATCGAGGAGCGCCTTTTGACCATTGCGGAACCGGAGAAACGCAGGCATTAATCCCTGGACTGATGCCTCCCCAGGTATGAGGGACGCTTAATCCGTTAGGCGTCCCTTTCTAGTCTGTCAAACCTGCTCTGTCAAACCTGCGCTATTTGACATTCGACCTACGCTATCAAACCTCGACTGGCAATACCCTAATTCAAGAACCCGCGCTTGCTTCGGTTAGGTGTAACTGGTAAACTTAGGAGGAAATAATATCGTGTTTTGTCGAATTAACGCCGGCTATCGGGAGGATTTCAAATGGAACAAGAAATCGTAGAGTTTTGGGCTGATTCAAGGGACGAGATAATCGGTAAGTGTATCAAGTCATCAGTAAATGATGCCATCCTTGGATCAGGTGAAGGCTACCAGGGAAGTAGGGAGATAGTGTTTGACCGTCTCTGGAGCGCGTTGCTCCAAGACATACAGGGTGATACTTTGGCTAAGACAGGGGAGGAAATTGGGCGTTTAGCCAGAGAAGCTGTGAAGTACGGCCGTGATGTGGAGCCTCTACAGCGGATTATCGAAATTCTTATGGAAAGTGCCGAAGAAGCAGCAAGAACAAAGTACCGGGAAGAACCGGATAGAGTATCTCGGATTGCCGGATACCTCGAAAAGTATCTGAATAAAGCGATGATGATTCTTGCTAAGTCAACCGTCAAGGCACAGGCAGAAGTAATTAGAAAGCAAAAGGATTACCTCCTTGAACTTTCAACTCCTGTCATACCCCTATTAGACGGGATACTTGTGTTGCCTCTCATAGGAACGATAGACACAAGACGTGCAAAGCAGATCATGGACAACCTGCTAAGCGGAATTGTGGAAGCTCAGGCTGATACGGTTCTTATTGATATCAGCGGAGTTCCCATTGTAGATACTCAAGTAGCCCATCACTTGATGAAGACTGTCCAAGCAGCGAGGCTTCTGGGCGCGCGCTGTATCATAGTCGGCATCCGTCCTGAGTTTGCCCAGACTATTGTGAAACTCGGCATTGACTTCGGGAGGATAGTCACGAAGAATTCACTTCAGGCCGGGCTCAAGCTTGCTTTTGAGTGGCACAACTATGAACTGAGACGAGTTGGCGGAGGTGTCCCCGATGCAACAACAGGTGCCAATTCTTAAGATCGATGACTTTTGGATTGCTTCAGTCCAGGGCTCTCTGCATGATCAAGACGTAATCGAGTTCAAGCAGGCCTTACTTAGCAAAATTACGCAGCCAAAATCCAACGGGCTCATCATAGACCTGACAGTATTGGATGTGGTGGATAGCTTTGTCACCAAGACACTCATTGACATCCGTGGACTCGCAAAACTCATGGGGGTTCCTGTGGTAATCGCAGGGATGAGTCCGGCTGTAGCCATTACCCTTGTGGAAATGGGGCTTAGTCTAGAAGGTATTGATACAGCCCTTAACCTTCAGAAGGGGTTGGACAAGTTGAGAAATCCCGGCAAGGAGCGATGATAGTCAATGCTTGAACGCAGGTCAAGTATAGAGAACGAACTAGACATTATTGCCGCCCGCCGGTGTGCTAAAGAAGTGGCCAAAGAGTTAGGGTTTTCCACTGTCGATCAGGTGCGTATTGCTACCGCCATTTCTGAACTTGCTCGTAACATCGTGCTTTACGCGAAAGAGGGTTCAATTGTAGTTCGCGCTCTTTGTGAGGGAGAGAGAGAAGGCCTGGAGATCTTAGTGGCGGACAAAGGGCCGGGCATCCCAAATATTGAACTTGCAATGACTGATGGCTATAGTACAGCAGGAGGTTTAGGAGCGGGACTGCCGGGGGCAAGGCGCCTCATGGACACATTCCGCATAGATTCTCAGCTCGGGCAAGGAACTACCATTGTCGCAAGGAAGTGGAAGGCTTGATATTCGGCGCGTTTGGGCGCCCTATAGAAGGGGAGTTTGTGTCAGGCGATGCTTACCTGATAAGGGAGATAGAGAGCGGTTGGCTTATTGCATTGGCTGATGGGTTAGGACATGGTGCTGCTGCAGCAGAAGCTTCGGAAAAGGCCTTGTCAATTATTGATACATGTGCCGGCGCACATGGGTCAGAGGTTGACTTAAGGGACGTTCTCAGGTTATGCCATGCGGGTTTGGCTTGCACCAGAGGTGCAGTGATTGGACTTTGTCATCTCAATCTCAAGGATAGGGTTTGGTCAAGTCTAATTGTCGGAAATATCATTCTTCGGGTGCTGTCTGACCGGCGGCTGAACCCTGTTCCGGCCGGAGGAATAGTAGGTCATAAGTTGCCGAAGACAGTTCACGTAGCAGAGTGGCCATATTGTCAAGGCGACACTCTTATCTTGCACACAGACGGTGTAAGAGAAGATTACTCAATGGATTCTCTAGTTACAGAGTGGGGGCTGACTGTTCAGCAAGCAGCAGAGCGGATAATTGAGCAATACGGCGCCAAAACGGATGACGCTACGGTCATTATAGGAAGATAACAGTGATGCCGGGAGGGCGTTTTGTGCTGGAGCATCTTGGAGAAGAATACACAAATCTAATTCGGGAATTTACCGATGATGGCAGTGAAAGGGTGCTTTACAAGGCTTCTAAACTCAGCAAGGGGTTTGTGGAGCAAGGGCTTGGCCCTGAGGATATTGTAGACATCCACATGCACGCGGTGGAACAGGTCATCAGTGAAAATACGCCCCTTAAGGCGCCTCAGATCATACTCAATTCTTTTAGCTTGCTCCTGGAAAGCATGATGGCTTATGGGCTCGCGCACCGTGAGTACATAGAGTCGAAAAGCGCCAGGTTCTCTGACCTGGAAGCTTACGCCCACGAGCTGGAGACGTTAAACACTGCCTTAAAACAGAGGATTAATGAGCTTTCGGTTCTCTATGATCTCACCCAGGTTGTAAACTCCAGTCTCGACCTTCAGACTACTCTACGGGTAATCGCTGAGAAACTCATGGAAGTCACGGAATATGATACCTGCAACCTTTATCTTGCCGGCAGTGAGGCGGAGGAATTTCAAATTCAGTTGTCAATGGGTGTTAACGCTAAAGCCTATCAAGCTTACGGTTTCAATTCAGGACACTGGCTAATAGAAGCCGCGCTTGAGAACCGTGCGCCCCTAGTCTTTCAAGATGTCAAGAGAGAGCCCAGATGGCAACCAATCAAAGGGGTAAATGATCACGTTCAATCGTGGATGTCAGTCCCTTTGATTGCAGAAGGCAAGCCTATAGGGATAATTACTCTTAGCAGCAGTGAAGTAAAGGCTATCAGTGAGGCTGTATTAAAGCTTACTTCCATTGCTGCAAGTCAAGCAGCCTCCGCTATCGAACGGGCCCGTCTATATGAAGAGACCAAGAGGCTTTCCATTACCGATGAGAAGACCGGCCTTTACAATTTTGGGCACTTTAAGTTCCTGTTAGGCACAGAAATGAAGCGGGCAAGACGCTATGGCCGTCCCCTGTCTCTTTTCATGATTGACTTAGATGACTTCAAAATATATAACGATCTCTGCGGACATCTGGACGGAGATCAGGTTTTGGAGCAGCTTGGCAAAACCATAAAGCAGTCAGTGCGTGACGTGGATTTCCCTGCCCGCTACGGCGGGGATGAATTTGCGGTCATTCTCCCTGAGACTGATGAGACTGAAGCCTATGCTGCAGCTGAACGCCTTCGGGAATGCATCGAACAGTGCCATGTCCCCAATCAGGCAGTTTTGCCCGGCGGTAAGCTGACAGTAAGTATAGGCATGAGTTCATATCCGACTTTCGCTGATACCAAAGACGACCTGATAAGAAATGCCGATGCCGCTCTTTACCAGGCTAAACGGGACGGTAAGAACAAAGTCGTAATGTGGCTGCCAACGAAGGATCCCAGATAGGTCGAATTAGTCGAGGTGTCTCGTGGAATTAGTCGAGGTGTCTCCAACCGTGTTCGAGAATAGCACACGGTTCTCCGAACCTGTGTTCGAATTTCGAACAGACACCGTCAAAAGTCGCTCATTATGTAGAGTCATTTGGGTTTGGTGATCGAAAAGCGAACACCAAACCCGGAAGGCGTGCTCGAAAATAGGACACTGCTCCCGGAAAATCATTGATTTTCAGGCGCCCCCCGGCTTATTCTTGAAAGTGTGTTCGAAAATAGCACACGGTTTCCAATAACGTGTTCGAAAACCGAGCACGTCACTGAGACATGCGGGAGCAATTGGAAGAGGCTGTTGACATTCGAGAGACTCCGCGGTAGAATACCATTGCAACTGAAAAGTGAAGCATTTAGCATGTATTAGTGTGGCCCCGTCGTCTAGCGGCCAAGGACATCGCCCTCTCAAGGCGAAGACACGGATTCGAATTCCGTCGGGGCCACCATTTTCATGTACTTCTCGCATACCGGCTGCATATAGACTAATGTCAACAGCCCGTCTCTACTGCTTAGAAGTAGGCCAAGTGACGCTTGAAAGCAAGCTAAGTGACGCTCAAAAGCAAACTAAGTGAAGCTCAAAAGCAGGCTGAGTGAAGCATTCCGAATCAAGATTAGGCTGCGAGAAACGCTGCAATCACTCCTACCAGAAATATCCCGTCGTAAACTCCCGCTCCGCCTATACTCACAACCTGAGCCCCGATGTTTTTGATTTTATTCAGATTCAAGAGATCCGCTCCGATAAGTGTACCGAGAGAACCGGCTATGTAGGCTACAGGAGCAGCGGATTCACCTGCAAGGAGTAACGCTGAGCCTACAGCAACCAATGGCGGAATGAATGCTGGGAGGGATATGCCCACCCCGGGAACGACTCGAGCCATGGCGTGGGATGCCAATGTAACAATGGCGGTAGATATGAGTGTGGGAATCAAAGGTGCCCTTCCCAGGAGGTATAGAGCAAATACTGTGGGGATGACTGCTCCGCCTACATTGACTGCTATGACTTGATGTCGCACCCTTGGAGGATAGTAGAACAGAAATGAGAATATCATCTCAGGTTTCTCCTCTACTATGATCTTGTGTTTTGACACCGGGATATTGATTACACTGCCTAATAATGAGAAGACAAACAAGAGCATCGCGCCTTGGGGAGAAAGTCCCAGCTTTGTGAAGGATATGGCTGCGATGTTAAAGTAGAAAAGAAAGAAAAAAGCCGGCAACAGCAGAATAAATATGAGAATCATTGGGAGTAACCCAAACACGGCATCGCCTCCGGTGAGCCGCCCAGGAATTTGCATATGCACGCTTACTGCATTTTATGCGAAGGCGGTCACTTGTATTATACCTTAAAACCGCCGGCTCCGGGGTTGCCGGAACCGGCAACCCCAAGGATTTTTCCCTAACTAGACAATTGCGACTCCCCAATTCAGGCCGTGGTTGTTGTCCCAGTGATCTGCACTGTCCTTGAAGCAGAAGTTAAAGGATTTTTTGTCTTCGTCGATTGACACATCAGTCGACCAGGTGACATCGTCTACTTTGGACATAGGCGTAAATTTCGCGTTTTCCCAGTGTTCATCATATCCTGAATAAAGATATACTGAGTCAGCTCCTGATACTGACAAGAGCCCTTTGTACATTATCGTGCCTTTTTTCTTGCCTGCCAGGGGTACAGGGTCTATTGCCACCCTTCTGTCAATGAATAAGTCTTTTGCCATCTTCTTTACCATTTAGTCTACCACTCCTCTCGTTTGGCGCCTGCCTTTCCCTATTATTATCTTGTCTTTTACCGTGTTTATGTGTAGTTGCCTTGTAGCTTCAGTGGATCACAGGTCAGCCTAAGACAGGCTGAATCTTGCCTATATGAAGGAAAATGCTGCATGAGAGAGAAATTATCACCTATACTAGCAATGGAAGCGGTTTTATTGATTTGCTTCCCAATTTACACCAGGGAGGACATGGAAATGACACAGCCCGAAGAAGGCCTTAGGCAAGCAGCGCGCTTGGCACTGGTTCAGTGCATGGCAGTCTCTCGTGGGGAGAGCGTGCTTGTTATAACTGATGAGGAATTGCGTGAAGTTGGCTACGCTTTTTGGGAGGAGGCAAAGAAACTAGGAGCGGAAGCCATTATTGTGGAGATGATCGCAAGATCTCAAGATGGTGAAGAGCCTCCTGAACCTGTGGCGCGGATCATGAAAGCGGTTGACGTGGTTATGGCGCCGACCTCACGATCGCTGTCTCACACGCTGGCCAGGCGTGAGGCAAATGCAGCCGGCGCAAGAGTCGCGTCAATGCCCGGGATTACCAAAGACTCGGTGATAAGGACTTTGACTGCAGACTATCGAAGGATTGCCCGGTTGAGTGAGAGACTGGCAGAGATATTGTCAAATGGGAATTCAGCTAGGATAACTTCTCCCCGCGGGACTGATATCACCATGTCGCTGGAGACCCGTATAGGCCGGCCCGACACCGGTATATATCATATGTCGGGCGATTTCGGCAACCTTCCTGCCGGCGAAGCCTTTATTGCGCCTGTGGAAGGGACCGCTGAGGGCATGCTCGTGATAGATGGCGCTATGTCGGGGGTAGGCGTGTTGGAGGACGCAATCAGAATGAGAGTGGACTCAGGATATGTAAGAGATATTACAGGCGGGTCTGGAGCTAGGATACTGGAGGAGAGCATAGCCAATCTTGGTGAGCCGGCAAGGAACATCGCGGAGCTTGGCGTAGGGACGAATGATCGTGCTATAATTACAGGTAAAGTCCTGGAAGATGAGAAAGTCCTTGGAACCGTCCATGTTGCGCTGGGTAATAACATAGGGTTCGGTGGTACTTGCGATGTGCCTATTCATCTCGACGGTATTATATTACAGCCCACGCTTGTCATTGACGACAAAGTCGTAATCAAAGACGGTGTTCTCCAGGTAAATGAGAGGTGTTAGTTATGGAGCATCCGGAAGAATATCGAAATCGAGCTGAGGAGTTCATATGTGAACTCACTCGGGAATTTTATATGAACCGTGCCGGACTCAAAGATGCACTGAATGCATCAGAGATATACATGAACTATCAAGATCTCTTCGAAAAACAAAATGTCTTGCAGCTGTTGCAGCCCATTCGTTCATTGAGGCATGACAATTCGCCTGAGGCCTCAGGGCGCGGCTTGTATCTGGCAGCTTTCGCAGCAGATGGATTCATAGATATGGCTGTGAGGGAGCTGACCGACAGAATCGTTTCTTCAGAGACTCAGGCGGTGGTGGAGTTTGAAAATCGAAAGATTCCATTTCGTATGACTCCTGTAGTGCTGGCCAATGAACCTAATGCCCGAGTCCGCGAACAGTTGGAGGCAAGAAGACAGGAAGTGCTGAGTGAACTCAATCCCCTTCGTGAGGAGCGGATTACATGTCTTCATTCTTTGGCCGGGGATCTTGGGTACGGGAACTACCGCTCATTGTATGCGGATATTAAAGGCCTGGACTTGGATGTTTTGGCAGACAAAATGGAGCAATTCTTAGACGAGACTGATAGCATTTATACTCATAACATGGAGAAAGCAGCGTCTATGTATCTGGATATGCCGCTTTCAGACGTCAGTCGCCATGACATTTCATACCTCTTCAGAGGGGTTGAGTTCGACCGAATGTTTCCCGGCACTAATCTTGTTACGAGCTTAGAGGCGACTGTCAGTGGCATGGGCTTAGGCCGTGAAAGCTATCCCAATATCCACATTGATATCGAGATTAGGGAGGGAAAATCCCCAAGGGCGTTTTGTGCGCCTCTCCGTGTTCCAGACGAGGTTATGCTGGTCTTGATGCCCCACGGAGGATATGACGATTACCACACGATTCTGCATGAGGCAGGCCATGCCTGGCATTATGGAAGTGTCCTGCCGGAGCAGGAATTTGAATACAAATACTTAGGAGATAACTCGGTAACAGAATCATACGCTTTTCTCTTCCAGTACCTTGCAATGAATGAGCACTGGCTTTCAGAATACACTCAAGGTTCACGTCTGGAGGAGTACATAAGGTTCAGCACACTCCACAAGCTATACATGCTGAGGAGATACGCAGCCAAACTCCTATACGAACTGAAGCTCCATGCAGGAGACGACATATCCGCCATGCCCGGGGAATATTCAAGCCTCCTGTCGGATGCCTTGAAGATTCGTCATCCCGGGGCCTATTATCTTGATGACCTGGATGACGGCTTTTATGCCGCACAATACCTCAGAGCCTGGATTTTTGAAGGTCAGTTAAGGGATTTCCTTGTTCAGAGATTCGGAGAAAGAGCGTATGCTTACCCGGAGACAGGAGAAGTGCTAAAGGAGCTGTTCTCCAAAGGACAAGAGTTCAGTGTAGAGGAATTAGCAGGGAGGCTTGGCCTGGCGTCCCTGAACCTTGATCCTTTGTATGAGGAAATTGATAATAACCTAAGGTCTTGATGCGCACACTGTTGTCAGAGGACGGTGATTTGCCATGGCATCAGGCATCCGTGAAAAGCGGCCTCTGAGACGGCACTTCAGGAGACAGCTTGACACGGAAGACGAAGATTTCCTCGACATGCTCTTAACTGAAGTCAATGAAGAAGAAGCAGCTGAAGTGTTAGGGGAGGTTCAGCAATTCAATGGGGAAGACGGTGAAGAGAGATCCCCACGGTAGCGAGGGTCTGTGGCAACCTGTTTAGGCTGTGTCCGAGCAATACAGAATAGGGCGCGGGGCGGGCGATGTGTCTTGGAAGGCTATAAGGCACGCGCCCGCCGTTTTTCCGGTGCCTGCACATTTTTCAGCATCGGGAAATGCTGCAGTATGCCTAAGTAGATCACCAT
>DUVA01000141.1 GCA_012841305.1 Bacillota bacterium | reverse complement strand
CTGCCACTACAACTGCGGAAACGCCCGTAAGGCTTGCGACAGCGACGATATTCTGGTGTATCTGCACAGTAATCCAGACATCGCCCGGCCCGGCGCCTGCCATGACATCGCTCAGAAGATCTGACGAGTACCCAAATGATACCTGGTTGTCCAACCACCCTCGGCCGGCTGCTACTTCGCACCCCAGCTCGTTTACAATATCTCGCACCCTCACCTGATGACTCATACCATCACTCCCCAGGCTTTGAGAAAGTATCGTTCTCCTTTAGAGCAGGTGGGCTCTTCTTTGCCATTTCCAGGAGCTGCTCAGCAAGGATTTCAATTTCCTCGCGCAGTTTAAGGACGCAGTCAGTGTCAACTGCCAATCCCTGAACAATATCCTCAGCCAGTGCGCGACAGTGCGGGCTGCCACACGAACCGCAGTCGAGCCCAGGCAGCTCGCTGACTACCTTCTCTATCATCTCAGCTTTGGTAATAGCCCGAGACACATCTTGATCAAGCCTGAAAGCAGGGACTGCCACAATATCAGGTTGTATCGCAAACTCACCGAGGCGATTCCGGAGATTAAAACCTTTGTCAAGCTCCTCAAACAAGTTAGGAGGCGTCTCTGATTTATCCACAAGAGCCTCCAAATTCATCCGGCCTATGAACGGGTTGAGTACAGTCAGAGCCCCGCCGACGCATCCCCCTATGCATGCCTGCGCTTCCACGAATTCTATGTCAGGCAACTTGCCCATTTCCAATTGCTCCAGAACGTCTATGACATTGTGTATTCCATCCACCACAAGGCTCTTGGCGATCCTGGCTGCAATACGCTCCCCCCCGGAGCGCCCCCAACCCACTCCTGTCGGTGATGCTTTGAGTTTAGGATAAGGTGGCGAAACCTCAGGAAGCCTTTTCGAAATCTCTCCATAGACATCAGAGATGGATATGGCGCCGTCTACGGGAAAAGTCCCAAGCTTGTTAGCTTCACGAACCCAAGTCACTTTTGCAGGACACGGAGTAATGAAGAAAGCACCGACGTTCTCTTTGGGGATCTCAAGCTCCTGGCTTTTTATCTCCTTGGCAAGCTTGCCTGAGCAGGCCATAGGTGAATCCACCGGAATCAGGCAGTCTATCAATGCAGGAAAGCGAACTTGAATCAGTCTTACCACAGCGGGACATGCAGCAGAAATTGCAGGCCCTCTCTTGCGCCTTCTTTTGAGATACTCTACAGTCAGGAAAGTAGCTATATCTGCGCCATAAGCCACTTCGAAGACATCATCAAATCCAATGTCTATGAGCGCGGCTAACACTCTTTGAGGGTCAACTTCCCTGCCGAACTGCGAAAATAAGGCAGGAGCAGGTAAAGCAATGACATGTTCGAAGTCTTTCAACCTGGACAGTGAATCCGTAATAGCCGTTTTCGCGTGGTTATCACAAGTCCTGATACACTCACCGCAATCAGTGCATCTTTCTGCGTTGATCCTGGCCTTGCCGGCTCTCACTCTAATAGCTTCAGTCGGGCAGTTCTTGATGCACCTGGTGCATCCACGGCACTTCTCCTCGATCAGCAAGACTGAGTGAAATAACTGGCCCATGATCAACTTCCTTCTTTCGTCGGTAAGTTTATCACTGCTCTAATACTCGTCCCGGAGCCTACTTGCGACTCCACCTCAAGCTCGTCAGAATACCGTTTCATGTTGGGAAGGCCCAGGCCGGCCCCAAATCCCATCTCCCTGATATCCTCAGGAGCTGTAGAGTATCCCACCTGCATTGCCAAGGCAATGTCAGAAATACCCGGACCCTCATCATCAGCATAGATATTGACTCGTTCAGGTAATATGTCTATACCGACTGTGCCGCGGTAGGCGTGTATCACTATGTTCATCTCTGCCTCATACGCTACTATGCCCACGCGTCTGGCGGTTTCTGCGTCTATGCCTATCTGACGGAGCGTCCTTTTAATCTTTGCCGCTGCCCCTCCTGCAGCTTGAAAGTCCCTTCCCACAACATGGTACTCAAGGTGCATCCTTTGCTCCTCCCACAGCACGCGGCCAATGCCGCCAGCCGGGCAAGCCTGCAGTAAACAGAAGGCCGGCTGACTCATACAACGGATAATGCGTGCACATGATTGGGAGGCCTAATTCATTACTCAATTCGATAATGTCAGGAGTAGGCCGCTTGCCGCGAACAAAGACAACAGCAACAAGATCTACCATCTCCGCCGCACGGATAATTTGCGGCGATACTAACCCGGTGAGGACAATCATCCTCTCTTTCGTAAACGCTAACATGTCACTTATGAGATCGCACCCACAACCTGCTTCAACCGTAAGATCCAGCTTATCCTCGCATGTCAGGACTTCCGCCTCAAGAATTCTGGCTACATCCCTTAGTTGCACCTGGCTTCAACCCTCCGTCCGGAACCGTAATTCATCTTTGGATGACCACAGAATACCCTTTAGCTTCCAACTCTTCTCTAAGGGAATCAGCGTTAGCTTTGTTCTGAAATGCGCCTACTTGAATCCTATGTGGTGTCCCAGGCGTAATGAAAACAGGATATCCTGCTCCTTCAAGCACACGGCCGACTTTCTCTGCTTCACTTCTGTCATAGAACTCTCCCACTTGGACTTTGTAAAGGACAGACTCGCTTGTCAACCCACCTGTTCCTGACGCAGTCTCTGTCGTTCCGTGAGCAGTAACATCCGGCTCTTCCGGCTGAGTCGCGGTTGGCACATGCTGTGACCCGGGAGAAATCGGAGATGCTGACATTCCGCCACTTTGTGAGTCATTGCTACCTGCTAAAGTCGATTTGGTTGTCGGGGTCTGGCTGGACCGTGGCGTCTGCAAAGACGATGCGCAATAACTCAACACATACTTACCAAGCAAGACACCAAGTCCTACCATGGCTGCAAGAGTCACGACCCATACCAACACAAGCCATATGGATTGCTCCTTGGATCTGGTTTTTCGCTCCGGCATCCTGCATCCCTCCTTAGCGCCGTCTATCTAGTAATATTACCTCATGTAACGAGACTTTCCTTCTAAGCAATTAAGAGATCCGCTCCCAAGGAGGACGCATATGAAGATCAAGTGTCAACAGCCTGGTCCCGAGGGAATTTCCGACGCTCTCAGCTATATCAGGCCCGGCGCATGCAAATACCAAAGGAAGATCCAGCTCTCTGCCAAGGGACTCAGAAATCTCTATTCCTCTCAGGATATCCTCTGGTTTGGTATCTTTGCCCAAGTGGGTATTGCTGACTATCCCTGTTGCAGAAAGCTGAGATGCTCTCTCAATTGATTCAAGCATCGCCAAAGCGCCTGCTACATCCTGAGTAAAAGGGCGATTCGCATTTACCACGAAATACATATCATAACCTGCAGCCTTAAATTGCCGTCTGAACCCGGAAAGCGCCTTAGCGCCTACAGGATCTCCCCCCACATCAAACACTACTTGAAGTGCGGGATCTTGAAAAGCCCGGAGTACGGCAGGAGAAATTGACGGCAGATCAGCAGCCTCCAGGCCGGGGCTGGACGAGATGACGCCTATCCCAAGGTCTTTCATAACTGAAGCAACTTCACGGGATCTGAAATATGGATTCACAATATCAAAGTCAACGATGGCAACTTCCTTGCCAGGCGCCTGCAAGTGTTTTGCGAAATTCAGCGCAACCTCAGTCTTCCCGGACCCAAAAGCGCCGACGAATATCACTACTCTGTGGCTCATAGGAAATTCCCCTGCCGTCTGCAAAAGGTGCCTGCGCACATTACCCACAAGGTAGATGGATCCCGAGACCACCAACGCACCGTTGTCCCCTGCTTCTCCCAGCCCTTTGTCTACAGCCTCCAACGGATTGCTTACAACCTTAGCCGGAACCCCGTTTCTCTCGGCAAGTTCCAGAAGCTGATAAGGGTCTGTCATACCGCTCCTTGATGATAACGCTTCTGTGGCAATGAAGGAATCGGCGAATTTTGAGATTTCACATACCATCTCCTGAACCGGCTTATCCCGGGATATACCGACCACGGCAGTAACAGGCCGTTTACCGACTATCTCGGGAATTGCCTCCCGGAGTCTCCTGACACCGTCCGGATTATGGGCGCCGTCAACCAAAACGAGCGGCCGCCGTTGTAGTATCTCGAGTCTTCCAGGCCATGATACAAGCCTAAGCCCGGTTCTGAGCTGTCCTTCCCCTATATCTACCCCTAGTTGCCGCAAGGCGTCTATGACACCTACTGCGACAGCCGCATTGTCGACCTGGTGTGCCCCAATAAGGGGAATCTCCAGGGAGTCATAGATGCGGTCTCCGACCTTCACTGAGAAGGACTGTCCCTCCACGGATTTGGACTTCCTGTGTAACTCTATGTCCTTGCCGAACAGTGTTACAGGTGCAGACTTCATGGCTGCTGTTTCCTCTATCGCTTGGAGGGCAGAGGGATCTTGACGTCCCACAACAACCGGGACACCTTGTTTGATGATTCCCGCTTTCTCTCGGGCGATTTCCTTCAGCGTGTTCCCAAGTATACCTGTATGTTCCAAGCTGATGGTTGTAATCGCTGAAACCTTCGGCATTACTATATTAGTTGAGTCCAACCTGCCACCAAGTCCCACCTCAACTACGGCAAAATCCACCTTCTCACAGGCGAAATGCAGAAAAGCAAGTGCGGTTCCCATTTCAAACTCAGTTGGGGGGCCCAGTTCAGGGTCCCCCGCAATTTTCTGGAAAACAGGTCTTAATTCGGTCATTAGCTCCGCTAATCTTGCTTTGGGAATTGAGCGCCCCCCGACCCGAATTCGCTCATTGTAGGACGAAAGATGCGGAGATGTATAAAGGCCAACGCGAAAACCACCGGCTCTGAGCACAGAGTCAATCATAGCAGACACTGAACCTTTTCCGTTGGTGCCTGCCACGTGCACTATGGAGAAGCTCTGTTCAGGGTTACCGGTTTCCCGCGACAAGGCAACACTTCGCTCAAGGCCTACATGTATGCCGAACTTGCCGAGTTCCCGCAGAAAGGCTATGGCTTCTTCATAATTCATAGTGTCACTCCTTGAGTTCGTTTAGGCGTTTTCGGAGCCTTTCCTCTTTTCCTAGAAACTCTGCCAGCTTTTCTCTTTCCTTCTCCACAATCTCTTCTTGCGCCTTTTCCAAGAACCCTTTGTTGCTTAATTTTTTCTGAGATCTGGCGGCTGCCGCTCGTGTGGCATCTAAATCTTTCTCTAATTTCTGAATTTCAACATCAATGTCAATAATTCCTACAAGCGGTACATATATTTCGGCGCCGGATATTATTTGCGAAGCTGCTTTCTCAGGCCGCATGTCCAGACGCTCTTTTATCATCATACCGCTAAGTCCGGAAAGCGCAGTCACCAGCTGACTATTGTCCCTTAGGATACGACCGGTGAAACTGTCTGCCACAATAACGGCTTCGATTTTTTTATGGGGAGGTATGTTCATCTCTGAACGGATATTCCTAATAGCCCTGACCGTGTCCATCAAGACACCCATAGCCTCCTCAGCTTCAGGATCATCCAGGCTGTTATCAGGCATAGGCCACTCGGAAATCATGACGCTTCCTTCAGTCTCAGGCAGCAAGCCCCATATCGCCTCAGTGATGAAGGGAATAAACGGGTGGAGAAGTGCGAGCGTTTTCTTAAGAGTCTCCCATAAGACGTACTGTGCGCACTTCCTGGCCTTTGCGTCACTGGAATATAGCCTTGATTTTGCGATTTCAATGTACCAGTCACAGAATTCGTCCCATGTGAAATTATACAAGGCTCGGGCAGCCTCGCCGATTTCATACTCATTCAGGTACCCGGATACTTCACCTGCAATCTTGTTGGCTCTGCTCCTTATCCACCTGTCAGCCAATGTCAAGTTTGAACCTATGTCCGACGCGGAAAGACTGTCGTCCCCCGGTGAATCAAGGCTGAAGTCATCAAGATTCATAATGGCAAATCTTGACGCGTTCCACAACTTGTTCCCGAAGTTCCTGCTTGCCTCCAGCCTCTCTTCTCTGAATCTCATGTCATTACCTGGTGTATTACCCATGACCAGAGTAAACCTAAGCACGTCTGCGCCGTACTTATCAACTATCTCCAGGGGATCTACTCCTGTGCCAAGGGATTTGCTCATTTTCTTGCCACTGGACGCCCTTACCAACCCATGAATCAACACATCATGAAACGGCACATCTTCCATAAACTCCAGGCCCATTACGATCATTCTGGCTACCCAGAAGAAGATAATGTCATATGCGGTCACTAGAACTGAAGTAGGATAGAAATGCCTGAGCTCAGGAGTCTCGTCAGGCCACCCCATAGTGGAAAACGGCCACAAGGCAGAAGAAAACCATGTGTCCAGCACATCGGGATCCTGGGTTAAGGTACCTGAGCCACACTTCGGGCATTTGCTGGGAGTATCCACAGCTGCAATTGCCTCTTTGCACTCGTCGCAGTACCATACCGGGATTCTGTGTCCCCACCAGAGTTGCCTTGATATGCACCAATCATGGACGTTTTCCATCCAGTTGAGATAGACTTTGCGGAACCTCTCAGGCACAAACCTGATTCTGCCTTCTTCAACAGCTTTGATTGCAGGCTTTGCAAGGGGTTTCATTTTCACGAACCATTGCTTGGAAACCAAAGGCTCAACGGATGTATGACACCTCTGACAATGTCCCACAGAGTGGGCGCGCTTTTCAATCTTGGCCAAGCGCCCTGTAGCTTGCAGCTGGGATACTACTTCCTCCCGGCATTTGTACCTGTCGATGCCTTGGTATTTCCCTGCCTCTTCAGTCATTTGGCCATTCTCGTCAATAACCTTAACTAAAGGCAAAGAATGCCTAAGTCCAATCTCAAAGTCATTCGGATCATGGGCAGGAGTGACCTTGACAGCTCCTGTCCCGAATTCAGGGTCTGCCCATTCATCAGCGATAACCGGTATCTCCCTGTCCATGATAGGGAGGATGACATGCCTGCCGATGACGTCCTTATATCGCGCGTCACCCGGGTTTACAGCAACCGCAGTATCACCCAGCATTGTCTCAGGGCGTGTCGTCGCAACTTGTACATGACCCTCTCCGTCGGAGAAGGGATAATTAATATAGTAAAGAGCCCCTTCTGTCTCTTCATGTTCGACTTCAAGGTCGGACAAAGACGTGTGGCACCTCGGGCACCAATTCACAATGTAGGCTCCTTTGTATATGAGCCCCTTCTCATAAAGACTTACGAAAACCCGGCGGACGGCTCTGGAAAGGCCTTCATCCATAGTGAACCTTTCCCTTTGCCAATCACAGGACGCGCCAAGCCTCTCAAGTTGATGTCTGATAGCCCCGCCGTACTTGTGCTTCCATTCCCAGACACGCTCTATGAATTTTTCCCTTCCTAGGTCGTGCCGGGTCAAGCCTTCCTCTGCAAGGGAGGCTTCAACCTTAACCTGCGTGGCAATGCCTGCGTGGTCCGTCCCTGGAATCCATATGGTGTTGTGCCCAAGCATTCTGTGCCACCTTGTCAGTATATCTTGGAGAGTGTTATCGAGAGCATGCCCTATGTGCAACGCCCCTGTAACGTTCGGTGGCGGAATCACTATACAGAAAGGCTCACTTCCGGGATGGACTTCTTGATGAAAAAGCCCGCTCTCGACCCATTTCTCATAGATCCTGTCCTCAAATTCCAAAGGATCATAGACAGTAGGCATGTTGCTTTGATTTTTCTCTTCCGGAGCCTTCTTTTCATCTCTCATAGCCTCGTGTCTTCCCCCTTTCACGTGCTAATTCTTCTGGAAATCATAAAGGCCCCTTTCACCTCAAGGGCGAAAGGAGCCTGCTTCCGCGGTACCACCTTGTTTCTCGTAGATCAGCGCACAATTCTCCGGCCTGATACTACGAACTCTCTTTCGGCTGTAACGGGCCTCCCGTCAACATCTACTGAAGATACGCCGGTAGGCGTATCTTGTTGGATATTAACACTCAGAAGCGACCTTCGACGTGCGCTTATCCCAGGAGGCTCCCACCTCAATCCGGCCTCCCTCTCTTCGGGCAGCGTCACCCTACTCCTCTTCATCATCGAATCTAATCTCACGAGATATTCAGTTGTGGATATGATACCTCAGGCAAAGCCATGCGTCAAGTAGCCTCTGCTCCTCTACTCTACGTGTCGCGCCACAGCGAAATTCGCTACATTGAGGGTACCGGCTACGCAAGAGTCTTGCCCTATTTCATGTGGGTCACAATATCTTTATACATCTTAATGCGGGCAGCCAAACCTTCCAGACCTCCCATTTTCTCCTCTTTGAGGATCTGGGATACTCCGTGAAGTTCAACTCGCTTAACCTTAGCATGTTGCCGCTCAAGATGTTTATTCAGCATGACCTCAACCCCGAACCCTGACTCCTCAATACTAGGAAGGTTCTTGAGGAATTCAGCCTTCACCGCACGCTGGCCCGAAAGCCCGGGAGTCATCTTCTGGGCAAAATCCGTAGCAACTCTTCCTCCTCCGAAAACCCCCAGAGTCGCGTCGGCTTCTCCTTCCGCAATAGGACGAATCAGGCTGTCCACATGCCCGGGGGTAAGGCCTACCAAATCCGCATCTATGAATACATAGATTTCAGCGTCTGTAGAACACACACCTGCCTTCATAGCAGCTCCCTTTCCTTGGTTGTGCGGAAGCTCTATAACGTTCACTCCCTCAGAACCTGCAATTTCCACTGTATCATCTGTCGAGCCGTCACTTACTACTATGATCTCCGAAGGCAAGCCGGCTCTCTTTACAGCAGAGATTACTTTTTGTATGCGAGCGCCTTCGTTATAAGCAGGTATTATTACCGATACTTTCACTTGAACCCATCTCCCTGGAAGACTTTAAAGAATTTTTTGCTTTGGCTTTTTGCTTGCCTATTTTTACAACTTCTTCCACTAATCTTGGCACAATGTCTTCAGACGAAACACGTCCGCGAGGACGACCCTCAGAAAAAATCAATCCTGATTTCTCACCCAGCGCTACCCCGACGTCTGCTTCCCTTGCCTCACCCGGACCGTTGACTTCACATCCCATTACAGCAACCTTAATCGGATACCTGAATCCCTCAAGCCTTTCCTCCACATCCTTCAGAATCGTCATAAGATCTCCGCGGCAGCGTCCGCAAGTAGGACATGATATTATTTCTACGCTATCTACCGCGATTCCTACGCCTGAAAGGATTGCAATGCCCACTCGCACTTCTTCCTCAGGCTTACAGGTAAGTGATACGCGAATCGTATCGCCTATACCTTCCATAAGTAGTGTTCCAAGGGCAATTGAAGACTTCACTGTACCTGTTCTGACTCCGCCGGCTTCAGTAACACCCAAGTGAAGCGGGAAATCGCAAAGCCCGGCCAAAGCTCGGTAAGCTTCGATCGTGGTCATTACATCTGATGCTTTCAATGACACCACTATGTCCTCGAAGTCTTCATCTGCCAGTTGAGATATGCTCCTCTTAGCGCTTTCTGCCAAAGCTTCCCAGGTGGGCCCTGAGTATTTCTGCAGTACGTCCCTGGGTATGGAGCCTGAATTGACACCGACCCTTATGGGAATCCCTTGTGCCTTAGCAGCTTCAGCCACTTTGGCAACTCTTTCTCTACCTCCGATATTACCCGGATTTATCCGTAGCTTATCAGCGCCTGCCCTGACAGCAGCCAGGGCTAACCGATAATCAAAATGAACGTCCGCTACCACGGGAAGAGGGGAACGTTTCTTGATTTCCTGTAAGGCCATGGCTGCTTCCATATCAGGGACAGCGCACCTTACTATGTCACAGCCCACGTCCTTAAGACTCCGTATCTGAGATAGGGTTGCATCGACATCCCGGGTATCAGTTTTCGTCATTGACTGGACGGAGATACGAGCGTTTCCTCCTATGCCTACCTGCCCCACCATAACCTGTCTGGATCTACGTCTTGTAATCCCGAGCAAGGATCACTCCTCCTTCATGCTCAACCTCCCAGCACGCCCAGCCTGGCAATGTCAGAGAATGTGGCAAAGACTATCAAGAGTCCGAGGATAGCCATGCCAATCATTCTGGCAAACGCCTCTTGCTCTACACTGAGAGGCTTCCTGCGTATAGCCTCGAGCAGAAGGAGTACGATCCATCCTCCGTCAAGAACAGGTATTGGAAGAAGGTTCAGGAGTCCAAGATTCACATTGAGTAAGGCTGCAAGGTAAAGGACATTGACAAAACCTAACTTCGCGGTCTGTCCTACTGCTTGAGCGATCCCTATAGGGCCTGCTACATCCGGTTTCACCTTACCTGTGATCATTCTCCAGAGAGTAACAAGGAGATTCCTTGACATGCTCCTGGTGAAACTTGCGCCTCGACTTACAGATTCAAGAAAACCTCTACGCGCCCAGATTTCTGAAAGCATTACGCCTATGACTCCGCCATGGGCACTCTCATCTCTCTCCGGAGTCACTACACGCCCAATTATTGCTCCGTCCCGCTCAATTGTGAAAGTCAATTGGCGTCCGGGACTTTGCCAAATCTTGTCCTTCACATCAGTAATAGTGTCAGTACGCGTGCCATCGATTGAGATAATCCTATCCCCTGCTATGATGCCTCCGCGCCAAGCAGGTGTGTCTTGGTACACCTCTCCAATCACAGCTGAAGGCACACCCACTGATACAAAGACTATGGCAAACAGAACGAAAGCCACAACGAAATTCATGAAAGGACCTGCCAGGATAGTGAGGATTCGTAGGATAATAGGCTTTGACCGAAAACTCCTGGGATCTTCGTCCTCAACATCATCATCAGGATCAGATGGTTCATCCAGACCTGCAAACTTCACAAATGCCCCAACGGGAAGAGTCCTTAAGGAGTATACAGTCTCTCCTCGCTTGAATTGACGAATACTGGGGCCGAAACCCAAGCTGAATTCGTACACGCGTACACCTGCAGCTTTGCCCACAATGAAATGCCCGAATTCGTGGGACAGAGCAAAGGTGAGAAATACAAACGCAAAAGCGATAATTATCACAAGCGCAGAGCTAAGCACAGAATCATCTCCTTATCATTCCAGCGTGTCTCAGAACGTGCTCTCTGGCCCAGGAGTCAGCAGCCAGCACTTGATCCAATGAAGAACACTCCAGCACCTCATGGCTTAACATAGCGTCTTCCACAAGTCTTGCAATATCACAAAACCCAATGTGACCTGACATGAACAAGCCTACCGCCTCTTCATTAGCGGAATTCAGAACGCAAGGAAGAGTGCCTCCAACTCGCAGAGCCTCGTAGCCCAGGCGAAGAGCGGGGAACCTCTCCAAATCGGGTTCCTCAAACGTGAGGGCTCCCGATTCTGTAAGGTCAATCTTATCACAACACCCCTTAACCCGTCTTGGAAAACAGAGAGCGTACTGAATAGCAAGTCTCATGTCTTGTGAGCCAAGCTGAGCCAATATAGACCCGTCAATAAACTCCACCATGGAGTGGACAATACTCTGCCTGTGGATTACTGCACGGATCTTATCAGGACTCATTCCAAAAAGCCACCTTGCTTCTATGAGTTCAAGCGCTTTGTTCATTAAGGTTGCAGAGTCTATTGTGACCTTTCGGCCCATAGACCACGTTGGATGACGAAGAGCCTCCATCGGTGTGACAGTCTCCATTTCTTCTTTCGAGAACCTGAGAAAAGGGCCGCCTGACGCGGTAAGAATCAGTCTTTTCACACTGAGTATATCGTGCCCTTGGAGGCACTGGAATATCGCAGAGTGTTCGCTGTCGATAGGCAGAAGTGGCACACCGTGGCGAGACGCTGCATCAATGACTATTCGCCCTGCTGTCACCAAAGCTTCCTTCGTGGCAAGAGCTATGGTTTTTCCACTCTCAATAGCTCGGATCGTCGGAATAAGTCCGTCTATTCCAACGATGGCACAGACTGCCAGATCTGCATGGTCATAAGATGCAACGTCGGAAGCTGCATCCTTTCCGGATACAATCTCTACATCGAGATCGCGGACTCTCTCCCTGAACATCTCAGCTGCATCAGGATGAGCTATTCCTACAATATGAGGACGCCAGGTTCTCACCTGGTCTTCCAAAATATCTATATTCCTGCCGGCTGCAAGCCCCACTATTTTAATGTCACTTCGGTGCCATTTAGCCACCTCAAGAGTTTGCGTTCCGATAGACCCTGTGCAGCCTAACACCACAACAGATCGAGCCAATAAGTCTCCTCCTATTCCTTGGGCCATGAAGGCAATATCCCTACTGTAACCATTACTCTCAATATGACTGCAATGAGCGGTCCGATGAACATTCCGACAGCACCGAGCAGTCTATACCCAAGGTACATGGAAACAAGCACCCAGAGGGGATGAATGCCCAAATTACTCCCGAGCACTTTCGGCTCCAAGCCTTTCCGGACGAAAAACTGGATCGCCATTAGAACCGCGATTACTATAGCCTGATGAAACTGTCTTACCACAAGATAAAAGATAATCAAAGGCACATACAGCAATCCCGGTCCGACCAGCGGAATAAGATCCAAGATACCTGCAATGATTCCTAGTATCCAAGCATACCTGATGTTGGCAACTGTAAAACCGACTATGCTCACAATAATTGTTATGCTAATCAGAATGAGATAAGCCCGAATGAACCCCAGTAACGCTGAGATTAGCCCTGCTCTTGCCTTCGTCGCCCTCTCACGCCATTTTACAGGCGCGAGATTCGCTACGTACCCTGAAAGCTCTTTTTTGTCACGGCTTATGAAGAATGCAGCAAAGAAGCTGATAATGACATTAATACTGAGTCGCGGGAGACTCATGATAACACCGGTTACACCCAAAAGAAGTCCCTCAACGCCTGCGTATAGTCTGGACTGCATTCTTCTCACCGCCTCTATCACAGAATCCGGCAGGTCCTCAGCTACGTTTCTTATCTGCAAAACAACCTTACCAAGGATTTCTTCAAGATTCATGTTATAGAGCGGCAACGCGCGATATAGGTCCTGCACTTCAGCGATGATTCTGACAACAACCAAGGCAATAACAACTGACAACAAGACGAATACAAGCATGAGGCAGACAGACGTACATACCCCTCTCCTAAAACGATAGCGCCTTGTCAGTAGTTCCACAACCGGATCAATAATGGCTGCTAAGAGAAAGGCAGCTATGAAAGGGGTAAAAAGAGACAACACGTATCTGGCCACAAGATAGCATGTGGCCAGCACAGCACTCCATATGAGAAAATATCTCCAACCCTCGGATACTTTTTGCATGGCGTCTACCTCAGAGAAGCGCAAGAGCGCAACTTAGTCACGATAGAAAAAGTCGTACATAATAGTACACTAAAGGAATGGCAAGAAGCAAGCTGTCAAGTCTGTCCAAGACCCCGCCATGGCCTGGCATGAAGACGCCTGAGTCTTTGACCTCTGCACTTCGCTTGAACGCCGATTCCGCCAAATCTCCCATCTGTCCCGAAAGCGACGTTATGACAGCAAGGACAAGACTATGGCCGAGACCAAGATGTGGCCACCACATTAGGGCAGCGCCTAACCACCTTACAACAACGCCTGTTGCCACACCACAGGCTAAACCGATGATCGCCCCTTCGCAAGTCTTGTTTGGGCTTACTCTGGGCGCGAGCCTACGCTTACCCAGGGCCTTGCCGCCGTAATACGCTCCTGTGTCTGTAGCCCACACAGTGAGAATAGCCATTAAAAGGTAGCCGAACCCGGCCTGCTCTCCGCCGGTGTAGCGCAGCATAAGCGCACCGGCCATAGGCAGACCGACGTAGACCGATCCCAGCAAAGTTATGGCGGAATTAGCAATGGAGTTCTGACCTCCGAAGGCTAATGTCTGCCATGTCAGACTCAAGATGACTATGCAGGTCACAACAATGCCTACAGTCTGCTGCATGCCTAGATAACCGAAAGCCACGAAAGCTATGACTCCTAAGATCCCTACTTGTTCCAAAGGACCGTAACCTGAGAATTGAGCCAGGTCATAGAACTCTCTTACAGCCATTACTCCGAACACAAGCAAGGTGGCAGCCAGATAGGCTCTACCTAAGATTATGACCAGGAGTGCAAGGGGTATTGCGATAAGCGCACTCGAGACTCTTTGGTTCAAGTCAGAACCCTCCTATCAAGGAGATAACGGGCATTCTACACGCTCCCGAATCTTCGATCCCTGCGCTGATACTCTGATATTGCCAAAAGAAGATCCCGTCCGGAGAAATCCGGCCAGAGCACAGGAGAAACTACCAGTTCAGCGTAGGCGGACTGCCAGATGAGAAAGTTTGATATCCTCATCTCCCCCCCGGTGCGGATTACTAGATCAGGATCAGGAACACCGGCAGTGTCAAGATGAGAACTTACATGTTCCTCCCGAATAGCCTCAGGAAGAATTTCACCCAGAACCGCCTTCTTTGCCAGTTCTTGTGCAGCCCTACTTATCTCGTCACGGCCGCCGTAGTCTATGGCAAGATTTACAAATATTTTGGCATTTGCCTGAGTTCTCTCTTCAACCTTGATTATCGCACGAAGCACATGCTGCGGCAACCTGTCCTTACGTCCGATGACTCTAATCCTGGCCCCATAATCAACCAGGTCCTCAAGTCTCCTCTCGAACATATCCACAAGAAGGCTCATAAGACCTTTAACTTCATCTTTAGGCCTTCTCCAGTTTTCAGTGGAAAACACGTAGAGCGTCATATGTTTTATCCCTATGTCTTGGGCGAACTTAACAATCTCTTCCGCTTTTTTGCCGCCTGCTGCATGGCCTGACAGCCGCGGAAGCCGTTGGCGCTGGGCCCACCGTCCGTTACCGTCCATGATTATGGCTACATGCAAAGGGAGCTTACCCCGGCCGACTTCCGCCTTTAGCGAATCTGTGTCTTTTACAGTATTGTCAACGCGTCGTCCTGCGGGTCGTTCTGCATACCGTCCTGCGCCCGAAAACAAGCGGGAGAAAACTTGCCTAAGCACCTTTCTGTCTCTAACCTCCTCAGTTCAATTAATATGTCACGCAAATATAACCTATATAAAATCTTTAGGGGAGGTAAACCTCCCCTTGAAAATCAGGATTATGCGAATTATTCTTCCTCTATTATTGCGTCCTCCGGACACTCCTCCGCGCACATTCCGCAATCAGTGCAGATGTCAGGGTCTATCACATACTTGTCGTCTCCTTCGCTGATTGCTTCAAAGGGACACACATCAGCGCATGTTCCGCACTTCGTGCACTCATCAGTGATAAAATGTGGCAACCCGGCCACCCCCTCTCAAACTCAAAATTCCATAATTTCAGCTTCTTTAGTTTCGAGCAGACTGTCAATCTCAGCAATAAATGCGTCAGTCAGCTTTTGAACATCGTCCTGTCCCCGCCTCAAGTCATCCTCGGTAATTTCTTTGTTCTTCTCTTTTTCGCGTAGGATATCAATGGCCTCGCGCCTGATATTCCGTACGCGAATGCGCATCTCTTCAGCAACCTTCCTGGCTACCTTCACCAACTCGCGGCGCCTGTCTTCAGTAAGTGTAGGAATGGGTATTCTAATAATTGATCCGTCGCTCATAGGCGTCAGAGCCAGGTCTGACTTGAGAATAGCGCGCTCGATGTCAGGGACAAGTTTGCGGTCCCACGGTTGAATTACGAGAAGACGAGGTTCAGGCACAGAAACGCTGGCCACTTGATTTATGGGGTAAACATCACCGTAAGCCTCTACATTGACCCTGTCCAGCAAGGCAGGATTCGCTCTGCCTGTCCTGATTGATGCAAACTCCTTCCGAGTTGCCTCCACAACATCCTTCATTTTTCCTTCAGTCTTGTTATAATCGTCGTCCGGCATATTACTCCCCCCTGATTTCGGTGCCGATATCTTCTCCGAGAACGGCCCTTTTTACATTCCCTGACCTCATCAGGTTGAAAACGACGATAGGAATTCCGTTGTCCATGCACAAAGAGGCTGCGGTTGAATCCATGACTCCGAGGCCTTTCTCTATTACCTCAAGATATGTCAGGCGTTTGAACTGCTTGGCATTGGGATCGGACAGGGGATCTCTGTCATACACTCCGTCTACCCTCTTTGCCATCAACAAGATCTCAGCTTCAATCTCGGCGGCGCGGAGAGCAGCTGCGGTGTCAGTAGAAAAATACGGGTTGCCTGTCCCGCCTGCAAAGATTACTACTCTTCCTTTTTCCAAATGACGAATAGCCCTTCTTCGGATATAGGGTTCGGCGACCTCCCGCATCTCTATAGATGTTTGAACCCGTGTATCACATCCGAGTTTCTCCAGACAATCCTGGAGGGATAAGGCGTTTATTATTGTAGCAAGCATCCCCATGTAATCAGCGGTGGCTCTATCCATACCCGCTGACTGAGCCCGAACACCACGCCAGATATTCCCTCCGCCTACAACGACTGCAGTTTCAACACCTAGGTCGCGGACATCACGGATTTCCTCTGCAATTACTCGCACAACATCCAGATCTATTCCGTAACCCCTTGGCCCGGCCAGTGCTTCACCTGATAATTTCAATACAATCCTTTTGTATTTCGGATTATCCCGGGATTCTCTCACCCTCCGCCATTCCCTTCTCCCAAATGTCAGTAACTAGCTAAGAGCGCACTCCTGCTTTTCAGCCTTATCTACGCCTTCCCCGATTTCATATCTGGTAAACCGGCTAATCTCCATCTTCTCGCCGGTCTTAGCTGAGACTTCCATGACCAGATCTTGCACAGTTCTCTCAGAATCACGAATATAGGGTTGTTCCAAAAGACACACTTCTTTGTAGAACTTCTCAATTCGTCCTTCCACGATCTTCTCTGCAATCTTCTCAGGCTTACCTTCATTCAGCGCCTGAGCCTTCAGGATTCCTTTCTCGTTCTCCAGCACCGACTCGGGGACATCTTCTCGTGATACGAAAAGAGGCCTGGTGGCTGCAATCTGAAGAGCGATTTCTTTGGCAAGCGCCTGGAAATCATCTGTCCGGGCCACAAAGTCAGTTTCACAGTTGACTTCAACCAGAACTCCGATCTTGCTCCCGTGGTGGATGTAAGATTCGATGATCCCTTCTGCAGCTACCCTGCCGGCTCTCCTCACCATTTTCGCCAGGCCCTTCTCACGGAGATAGGCCACGGCCTTTTCCATATCGCCGCCGGTCTCAGCAAGCGCTTTCTTGCAGTCCATCATACCGGCGCCGGTTCTTTCCCGTAGTTCCTTAACATGTTCGGCCCTAATAGCCACAAGTCCTACCTCCTCATATAGACTATCGGTCGTCACCGCCGTCACTAAGGCTATCCGTCTCGACTATCTCAACTACATCGTTATCAAGAGGCATCTCCAGAACGTCAGTTACGCTGTCTTCGATCTCACTGACAATCTCGTCCTCTCTGATTTCTCCGACTGGAGAACCGGCTTCTATGGGCCCTGCATCCAAGCCTTCTAGGCCTTCGATGACCGCATCTGATATCCTGCCACATATCAATTTGATGGCACGGATAGCGTCGTCATTACCGGGAATGACATAGTCAATTTCGTCTGGATCGCAGTTTGTGTCTACTATAGAAATTATTGGGATATTGAGCTTTCTCGCTTCTTGCACTGCTATTCGCTCCTTACGTGGATCCACTACGAAGACCGCATCAGGTAATTTCGCCATATCACGGACGCCACCTAAGAACTTCTCAAGCTTCTGTTTCTCCTTCATAAGTTGAAGGACTTCCTTCTTCGGTAACACCCCAAAGGAACCATCGGTTTCCATTCGCTCAATTTCTTGGAAACGCCGGACGCGTTTTCTTATGGTTTGAAAGTTGGTAAGCATTCCGCCCAGCCACCGCACGTTAACGTAGAACATGCCACACCGTTCGGCTTCCTCTCTGATGGTGCTCTGAGCCTGCTTCTTTGTACCAACAAATAGGATAGTACCTCCGTCCGCTATTACATCCTTCACGAATGCATATGCGTCCTCCATCATCCTCACAGTCTTCTGTAGATCGATAATGTATATTCCGTTGCGCTCGGTGAAGATATACGGCTTCATCTTAGGATTCCAACGCCTGGTCTGATGCCCAAAATGGACGCCGGCCTCAAGTAGTTGCTTCATAGTGACTACTGCCATAATCTCACCTCCTCCCTGTTCGGTTTTTTCCTCCGCTTCCCTCATTCCCTGGTATGACCCGTATCAAGGGCACCGATACCAAGGTCCAAAAGCGTGCGTGATAACGCCAATGCGTAGTATACCACACTACAATAGCCATATCAACGAACTTGCGCCAAGAACTTATGTCAATGACTCGCTCATCATGTGCTATATGAGAATACTTGAGCATCGCAAGGGAATACCTAAATTGAGCAGCTCCGTGGTTGCCAATGAGTAGCAAGAGTGGAGGTTCCTATGTGGGATTAATTGACATGTTGCTTCAGAAGTTCATTTCGCTTCTGTCATTTGACCCTCCGGAAGACAAAACCGAAGCCCGGCATAACACCGGTGTCCAACTGGATTCTGCCGTCGCCGAGAAGGAGCTGTCAGAATTCGGGCAGGACGCAAGATCTGCCGGGCAGCGCATCAAAGACAGACGTAAGGCTCGGTCCCGCCCAAGTAGGGTGCAGCCAAAACGACTTGAAGGCGTCAAACCAAGGTCAGGATTCGGTTTCGGCGGCTCTTTGCCTGCCGGTCTCACTCGAGACACGTCTGAGATTTCTCCTGATATTTTTGCCTCCGAGACATCATCTGAGGTTTCTCCTTTTGCCGGCAAGGCAGGCGGAGACGAAGTGAAACCGCTTACGGAAAGCCTCGATGAGAACCTGGAGATCGTAAAAAGGCTTCTTCACCATGGCACTAACGCAGATGTGGTGGTAAGGGAGTTTGACATACCCACTGAGCCAAAGACAGCAGCGGCAATCATATTTATGGAAGGATTGGCGGGCAGGGATGCAATCAACTTCTCTATTCTTCAGCCCCTTATGCTTATCGCCAATTTGGACGATGACGGAGAAGCAGACAGTCGCCTGGAACTGGTCAAACGAAGGTTACTTCCTGGCAATCAGGTCACGGAGAGCAACAACCTTCGAGCAGTAATCGAAGGTATTCTTTCAGGCACTACATGCCTGCTTATCGATGGAAGCGACATCGCTCTCTCCGTAGAGACCCGAGCCTGGGAGCACAGGGGCATAGACAAGCCTTCTGCTGAAATGGTAGTCCGAGGCCCTCAAGAAGCTTTCAATGAGACTCTCCGAAGCAACTTGGCACTGATTAGAAGGAGAATGCGAACACCTGATCTCATCACCGAAATGTTGAAAGTAGGCACCCTGTCAAAGACGGACTGCGCCATCCTCTACATAGAAGGCCTAACCAATCCACAGCTGGTAGATGAAGTCAGAAGAAGAATATCAGAGACGAAGTCAGACCATATACAGGACACAGGAATTCTTGAGCAATTCATAGAGGAAAAGCCTTACGTCCTGGCCCCGCAAACCCTTTCCACAGAACGGCCGGACAGAATGGCAGCATTTCTCGCAGAAGGGTACGTTGGGATCATGTTGGACGGCAGTCCGTTTGGGCTGGTGCTCCCCGCGACCTTCTGGTCACTCCTGCAGTCAGCGGAAGACTACTTCCTCAGATGGCCTTTTGGGGCATTTCTTCGGGTAGTCAGGATACTCGCACTCATATTGGCGATATTCTTGCCTGCCATATACCTTGCGCTGACCAACTTCCATCCGGAAATGATCCCGACGGATCTCCTTTTAGCCATCGCTGCCAGTCGAGAAAAAGTACCTTTCCCCACTGTTACTGAAGTGCTGATAATGGAGATCGCTATCGAACTAATACGCGAAGCAGGGATTAGAATCCCTGGCGTGATCGGGCCCACCCTTGGAATAGTAGGCGCGCTTATCCTGGGACAGGCAGCTGTCGCAGCGTCAATAGTCAGCCCTATACTGGTGGTTATCGTAGCCATTACGGCTTTAGGGGCGTTTGCAGTCCCCAATTTCAACATGGCCTTCGCGATTCGTCTCTATCGCTTTGTGTACATACTGCTTGCAGCAGCTCTGGGCTTCTACGGTGTTGCCATAGGCGTGTTCATTCAACTTGTAACATATGTGAACCTCAAATCATTCGGTGTACCGTACATGTCGCCTGTGGCCCCATATACGCGTTCCAGCGGGGACGCACTTTTCCGATATCCTCTGTGGAAATCAGAGATTCGCCCTTCTTTTCTCGAACCTCAGCAGAAAGAAAGACAGCCTCGGATATCCCGTGGATGGGTTAAGGAGCAAGGCAAGAATAACAGGGCGAAATCAGGAGCCTCGAAAGGGGAAGAAAATGGCAAGTAACGACAAGATTGGCACCAGAGAGGCTGTAGCAGCCACCATCTACTTTCTGTCCACGAAACTCTTGATCTCCTTCCCGCAGCATATGGCCGAAATAGGCCAAACTGCAGCCTGGATAGTTCCTGCCATAAGCTTTGCCACTGCAACCTTAGGGTTTCTCGTGATAGTAGCCCTCTTAAGACGTTACCCGGGAATGAACATTGTAGAAGCAAGCGAAAAAGCAGGCGGGCCAATACTTGGCGTAATTGCCTCGCTTGGGTATTTCCTTTTCTTCTTTGCCACTACAGTCTTATTAATCCGGGAATTCTCAGAGACAGTCAGCACTGCCTTACTTCCGCGCACCCCGCTTTCGGTGATTATGGGAGTTTTCATCATCGCAACCCTTGTTGCCACATCCATGGGGCCAGAAGCAATAACCAGAGCCTCCTTAGTCGGCATGCCTCTTATTATCGGCACACTTGTCCTGCTTAATCTCTTGTTGCTGCCTCAAAGCAACTTCGACACAATATTCCCCCTGTTTGGGCCAGGCATCGGGAAGATAGTCTATGGCGGCGTAGTCCATTCGGGAATTGCAGGCGAAATCATGTTTCTTTGTATCATAGCAGGACAACTTGACGAAAGACATAAAGTGCAGAGGATGGGACTCACAAGTCTTGCCGTATCAGCTGTTTTCATGATTGTGTCGACACTTACCTACTCGGCAGTATTTCCTTATCCTTTGAGCTTGCATATAGCCTATCCGGGATACGAGTCCTCGACTTTAGTATACATGGGACGATTCCTCCAACGCATTGAAGTGGCCTTCGTTTTTCTTTGGGTCATCAGTGCATGTATCCACCTGGCACTTAGCGGGTACACAGCGACTGTAATTATCAAAGACATGCTGAAACTCCCGTCTCACAAACCCCTTTTGCCGGCTTTCGCAATCCTTGGATTTACTCTCGCGTTGGTGCCTTCTGACGTACCTCAAGCGACGTATATCGATTTCATGATAGTGAAAACTTACGGTGGACTCGTGCTATTCGCTGTACCTTTGATCTTGCTTTTGGTCTCCCGGCTAAGAGGAGACCACAACACTAACAGGGGGTAAGTAGGCTCTTGCACTGTACGAAAATCGTGATAATCGCCATGCTTATCACAGCATGCACAGTAGTAATAGGAGGGTGCTGGGGTAGAACCGAAGTGGATGACCTGGCATTGGTAATGGCAATTGGCCTGGATAAGGGAGAAGACAATACTGTGTACGTGACATTGCAGATTGCAGTCCCGCGAGCTGTAGCAAGCGGCGGTGCAGAGGGAGGAGGACCGAGCGCAGGCGGGGGAGGCGCCGGTGCAAGTCTCATTACTACCATGCGGGGTAGGTCTATCCTAGGCCTCGTTGATATGGCCAATACATATATAGACCGACGCCTGTCCTTTGTGCACAGCAAGGTGCTGATCGTCAGTGAAGACCTTGCCCGGCAAGGCCTAGCGCCTTACGTGTCAGAGCTGGTGCGATTTCATGAAATCAGGAGGACTATGTTCCTCGCAGTAGCTAAAGGCACCGCACGGGAATTCCTCACTGAAAACAAGCCTGTTCTTGAGCAGAACCCCGCAAAGAACTTGGAGCTACTTACCCTTGCCAGCAGAAAAGCAGGGCTGATACCTCCATCCCAGATTAATAGATTTCTCGTGGAAATGCAGTCTTTGGCTGAAGAACCCTTGGTGATCCTTGCCGGAATCAACAAAGAACAGCAGTCCGCGAAGGAGCAAGCAGAAAAGCAAAGCGAAGGCGACGAGAAAGCAAAAGCCGGCGAGGGCAACAGCACGTCACAACCAAACATACCGATAAATGCGTCAGACATCCGCTATCTTGCCGGCGAATCTCCGTCAATAGGCGGGAATCCCGTTGAACTGTTGGGTGCAGCAGTCTTTCGCGGTGATAAGATGGTAGGAGAAATCACAGGAGAAGAGGTAAGACACGTCCTTTACCTCAGGGGAACCTTCAAGCAGGGCATTACTGTGGTACGGAGTACTGAGGCAGATGACAGGTTTGTCTCAGCCGACCTGCGACTCGCCCGTCCTACGCAAATTCGTATAGAAAGAGACGGAGATGAATTCAGGATCAAGGTCAACGTTACACTGGAAGGAGGCCTTGTAGGGAGTCAAGAAGATCAAGACTATACCAACCCAAAGGCGCTTCGAGCTGTTGAAATGAAACTGGCCCACGAGGTAGAAAAAGGTTGCAAGGATATTATCAGAAGAGCTCAAACTGAATTCTCATCTGACATTTTTGGGTTTGGGAACAAGGCCAGGCACCTGACTATGACATGGAATGAATGGCAAGATCTAAAATGGAGTGAGAAGTTTCCCAATGCAGATGTCAAAGTGACGGTACAAGTTGAGTTACGCAGGACTGGCCTGCTTTTTAAGTCGCCGCAACCTTCGGCAGACTAAACTCAGCCGGCCTGTAGGGAGGAACAAAGTGAGATTGAGCATGATCTTGATGTTAATGACAGCTCCGACACTGGTGGCCATTTATACAGTGAACTTCGGCCGTTGGCTCGCAAAAGAAGGGAACATCAGAGGGGCCATAGGTGTATTCATTGTTGCTGCAATCTGCGTTGTGGCCCCTCTTGCTCTCTTGATACTCAGAGGATAATCCCAGCGCCTCAACGCGCGCGCAAACGTTCCAGTTCATCAAAGAGTTTATCATTAAGCACTCGAATATAAGTCCCTTTCATTCCCAAGGAACGAGACTCGATCACACCTGCGCTCTCAAACTTGCGGAGCGCATTGACAATAACGGATCTGGTAATACCGACCTTATCCGCAATCTTGCTTGCCACGAGCAAGCCTTCTTCTCCGTTGAGTTCTCTGAAAATATGCTCAACAGCTTCCTGCTCAGAGAAGGACAAAGTATCAAGGGCCATCTGCACTGAGGCTTGTTTCCTTGCTTCTTCTTCAACCTTATCGGCTTTTGAGCGTAGGACTTCCAATCCAATGATTGTTGCGGCGAACTCTGCAAGAATCAGTTCGTCCTCTTCAAAATCAGGCTCGAACCTGGCCATCACAAGGGTAGCCAGCCTGTCTCCACCTGCATAGACCGGGACTACCGTTATGAGAGCTTCCCCAAACGGGCACCGGCTGTCTGCATCGAGGAAACATTTGCCTTCGTCCTGCCGGAGGTTGTCCGATGCTTCGATAATCCTGAGAAGCCAATCCATGCACTCCTTAGGAAAAGCTTCACCATTGCCTACGAGCCGGGCGACTACATCACATTCGAAGCTTTCCATCGTCGCAAATCCCAGTAACTTACCTCTGCGACTTACTACATAGACGTTCGCTCCGACTTCCTCAGATAAGACCTCCGCGAGTTCCTTGAGGCTCAATGTGTGACCTTGAGACTCCTGCACAAACCGACTGATTCTTCGCGATTTCTCCAATAGTTCTCTCATGTTTATTACCTCCTTTAGCTGCCTCAGGGCTTTGCCCTCCCTTTGATGCTTCAGACTGACAGTCTCCTTTCCGGGCTTGTCCGGCCCAAAGGGTAGAGTAGTCCGAACCTAAGTATGACACCGCGATTCATGCCTCTGACTTCCCTCGGCCGGGGCATGATCCGGCCCCGGACGAGCAATCATAAGATAAACCTGCTCAGATCCTTGTTACCGACAATATCCCGGAGCTTCTCCCGTACATATTCTCTGTCAATTGCTACTTTCTTGGAAGAGAGATCCGGAGCATTAAAAGACACATCCTCAAGGAGCCGCTCCATCACAGTGTGTAATCGCCTGGCACCGATATTCTCAGTCTCTTCATTGACCTCACTGGCAATGGCTGCAATTTCGTCTACGGCATCCGACGTAAATACCAGTTCAATGCCTTCTGTAGCAAGAAGCGCAATATACTGCTTAATCAAGGCGTTCTCAGGCTCGCAGAGGATGCGCTTGAAATCTTCTTTGGTAAGACTGTCCAGCTCAACACGAATCGGAAACCTTCCTTGGAGTTCCGGAATAAGGTCTGAAGGCTTTGATACGTGAAAAGCGCCTGCAGCAATAAACAACACATGGTCAGTCTTTACAGGGCCGTACTTGGTTGTGACAGTACAACCTTCAACGATGGGCAGGATGTCCCGTTGCACCCCTTCCCTGGAGACATCAGGACCCATACCCCTTTCCTTGCCTGCTATCTTATCTAACTCATCGATAAAGACAATTCCTGTTTGCTCAACACGGGTGATTGCTTCTTGTTCTACTTCTGCCATATCGATTAGGTTTTGCGCTTCTTCATGAGCTATGATTTTCCTGGCTTCTCTTACCGGAACCCGCCTCCGCCTGGTCTTCCCCGGGAAGGCCCCTCCAAAAAGGTCTTGCATGTTGATGCCCATCTCCTCTACCCCGGCACCGCTAAAGACCTCAAGCATAGGGGGGGTCTTATCCTCTATGGACACTTCGATGATTGTGTCCTCCAGCTCTCCCGCAACAAGCCTGGCTCTCACGTCCTCACGTTTGCGTTCTGCTTCTTCCAGTCTCCGTTCGAAAGCATCGTCATCTCGCTGAACGCCGAATCCCCCCATAAGCATGGCAAAGGGATTCTTGCCGGATTCGCGGGAGGGCAGGGGAGCCAGAAGATCCAAAAGCCTGTCATCAACAACGGCTTCAGCCTTATGATAGACTCTTGCCATTTTCTCAGACTTCACCATTCGAATGGCGTTTTCCACCAAATCCCTGATAATGGCATCCACATCCCTACCGACGTATCCTACTTCAGTAAACTTCGTAGCCTCGACTTTCGTAAACGGGGCATTAACCAACCTCGCCAGCCTGCGAGCGATTTCAGTCTTACCTACCCCCGTAGGGCCTATCATCAGGATATTCTTAGGGATCACTTCGTCGCGGAGAGACCCTTTAAGGTTCAGCCTGCGGTACCTGTTGCGAAGAGCGATTGCCACAGACCTCTTGGCCCGATCCTGTCCGACGATGAATTTATCGAGTTCCGCCACAATAGCCCTGGGTGTCAGCTCTTCGAGCCGCTCCACGTGTAAGCCCCCTTTCATATTTCCTCACACACGATCTCCTCATTTGTATATATGCATATGGAAGACGCAATTCGCAGTGCTTCCGTGGCAACTTCACCACAGTTGAGGTCTGTGTGGCGAATCAGCGCCTTTGCTGCTGCCAGGGCCATAGGCCCGCCTGAACCCACTGCCGTGATGCCGTCGTCAGGCTCGATAAGGTCTCCATTACCTGAAATCACCAGTAAGCCGGACTTATCTCCAACAACCAACAGAGCTTCAAGTCTTCTCAAGGCACGATCCAAACGCCACTCTTTTACCAACTCCACCGAGGCTCGCTGCAAGTTTCCATGGTACTCCTCGAGCTTACCTTCAAATCGTTCAAACAGCGCAAAAGCGTCAGCCGCAGTCCCTGCAAAGCCTGCCACGACCTTTCCTTCGTGGAGCCTTCGAACTTTTTTTGCCTTATGCTTCATTACGGTGTTGCCCATGGTAACCTGTCCGTCCCCGGCAATAGCCACATGTTCACCGCGCTTCACCGCAACTATAGTTGTTGCATAGAACTCATGTTTCACCACGGCCTACCTCCTAATCACGCTGTATTATGCCCGTGGATGGGCCTTGTCGTAGACTACACGAAGTCTCTTCCTGGTCATATGCGTATAGAGTTGAGTCGTGGAAACACTGGCGTGACCTAGCAATTCCTGGACAGCCCGGAGATCGGCTCCATGATCCAGGAGATGAGTAGCAAAGGAATGTCTCAAGGCATGAGGACTGATCTCCTTATCGACAGACGCCCTATCTATGTACTTGTTTACCATGATTTGAACAGCGCGCCCGGAAAGCCTTGTTCCGTTACAGTTTAGGAAAAGGGCACGAGATTCTTGCCCTTTTGACACAATCTTGGGCCTTCCACGTTCCAAGTACTCCACCAATGCTTCTACAGCCTTTGCTCCTATTGGGACTATTCTCTCTTTAGATCCCTTTCCGTACGCTCTAACATAGCCGGTAGAGAGCTCAACACTGTCAAGGTTGAGCCCGACCAGCTCGCCGACACGAAGGCCTGCAGCATAAAGGGTTTCCAAAATAGCCCTGTCGCGGAGTTCCAGAGGTGTGTCTCCCGAAGGAGACTCCAACAAGGATACGACCTCATCCTCGCGAAGAAAAGGCGGTATTCTGCGCCCTTCTTTTGGAGTCCTGACGCCTTTTGCAGGATTCTGGGAGACAATCCCTTTCCTGCAAAGATAAGAAAAAAAGGCTCTAACAGCCGCAAGTCTCCTGGCAATTGTTCGCCTGGAGTAATTCGCTTTTTGAAGATACGCCAGGTACGCCCTGATCTCACGATAAGTAATGTTCGACAGATCCGGATTCTCATTGTCCCCATGCATATCCTCGACAAAATCTATGAATGTTCGAATATCAGAGGCATAGGCGTTTATCGTATTAGATGAATGGCCCTTTTCAACGGAAAGATATCCGAGAAAACCGTCAACATCACCAGTCAACACAAATACAGCTCCCTTATGGAGAACCCAGCATTAAGCCGTTTAAAGGGACTCCCTCATTTCAGAATTGTATCACAATCATAATTGTTGATCAAGTCTGGAACCGAAGGTTTTCTCGAAGTCGTGTGCAATTTCCAAAGAAAATGCCGCAATTGCTAGCCTATCAGCTTTTCTATGTCGTTTTTTGTCAGGTTTTGGCAGAATCCCGAAGTTGGCATTCATAGGTTGAAAGGCCTCAGACTGTGAGGCGGATACATAGTGGCAAAGAGCGCCGATGACTGTCTCTTTCGGAAACTGGCGGGAAGGCAAACCCAGCACAAGCCTGGCTGCATTTATCCCGGCAACCAGTCCGGACGCAGCTGACTCCAGGTATCCCTCAACTCCTGTGATTTGCCCTGCAAATAGAAGGCCTTCGTCGTGCCGACACTGTAGTGTAGGAAGGAGGATCCGAGGCGAGTTAATAAACGTATTTCTATGCATAACTCCGTATCTGGCAAACTCAGCCTGTTCCAGACCGGGAATCATGCGGAAGACCCGACGCTGTTCATCCCATGTAAGTCGCGTTTGAAAGCCTACCAAATTCAATAAGGAACGCGAGATATTCTCCGGTCTTAATTGCACTACCGCATAAGGGCGCTCTCCCGTACGGGGGTCTCTTAGCCCAACCGGCCTCAGAGGGCCGTAAGCCAGCGATTCCCGCCCGCGCATCGCCAGAGTCTCTACAGGCATACAAGCTTCAAAAACCCTTACGTCCTCGAATTCGTGTAACGGCGCTGTCTTTGCAGAGACCAAAGCATCATGGAAGCGGTTATATTCGTCTTCCGTCATGGGACAGTTGAGATAGTCATCCCCGCCCCGCCCATACCGGGAACCCCAAAACACCCGGGACATATCCAAAGACTCCAAGGTCACAATGGGAGCTACAGCATCATAGAAGTATAGATTGTCTTCACCTGTCAACTCTGCAACAGACCCGGTAAGACCCGGGGAAGTCAGCGGGCCGCTGGCTATGATGCAAGGCCTTTGCAATGGGATATCAATAATTTCTTCCCTTACCAGGCGGATATTGGAGGATCTTTTGATGTATGAGCTTACAAGATGCGAAAATCTATCCCTTTCCACTGCCAGAGCTGACCCTGCAGGGATCCTGGCTGCTTCCGCGCATCTCATGATTAGCGAGCCGTAGATTCGCAATTCTTCTTTGAGAATACCGGATGCATTCCGAAAGCTGTCAGACCCCAGTGAATTGGAGCATACCAGCTCCGCCAAGCCGGATGTGGTATGAGCAGGCGTCATCACATGCGGCCTCATTTCAATAAGGCTGACCGGGACACCTCTCCTGGCTATCTGCCATGCTGCCTCACTACCTGCAAGTCCTCCGCCTACAACCACAACACCGCTGTCGTTCGTCAATTTATCAACACCCACTATCCTGAAGCGCCCTGAATCGCCCTAAGAAGAAGATTTGGACTTACCGGCAACAGGCGCATCTTGTCGAAAGTCACACCCTTCCCTTACACAGGCGAGATAACCCTTCTTACCGCCGCGCCTTACAAGAAACGCTCCGCATTTCGGACAGGACTTCTTAACCGGCAGGTACCACGTGGTAAACGTGCACTCAGGATACCCGCTGCATCCATAGAATTTCCTGCCTTTTTTGGTCTTTCGCTCAACTATCTCACGTCCGCACACAATGCAATTAACACCGGTTGAGCGGACGATTTTCTTGGTGAATTTGCATTCAGGGTAGCCTTGGCACCCAAGGAACGCACCAAATCTGCCGTGCTTCACTACAAGGTTTCGACCACATTCAGGACAAAGTTCATCAGTGACTTCCTCCGGGATCTTCACTCTTCCGACATGTTCCTCAGCAGCATCCACTGTCTTTTTGAAAGGCGGGTAAAACTCGTCTATAACACTGATCCACTCAAGCTTGCCTTCAGCGATCTCATCCAACCTGGCTTCCATGTTGGCTGTAAACGTTACGTCAACGACATTCGGATAGACCTGGTTCAGGACATCCACTACTACAAACCCTAGTTGCGTTGGGTGAAATCTCTTATCTTCAAGCACTACGTAGTCTCGTTTGAGGATTGTTTCGATGATAGGCGCATATGTGCTTGGTCTGCCTATACCGTTTTCCTCAAGAGCCCGTACAAGTGTAGCCTCGCTGTAACGCGGCGGCGGTTCAGTAAAATGCTGTTTGTCCTCAAGCCTTGAAAGAACCAGTCTTTGTCCTTCAGAGATCTCAGGGAGAATCGAGTCATCCTCTTCAGCATTATCCGACCCTTCCTGATATAGGACGGTAAACCCTGGGAACTTTACTCTGGACCCTGTAGCCCGAAACAGATAGTTCTTGGCTTTGATGTCTACACGGACAGTATCCAAGACCGCTGATTCCATTTGGCTTGCCACAAACCTGTCCCATATGAGCCTGTATAGTCTCAACTGATCCCCGGACAAGTGTTTCTTCAGGTCATCCGGGCGACGCGTAACCAGTGTAGGCCTAATAGCCTCATGCGCATCCTGACTGGTAGCCTTCTTCTTGTACCGCCTGGGCCTGTCAGGGACGTAGTCCTTCCCAAATATATCCTTAATGAAAGACCTGGCTGAGACTTCAGCTTCAGCCGCGACGCGGACTGAGTCAGTTCGAATATAAGTAATCAGGCCGGTGTTGCCCTGGGGGCCAATCTCCAAACCCTCATACAACTGTTGGGCAATTTGCATAGTCTTGCGAGCTCCGAATCCCAACTTCCTTGAGGCTTCCTGCTGGAGCGTGCTTGTGGTGAAAGGAGGCTGAGGATTCCGCTTTCGTTCCTTCTCAAGCACTTTGATGACTTCATACTGCTCTCCCTCTAAATCCCTGAGGACTTCCCGGGCTTCATCACCTGTGCTAATGTCTATCTTCTTTCCGGCTTTCCGAAGAAGTTTTGCAGGAAACTCAGGGCAGTCAGCGTCTGCTTTCAAGAAAGCAGTAATTGACCAGTACTCCTCACGCACAAAATCCTCGATTTCCCTCTCTCTGTCGCATATCAGCTTGACTGCAACAGACTGAACTCTGCCTGCAGACAGTCCCCTGCGAACCTTCTTCCATAGAAATGGGCTGAGGGTATATCCGACAAGCCTGTCAAGGATTCTCCGCGCCTGTTGAGCATTGACTCTCTCCATATGAATAGGCCTCGGGTTGGCAACTGCATCCCTTACCGCCTTCTGAGTGATCTCGTGAAACTCAATACGACAAGAAGCATCAGCATCAAGATCCAGAGCCTTCGAGAGGTGCCAGGATATTGCCTCCCCCTCACGGTCAGGGTCAGTGGCAAGCAACACTTGGTCGGAATTCTTGACTGCGCCTTTGAGCTCCTTAATGGTATCGCTCTTGCCCCGTATTGTGATGTAATGGGGCTCATAGTTGTTTTCCACGTCTACCCCAAGCTTGCTCTTGGGTAAATCCCTTACGTGGCCCATGGAAGCTTTCACTTGGTATTTCCCGCCCAGCATTCTCTCGACTGTTTTGGCTTTGGCAGGTGATTCCACGATAATAAGACCTTTTGACATTGTTACACTCCCCTAATGTATGGCATCCCTCATCAGCCTGCTGTTCATCGCACATCAATCATGGCTACTACTCATTAAACTTCCTTTTCAAGCTCTCACATAACCACCTACAACCCTTGTTACTATTCCCTTCAATTCCAAGGAGACAAGGGTTGTCGTGACTTGTGACGGGAAGAACCCTGTCGCGATTACTATATCATCAGTAGACATAGGTGAAAAGCCCAGCTGCGCTAAGACTCTCTTCTCATGGGAAGAAAGCCTCATTGCTTTGGAATTATTTTCCGAATCGTGATCTCTTGTAGCCGGTATCCCAAGTTCTTCAAGGATATCAGCGATTCCTTCTACAAGCCTCGCTCCTTGCCTAATAAGATTATGAGTTCCCCTGGAAAGAGGGTTCCCAATTTCGCCTGGAACGGCAAAAACCTCTCTCCCTTGCTCCAAGGCAAAATCCGCGGTAATAAGCGCCCCACTGGTCTCTCCTGCTTGTACTATCACAACACCAAGAGCCAGCCCGCTGATAATCCGATTCCGCCTGGGGAAGTTCTGAGGGAAAGGGCATGAGCCAAAAGGGAACTCGCTTACGATCGCCCCGTTGTTCGCTATTCTCTCCGCAAGATTCTTGTTCTCAGGGGGATATATGACATCAATACCGCTGCCAAGGACTGCGATTGTTCGCCCCCCGCCTTCGAGAGCTCCTTCATGCGCAGCAGAATCGATGCCTCTGGCCATGCCTGACACTACGGTGAGCCCTTCCTTCGCTGCATTCTTCGACAAAAGCCTGGCTGCTCTTCTTCCATAGTAGCTGGGCCTCCTGGAGCCTACAACCGCAATGGAGAATGCGTCAGACGGCAGGACTTCTCCGAAAATGTAGACAGCAGGAGGAGGATACGCCAGGTTCAGTAAGGCAGCAGGATACGAAGGCTCATTCCAGACAGCTATTTTGACACCCAATTCCTCAGCCTTCTGAAGCTCTCGCATAAGTACCGTTCCATCGCGGAGCGCCTGGATACGTCCGGCAGTCTTTTTGCCGATCCCCTTTACCTGTAGCAACTCTTCTTCCTTAGCCCTTATTATGGCACACGCTGACCCGAATCTCTGTATAAGATCGGCAAACCTCCGCCCTCCGACAGAGGCCACTGTGTTAAGGGCAATAGCGCATTCTCTCTCCTCCACGTGACACACTCCGCTCGGTCACCATAGGCAGACAAGCGTCTAAGGAGGGGTGTCAAAATTCGGCCACTAGCCTACGGGCCGGATTTTGCCAAGGCGACCCGCTTGGGGCGCCGTCCCCGAGTGATACATCGGCAATCCTGCACGGTACGTACACTTTCTGGAACCGGCGATTACTGATGGTGATCTACCTAGACACCGAGAACCGGCATTCTATAGCCGATAGCTTCTGCTACATGGTGCACATGTATTCCTTCGCTTCCTTCAAGATCTGCAACGGTCCTTGCGACTTTCAGAGTCCTTGTGTATGAGCGAACCGATAGCCCCAGCTTGCGCATGGCAGAATAGAGAAAAGTCCTGGCATCCTTCGCCAGGTGACAGTGGGTTTCCATATCCACCGGGCCCATCTCCGCATTTCTGTGGAGCCGGGTCCCTTGAAATCGCCTGATTTGCACATCTACCGCCTTTATGACTCTCTTTCGAACATCTCGTGATGTCTCCCTGTCTCTTACTGCATGAAGCTCATGGACCTCAACTTGTCCCAGTTCAACATGGAGGTCTATTCTGTCCAGCAGTGGGCCTGAAATCCTGCTAAGATAGCGTCTCACCACTCCCGGTGAACACGTGCAGGATGCCGTTGCTCGAGGATTGGGCCTCCTAAAACATAAGCATGGATTCATAGCTGCCAACAGTGTGAATTCACTGGGGAATGCAGCTACGCCCCTAACTCTTGCCACAGTCACGAATCCGTCTTCCATCGGCTGTCTGAGTGCCTCCAACACGTGGCTGCCGAATTCCGGAAGCTCGTCAAGGAAAAGGACTCCCCGGTGGGCCAGGGAAATCTCACCAGGCTTCGGAAGACGGCCTCCTCCGATAAGGCCTGCAGGAGAAATCGTATGGTGAGGACTTCGAAAAGGCCTCTTAGAGATTATGCTGCTACCTGCAGGAAGCAATCCTGAAGCGCTGTACACCCTGGTCACTTCAAGCGCCTCCTCCCTGGACAGCGGAGGGAGGATCGTCGGAAACCGTCTCGCCAGCATAGTCTTGCCTGAACCCGGAGGCCCTACCATCAGAACATTGTGACCTCCTGCCGCAGCTATTTCCAGTACACGTTTTGCATGTTCCTGGCCGGCTACGTCGGCAAAGTCTACATGATCCGAACTGCCACAGGACAGCATAACCCATGTCTTCTCCGCCTTTTCCATACGCGCTACGCCGTTTAAGTGTCTTACCACTTCCCTGAGCGTGCCTGCCCCGTAGATATTCAGCCCATCAACTAATGCAGCCTCTCCCACATTATCTTCAGCCACTATCATGTCTTTGAATCCCTGCTTCTTTGTGGCAAATGCAATCGACAGCACACCGGGTGTTCCTCTGACACGCCCGTCTAGGGACAACTCACCTGCGAATACCGATTGTTGAGCCTTCCTGTGGTCAACTTCTCCGATAGCGGACAGGATGCCGACAGCTATGGGCAAATCAAAACCCGCACCTTCTTTTCGTATCATCGCAGGCGCCAGGTTCACGGTTATCCTCCTCAAAGGAAATTCATAACCGGAATTCCTAAGAGCCGCCCTAACCCTCTCCCTGGCCTCGCGGATAGCCGTATCAGGCAACCCAACTATCTCAAAAAAGGGTAACCCCGATGATACATCGACTTCTACGTATACTATGTATCCTTCGACACCGAGCACAGCGCCACCGGGGACTTTCGCCGGCAATAACTTCACCTCCACCCATTGAATGCGCCTTTTACGTGCTCAATTCGCACCTCTCCCCCGGGCAATATGTCAATAGCCAGAACATCGAATCTTACGCAACTCTCGAGAGATCCGGATCTTCGAAGATACTCACCGGCTGTCTTAACTATCTTCCTTTGCTTTCCCTTGGTAATCTGCTCCACAGCCCGTCCAAATTGCCGGCTTCTCCTGGCTTTGACTTCAACAAATACGATAGTGTCACCGTCTCTGGCAATAAGGTCGATTTCGCCGAACCTGGTGCGGAAGTTCCTTGAGACAACATAGAATCCCAATGACTCCAAATGCTCTATGGCGATATCCTCTCCACGGGCGCCTAGCTCCCTGCTGGATTGACACACTTTACTCGCTCCTTCAAAGTATATCTGTGACTATGGCGCCACAAATCCTTACCCTTTTCCCGGCAGCATCCATGGCGGTCTATTCACGGCACTACTTCTCTGGCGCGCTTTGATTTTCCTTCCATATATTGGGTTAGGGCATATGGGTGGAATTCCTAGTCTTGCATATCGAGATCAAGGGTAAGGTTTGCATGTTTTAGAAGCAGTTTTCGTATGAAGGTTTTCCTGTGGATTGGCGAAGGTCCATGCGCAAGAAGGGCTTCAACGTGTTCATTTGTGCAATATCCTTTATTAGCGAAAATACCGTAGTCAGGGAATTCTTCATGCCACAGCCTGCACATTCTGTCCCTGGTGACTTTTGCAATGATGGACGCACAAGAGATGCTGTGAGATACTACATCTCCGTGGATAAGTTTCGTCTGTGGAATGGAAACCGGGATTGTCTCCGCGTCGACCAGAAGATGGTCAACCTCGATATCCAAATCTTCTACAGCAAGTTTCATAGCGAGTCTTGCAGCCTGCTTAATGTTGATCTTATCTATCATCACCTCGTCCACAATTCCAATACCCCATGCCAATGCGGTATGCGTGATGACTTCATACAGGACTTCACGCTTGCTTGCGGATAGAGCCTTTGAATCACGGACACCGTCAATGAATGTCCCTTGCGGCAAGACTACTGCAGCAGCCACAACTGAACCTACCAGGGAACCCCTACCCGCCTCGTCTATCCCTGCTACATTCTTAAAGCCTTCCCGCCACAGTCTGGTCTCATGATCCAGTTTGCGATTACCGGAAATATCCTGGCTATCCACTTCGTCATTCATCAGAATCGGCTTCCCGTTGATCATCTGCCGCGCTATCCAGGGTCACCTTCCCAAGCAGCCCTTTCCTGAACTCTGATAATACTATTACTGCTGCCCTGGAAACATCTACTGTGCCGCCCAAGCCGAGACAGCCTCTCCCCTCACCTATTGCTCGGAGAATCGCGTGGCCTTCTTGGCCTTTAATATCTCCTAATTTGAAACGTGCGGCAAGAGTGTGGCAGGTTCTGTCTCGAAGCGTTTCAAGAAGGCCTTCAGCCACCTGCACCTCATCGTAACTTTCTTCTGTGAGCGCGCCGGTGGCGGCAAGCTTAAAAAGATCCGAAGGATCATCCATTCTCGGGGATAGGACACCGGGCATATCTAGGAGCTCTACGGCTCTTCCCACTCTTATCCACTGCTTACCCATGGTAATCCCCGGCTTCGCCCCGGTCTTGGCGGATTTTCTCCCGGCTATTCGATTTATCAATGAGGACTTTCCCACATTAGGAATACCGATAACCATGACTCTGAACGGCCGTGGCCTGCGCCTGCGGTCTTGAAGCTTCATCATAATCTCTAAAGCCAAGCGGGAGATACCGGACACGACATCTTGGACGCCTTCGCCTGTTTCCGCATTTACCGCGTAACAGGCAAGCCCGTCAGCCTTTAGAATCTTAAGCCAGGCTTTTGTTTCGTTAGGATCAGCCAAATCCTCTTTTGCCAGCACCACAACGCGAGGTCTCATCTCAGTGATACCCGCGATGTCAGGATTCCTGCTTGTCCTGGGAATTCTGGCGTCAAGCACCTCTACAACCAAGTCGATCCCGGAGAGGTGCTGTTTCATCGTTCGTCTGGCTCTCGCCATGTGACCGGGATACCACGGTAACTTCATGGGTTCACGAGACGGGCCTCAGGATTTCTGACAAGGCTTATTCTACGCGGCGGCCACCAGATGAAACTCGCTTTCCCCACAATATTGGCCATAGGGACGAAACCGACGTCAGGATATCTGGAGTCATCGCTGTTATTCCTGTTATCACCTAGCACAAAGTAGTGCCCGTCCGGCACAGTCTTGGGCCCGAAGTAGCCGTAAGTAAGGTCCATAGTGTAATCCTCATCAAGGGCCATCCCATTAACAATGACAAATCCGTCCCGAACCTCCACCTCATCGCCGGGGATGCCGATAACCCTTTTGATAAATCTACGCTTCGGGTTTGCAGGATATCTAAAGACCACAACGTCTCCGTACTGCGGCTTCCTAAATCTGTACACGAGCTTATTTACAAGGAGTCTCTCACGATTATGAAGGCTCGGCTCCATGCTGCTCCCCTCGACCACAAATGACTGGGCAATAAAAGTAATAATAAAAGCAGCAAGCACAATGGCAACAGCAAAGGCCTGTACATACTCAAGTATCTCCGCCTTCATCTCAGCAGATAGAAGAGGCCTTGCTCCTGCTTCAGCCATGGCTTCTTGTTCAAGAGGCTCCATGCCGGATGCTAAGCATGTTTCACAGCAGCTATTCCCGTCTTTAACTTCGCATTCACAGTGCTCCGTATCGCAGTCTCCGGCCTCAGAATCTCTGCCTTTCAGACCAGGCTCATCTGGGATCACTTTGGATTTCACCTTCTCCTCGCTTCTTTTACCCTGGCGCGCTTGCCCACACGCTCTCTCAGATAATAAAGCTTTGCTCGGCGTACTTTGCCGTAGCGCACAACTTCGATCTTGGCTATCCTAGGGGAGTGAAGCGGGAAAGTCCTCTCCACACCTATCCCTGCTGATATCTTTCTGACGGTAAATGTCTCGCGGGTGCCGCTCCCCCTACGCGAAAGCACGATCCCTTCAAAAACCTGGACCCTTTCTCTTCCGCCTTCAACTACCTTTACGTGCACCTTAACTGAATCCCCGGGTCCGAAATCAGGGATATCATTGCGCAACTGTTCCTGTTCAATAATGTCAATCATATTCATTTCCAGGATCCTCCCTCGTTAAGTCGGCCAATTGCTCTCTCTTGATGTCATCGAGCAACTTAAGGTCTTCACTACTCAAAGAAGCTTGCTCCAGCAAGTCAGGCCTCATTTCCAATGTCCTGGCCAGTGCTTGCTTCCTTCTCCAAAGCCTGACTTTCTCATGATCCCCTGAGACCAGAACATCCGGCACAGCCATCCCTCTGAACTCTCTGGGCCGTGTATACTGTGGATAATCCAAGATGTCACTTGTGAAGGACTCGCTGATAAGCGCGTCCTCACTTAGAACTCCCGGCACAAATCTGGTTACTGCATCCACAAGGACCATGGCAGGCAGTTCTCCGCCTGTCAGTACATAGTCTCCAATAGATATTTCATCAGTCACCAATGCGCGTCTTAAGCGTTCGTCTATACCTTCATAGCGCCCACAGATGATTACCACGTGATCTTCTTTGGCAAGGCGCCTGACCATATCTTGATCAAGGGTCTTCCCCTGAGGCGTCATCAAAATGATCCTGGCAGGCCCTCTTTTCGCTTCTTGAAGCACATGTTCAGTTGCGGCGAATATCGGCTCCGGTTTCATAATCATGCCCACTCCGCCGCCGAAAGGGTAATCATCAGTTACCTTGTGCTTATCCACGGCAAAGTCTCTTATGTTGTGGACGTTGATCTCCACAAGCCCTCTCTCACGGGCCTTCCCCACAATACTCCCGGAAAGCGTCGCCTCAAACATCTCAGGGAAAATTGTGAGTATATCAATCCTCAATTCACACACCTACTCGAGGCCTGGGATAAGATCTACGATCACGTGACCTTGCTCAAGGTCAATGCTCTTCACTATCTCCCGCACTGCAGGTATTAGTATCTTCTCTTGCCCGCCTGACTTGCCTTGCCCCGGGGCAACCTCGTAAATGTCGTGCGCCACCCCTTCGACAACCCTCACTATCTTGCCTAGATACCTTCCTTCAGTTGTCAAAACCTCTAAGCCTTCAATCTGAAAAACGTAGTATTCACCTTCGGGGAGCGCGACAAGTTGTGATTTATCAACTTCAAGCTGTGCCCCTCGAAGGAGCTTAGCGTCATCTATGCACTGGATGCCGGCAAACTTCACAATAATGAACCTCTTGTGGCACCTTACGCTTTCGACCTCTAAGGCCTTGGCTACGCCTTTCCGAGTTGCCCGAAGCTTTGTGCCGGGCGAGAACTGCTCCGGAGAATCAGTAAAAGGCAAAACCCTTACTTCACCGCGGTTGCCTTGGAAGGTAGTCACCCTCCCCACTGCAATGAAATCTCCCGGCATCTCACTCCCCCGGCGATGTTCCATTAAACAATCTCCACTGTGGCTCTCTTTCCGTGCCGTGCAGAACAAGCCCGAACCAAAGTCCTTATGGCTTTGGCTGTCCTGCCTGATTTCCCAATGAGCTTACCCTTCTCATCAGGGTTACATGAGACCTCGTACACAGTGACTCCTTCTTCATCAGTCGTATCTACCACAGAGATCTCTTCAGGATTATCAACGAGATTCTTTGCGATAAATTCCACTAGTTCCTTCATCTAGCGTCAACTCCCCCGGAAGCTTCAGTTGTCTGATTGATAATACCTGCCCTGACAAGAACTGATTCTGCGGATTCTGTGGGAAGCGCGCCCCTATCTAGCCACTCCTGGGTTTTTTCCCGGTCAACCTCAATAGTCACCGGATTAGTCCTGGGATTATAGTGTCCAAGGATCTCAATAAACCGCCCATTTCTAGGAAAGCGGGAATCAGCCACAACAATCCTGTACGAAGGTTGCCCCTTCGCTCCGGTTCTTGCAAGTCTTATTCTAGGCGCCAATGTTGTCACCTCCTATTTCCTACCGTTACTCCTGTTACAATACTAACCTAACGTGTCACTGCATGAAAGGAATTATCCCTTTTCGCATGGCGCGACGCCCGGCTTTACTTCCGCCGCCGAATTGCTTCAGGAATCCCTTTACTTGATTGAATTGGCGCAGCAGTACATTGACATCCTGGACTTTGACCCCGCTGCCCCTGGCGATTCTCCTCCGCCGGCTCCCGTCTATGACTTCGGGATTCCGCCGTTCCTCAGGAGTCATGGAGCTTATTATTGCCCCCACTTGCCCGAGACGATGTTCATCAACTTTCATGTCGCCTGCACCTTTTATGCGGCTCATGCCTGGAATCATTCGGAGGATTTCATCTAGCGGACCCATTTTCTGCATCTGCTCCAACTGATCCTGGAAGTCCTCCAGAGTGAATTCAGCAGTTTTCAGCTTCTCCGTAAGTTGGACAGCCTTCGTTTGGTCATAAGTAGCCTCTGCCTTCTCAATCAGACTGAGGATGTCACCCATGCCAAGTATGCGCGATGCCATACGATCCGGATGGAAGGGCTCCAGAGCGTCGATTCTTTCGCCGACTCCTATAAACTTTATGGGTTTGCCTGTCACCGCTCTCGTGGATAAAGCAGCGCCTCCCCTGGCGTCCCCGTCAAGTTTGGTCAAAATGACCCCGGAAAGCTCCAATCGTTTGTCAAAAGAAGATGCTACATTAACAGCATCCTGGCCGGTCATAGCGTCCACCACGAGAAGAACTTCGTGCGGCAAAATCGCCTTCTGCATACCACCGAGCTCAGCCATGAGTTCGTCATCTACGTGCAGTCTACCCTGGGTATCCACAAGCACTATGTCACAACCTAAGAACTTCCCTCGTGCAACACCGGCAGACGCCACTTTGACCGCATCGTCGCCTTCGTGAGTGGAAAAGACCTCGACACCGATCTTCTCGCCGAGAACCTGAAGCTGTTTTATGGCTGCAGGCCGCCAAGTGTCGGCTGCAACCAGTAAAGGTTTCCGTCCTTGCTTCTTAAGAAGATACCCAAGTTTTGCAGCGGTTGTTGTTTTCCCTGAGCCCTGCAGTCCAACCATCATAATGACAGTAGGAGGCTTTGGCGCATACTGGATCTTGCTCTCACGCCCACCCATAAGCTGCGTAAGTTCAGAGTTAACAATCTTGATTACTTGTTGACCCGGGGTGAGGCTTGCTGCTACCTCGCTGCCCACAGCTCGCTCCCTGACTTTTGCTACAAAATCCCGAACTACTTTGAAGTTGACATCAGCTTCCAGCAAAGCTATGCGAATCTCGCGTAGGGCCTCGTCCACATCGGCTTCACTTAACTTGCCTTTCCCTCGCAGCTTGCGGAAGGTTTCCTGAAGTCTCGCAGTCAGGTTTTCGAACATCAGGCCCAACCCCCTTTTACTCACGCAAGTAGTATACACTTCGCAACTAGGAGCGTCAACTCAGTCCAACTATCTCGCCTCGGTATCTTGAGTATGAAAAATCGCGTCAGCAAACTCTTTCGGATCAAAATCCCTGAGATCATCAATCCCTTCGCCAATCCCGATAAGTTTCACAGGAATCCCGAGACTGTCCCTGATTGCCAAGATGATACCGCCCTTAGCAGTACCGTCCAGCTTTGTCAGGGCAATACCTGTAACCTCTACCGCTTCCTTAAATGTCGTAGCCTGACTAAGCCCATTCTGACCTGATGTAGCGTCAAGGGCAAGCAAGACTTCATGAGGAGCGCCTGGAATCTCCCTCTCAACAACGCGCTTAACCTTCTCCAGTTCCCTCATGAGGTTTACATGAGTGTGAAGTCTTCCTGCAGTATCTAGAATCACATAGTCAACTCCTCTTGCCTTTGCAGCTTGACACGTATCATAGGCAACTGCAGCAGGGTCTGCGCCTTCTTCGTGCCGTATGACTTTGGCGCCGGCTCTCTTACCCCAGATTTCCAGTTGATCTATGGCAGCAGCTCTGAAAGTGTCACTCGCCCCTAAGATGACATCTGCGCCTCGGGCCCTGAATCTATGACATAGCTTTCCCACAGTTGTAGTCTTACCCGTCCCGTTGACTCCTACAACCATGATAACGGTAGGGCCTTCCACTGCCTTTCCAAGAGGTTCAGGAGGTCCCAAAACCTCGACTATCTCTTCCTTTAGGCTTCCTAGGACATCTTCCCCGCTTAAGGCCTGTCCCTGCCCACCTTCTTTCAAGCTCCGAGAAATCCCTGAGAGCAGCCGTTCAGTGGTATTGACTCCTACATCGGCCTGCAGAAGTATAGCTTCCAGCTCATCAAGGAACTCCGCATCAAGGACAGGCTTCCTTCTAATCAGTGATTGCACCTGTCCCACTATGCTCTGACGGGTGCGCGCCAGCCTTTCAGAAAGGCCGGCCAGCAGGCCTTTAGGTTTTGCGTCCGGATTATGATTCTGTGTTGGCTTATCCAGCCTGTTTGCTGCGTTCATTCGGAAAGTTCACACCTTTACTGTTAAGCTGTCTCTTGTCGAAGATATGGCGCATCCTCCAAATTGAGTGAAACTAACCTTGACACGCCTGATTCCTCCATTGTAACTCCATAAAGCGCATCAGCGCTCTCCATTGTACCCTTCCTGTGTGTCACAACGATGAACTGACCTTCTTTGGCGAAATCCCGCAGAAGATCCGCAAATCTTCCTACATTAGCCTCATCCAGCGCTGCATCGATCTCATCCAAAATACAGCATGGACTCGGACGAATCTTAAGAATTGCAAATACCAGAGCTATGGCGGATAAGGCCCTTTCACCTGTAGACAGAAGGGTAAGATTCTGCAGTTTCTTGCCGGGCGGCTCAGCCACGATTTCAACCCCGGGAAGGCCTGAGCCTTCAGAGTCAACCAGAATCAAGTCAGCACTTCCGCCTCTGAAAAGCCTTGCAAACAGCGTGTTGAATTCTCGTCTCACTGCATCGAAGGTTTCCCTAAAGCGCCTTTCACTTTCGTTATCATAGCGCTGTATGATCCGCCCGAGGAATTCCATGGCGTCTTCAATATCGCTTAGTCCTTCCTCCAAGTATTCCTGTCTTGATTTCATAGACTCATATATCTCAATCGCACCGAGATCAACAGCGCCTATAGTATCCATCTTGTCACGGAGCATTCGAATCTCTTCTCTTACATCATCTCGATGCCTAATATTCTCATATTGGGCAGGACCCACCTGTCGTCTCGCTTCTTCAGGTGTCATCCTATAGATCCGCGCAAGCTCATCCACCATACGGCGAGTTCCTTCCAGCACCTCGACTCTTCGGAGACGAAGCGCGGTTTCGTCCTTCTCAAGCTCTCCGATTTCTACCTGTAGCGCCTTGGAAGTACCTTCTTTCTCACTGATACTCCGAATTGCCCCCCTGCGACGGTCTCTCACAGACGAAAGCTTCCCATCTAATTCAAGTCTCATCTTCCTGAGTGCATCCAGATGAGCCTTGCTCTCTTCAAGTCGCGGACAAGCCTCTGAAATGAGGTCGTCTAATCTTGTTATTTCTCTCCGGGTAGCGTCAACTTCAGAGGCCAGCTCAAAAATGGACGCCTCCACGGCTGAGATTTGCCGCCTTAGGTTCTCAGCTTCTTGACTTTTGGCCGCGATTGTTACTTTAGTAGCAGTGATATCACGCATCGCCTCATCGCGGGCAGAAGACAACTCCCTGATTCTCTTTGAAAGCTTGGCTTGGATTTCCGACATCTCCTCGGCTGTGACGGTAAGCTCCTCGTACCTTTGCTCCAATCTCGGTCCTGTGTCATCAGGGGATATGCAACTTCTGACCCTTGATTCCAACTCAGAACGAAGCATCTCCACCCGGAGACGACTCTTATCCAGCTCCCTGCGTCTTTCAGCCTGCACAGCCCGGAGGCTCGCATTTTCCAGTTCAATGCTTCTCCATTCTGAAGATAAGTCATTGCATAGTTTTTCTCTGCCTCGAATCATATCTTTTGCCTGTTCTATCTGTTGTATTACTCTAGCGCCTTCCTCACGCAAACGCTTTTCATCGAGTTCCAAGTCACTAAGGCGTCGTCTGGCCTCAAGCAATCTCGTCTCAGGCCTTGCTGCTTTGCTGCCACCGGAAATCGCTCCACCCGGGAAAACAACATCTCCGTCAAGTGTGACGATTTTCAGGGATCTATTTGAAGCTCGAGCTGCCATAACAGCTACATCCAAGTCATCTGCAACCAAGATACGCCCTAATGAAAACTCTACTGCCTTTTTGACAGTCTCATCATAAGACACAAGCCCGGATGCGATACCACGAACTCCCGGCATCTTCAAAACATGACTGTGCCTCGTGGGAAATCCAAAAGGGTTAATAAGGTCAAGCGGTAGTAGAGTGGCTCTTCCCAGCTTACGCTCTTTCAGATATGCCACTATAGCTTTGGCATTGTTTTCCGTCTCCACAACAATGTTGTAGAGAGATCGTCCTAATGCAGCTTCAATAGCATGCTCATATTCACCGGGAACCTGAATGACATCAGCAAGCGTCCCGATGACCCCATCAAGGGCACCACGCCGAACTGCAGTCATAACAGCCCGAGTGCCTTCCGGGTACAACCTGCCTTTCCTCGCCTGTAGTCTACAGGCTTCCAGTTCCAACGATTTGGCCTGAGTCTGCCTTTCCAGTTCCCTCTGGACTTCATAGAGCCTTCCCAGCCGGTCTCTGGCGTATTGCAGCTCTTCCTCAGCCTTCGCCATCTCCTGTGACAGCCTTTGTTTTCTAGTGTTCAGTTCTTCCAGGCACCCGGTGTTATGTTCCAGTTGAGAAGAAAGGTTATCAAGCTCTTGTTGGGCCTGTTCCAGCAGCTGCCTGTCCCTCTCGACCTGACGCTCCTCTGCCTCATCCGCCATCTTTCTTCTGGCCAATTCATTCTTAACTTCAGCCAGCTCAGAAAGGACGTCAATAACGTCTACTTTGAGACGCTCCTCCCTCTCCCTCTCCTCGTCCAACTGTCCGGTGATACTCTCCTCTCCGGACTCTCCTGCCTTAAGGTGTTCTCTTGCCTCTTCCAGTTCAGCATTGAGCCCTATGAGAAGAGATCGCATTTTCTCAAGCTCTCGTTGAGAATGGGTGAGGGCTGTCATATTCTTTTCACTCGACGCTTTCAGGGAGACCAGTTGATCCTCTAGACTAGCCAGCCGGACAGACGCAGTTCCGACCTTGCTTTCAGTTCCCTCTATCTCGGATCCCAACTCAGTTAACTGAGTATGTATCTCTTCACGCACATCCTCCAGTTCAGCAAGGCTTGCTTTCTCACGCACGAGCTGATCCTCGAGCATACTGTGCTGTCGCTTCATGTCACTGAGCCTGGCTTCTGCGTGAGTCAACTTGTCCAGGAGGCCACCCTTAACCGTCTCGGACTTGTCAAGTTCAGTCAGGATGAGGCCTATCTCAAGCGCCGAAAGCTCATTACTGTAATTTTGAAACTTGCGGGCTTCGTCTGCCCTCTTGGCCAGGGGTTCAAGTTGCCTTCCGAGTTCTGCAACAAGATCCCTTAAGCGTTCCTGGATTTTACCAACAGCGTCGAGCCGTCTTTCTGTTTCATTACGCCGGGTCTTGTATCTATGAATTCCTGCAGCTTCCTCGAAAAACGCTCTGCGCTGTTCTGATCCGGCGGCTAAGATCCCATCGATCTTACCTTGCTCGATAACGGAGTAGCCGGACTTTCCGAGCCCTGTGTCCATGAAAAGAATGTGAATGTCTCTGAGCCGGCACGGCACGCCTGATATGAGGAATTCACTTGCGCCTGACCGGTAGACACGTCTCGTGACTTGAACCTCCAGAAAGTCAACGGGAAGATAGCGATCGCTGTTATCAAATACCAACGTAACTTCGGCAAACCCCAAAGGCTTCCTAGAGCCGGAGCCGGAGAAGATTACGTCTTCCATTTTGGAACCGCGGAGAGTCTTTGCGCTTTGTTCTCCTAGGGCCCACCTGATTGCATCGGCAATATTGCTCTTCCCTGATCCATTGGGACCCACAATTGAGGTGATACCCGGAGAAAAGGCAAGTTCCGTTTTGTCCGCGAAGGATTTGAATCCGTAGGCCTCCACTCGCTTGAGGTACAAGCAAAATCACCCTAGTTCTAATATGGCGCCACCTGCCCACACACTGAATTTTCAGAGTACCGGGCGGCCGATGACGCACAAGTCATATGAATTCTTAACCAATTTTACCAATGTACAATGGTATTGTATCATAGCATAAACCAAAAGAGAATGTTACAGCGTCATGTTACAGCGTCATTACGCAGGAATTCCGCAAGCGCCGTTTTTCCTGGATATGCGTTCCAACTAGCGCTCTGGTTGTGGCCGCCAGATTAGATGGGAGCTTTACCCATCTACGAAAGAACGTATAGGGTCCCCTTTCCCCTACCCGGGTGATGCCTTATTGACCATCCTAAAGCTCCCTTACAGGATGTCTCAGCGGAACATGGCTCTTCTGGAGAACCAATCTACCGTCCGGAAGCCATCAAATCGCCCTAAAAGACCTTCAGATCACCCTGACTGGCTCACCACGTGAGCCAGTAGACTGCTGAGAGACCTTCAGATTACCCTGACTGGCTCACCACGTGAGCCAGTAGACTGCTGAGAGACCTTCAGATCCGCTTCAGTGGCTCTTCCTGAGAGCCAGTCGGACCGATTCGAAGGCCTCCACTGAGTTGAGTGGCTCTTCCTGAGAGCCACTCCGGCGAATTTGAAGGCCTCCACTGAGTTG
>DUVA01000140.1 GCA_012841305.1 Bacillota bacterium | reverse complement strand
CCATGATCGGCGGTGCAAATGCAGGAGGAGATACTGACAGCATTGCGTCAATCGCAGGCTCAATCGCAGGTGCATTCAGGGGAATCAAACATGTGCCGGCTGACCTTTATGAAGAGGTTGAATCCATAAACAAATTGGGACTTAAGGAGTTGGCTTCCCAATTACATAAGATAGCTGTCAGGAATTTCAAAGCAAACAATTGAGAAAGGGGAGACTCTGGCGGTGAGTGTCAAAGTTGTAGGACTTGGCAGTGTAGCAATGGACGTGATCGTGCAGGTGAACGCCCTCCCGCAGGTCGACGGGTTCTCGATAGCACGGTCCCAGGTGGTGCTTGACGGTGGAAGCGCAGCAAACGTTATGGCGCAGGTAGCGAAGTTCGGTGTCACAAGCGGACACATTGCACAGATAGGCGATGATGATTTAGGCAAGCACCTCCTAAAAGGCCTTAAGAAATTCGGAATCGATACATCTCGAATCGTGGTAAAACCCGAAGGCGTATCTCTTCAAACATTCATTCCTGTAGACCCTCAAGGCGAGAAAATGATCTTCGTAAATCTCGGTAACTGCTTCTTGGATTTGACTCCGGACCAGGTTGATCCTGAATACATTTCGGGCGCAAAAGTCTTCTATACGGATTTGTTGCCTCCGAAGCCTGCTATCGAAGGTGCAAGGATAGCCAAAGAAGCAGGCGCGAAAGTCGTTTTCAACTTGCAGATGGGACTCTCAATGATGGAAGAGATGGACATAGCCTTGGACGACATATACGCTCTTCTCAAGTATGTGGATGTATTCGCTCCGTGTAGGGAAGCGTTTTTTGCAATGACGAAGGAAGATGACCCTGAGAAAGCCTTAAGGAAGTTCTCTTCCGAGTATCCGATTCAAACAATACTTACTTTGGGATCGAAGGGAGTAATGACGCTTGTAGGAGGTGAGACAGTACAGGTTCCTGCGTATGAAGTTGATGTAGTGGATACAACAGGCGCAGGGGATTCGTTCATCGGCGCATTCACAGTAGCCTACTTCATTGAAGGCCTTAATATGAAGCGTTCGCTGGAAGTCGCAAGCGCGGCAGCAGCCCTCAAGTGCACAAAGCTTGGAGCGCGTTCAATGCCTACCAGGGATGAAGTGGACGAATTCCTAAAGAAAGCAGAACCCTTGAAACCGTAACTAAAGCAACAATAATGACGGGGGATGAAATTTTATGAAGCCGGAAATCGAGAAGGATGAAATAAAGGCGACGTTTTGGCATCCACGTAGAGTTGCAAGGATTGCAATATTCATAGCTCTCGCCGGAGTCGGTGCACTCATAAAGATCCCGAGCCCTATAGGTACTATCGGTCTTGACTCAGCTCCTGGGTATTTCAGCGCTTTGGCTTTTCAGCCTGTAACAGAAGGTTCGATTGTTGCTGCGATAGGCCACTTATTATCAGCGGGAGTTGTGGGATTCCCATTGGGTATTCCCCTTCACCTCTTTATTGCGGTACAGATGGCAGCTTATGCAGCCATATACGGCTGGTCTGCCAGAAAAATAGGAATTATCCCTGCGATAATCATCGCAAGTCTTCTTAATGGTATTCTTGCGTCATTTACAGTACTTCCCGTGGGCGGTATGGGTCTTGTCATGAGTCTTATTGTTCCTCTGACTATTACATCTGCTGTAAACATTGTTATTGCTGCTATCGCCCACAAGATAGTAGGTGCCGGGCTGGGCGGTAAGTAGATCATGAACCTGGCCGGCCGGCAAGTGAATCGTGAACCTGGCCAGCCGGTACGTAAATATTCAACATGTTTGGATGAGGGCCGAGCTTATGCCAAGCCGGGCTGTTGTTCGGCCCTCTCGTGCCAACAGAGCGGTTGGGGGAGGGCGCGTAATGTCCATTATTGATATCGACAGTCTTTCATACAAGTATCCAAATGCAACGACGAAAGCGCTTGATAACATAGATTTCAAACTTACAGAGCCAGGGTTTACCGCAATTATGGGTCCTACCGGCGCAGGCAAGACCACCTTTTCATTAACTCTAAACGGGCTTATCCCCCAATTTTATGAAGGAACAATGGAAGGGTCAGTTCATGTCCTTGGCATTGATACAAAAAGGTACCGTATCCAAAGACTGGTCCAGCATGTAGGCCTTGTAATGCAAGATCCTGAGTCTCAAGTCTTCGGCATGAATGTACTGGCAGATGTTATGTTCGGACCTGCGAATTTAGGGCTCAGCTATGACGAGGTAATGGCTCGCGCCCGCAGAGCGCTTAACCTGGTCGGGTTAGTCGGATTTGACAAGCGTCCGCCTTCCGATCTGTCCGGCGGGGAAAAACAGCGTCTTGCGGTTGCATCTGTTCTGGCCATGCATCCTGAAATACTTGTGCTGGATGAACCCACATCTGAACTGGATCCTGTAGGACGGGAAGAGGTGTATCAGGCTGTTGACAGGCTTCGTGAGGACGGCAATGTCACAATTCTCGCGATAGAACACTCACCTGACGAGGTAGTGTCCCGCGCTGAGAATCTTGTGGTCTTCAGTGAAGGTAAGATGGCGTATGTCGGGACACCTAAGGATATTTTCCGAAATGCACCACAAGCTCACGACTTAGGAATTAGGACTCCTGAGCCTGCGGAACTAGGATGGAAGTTGTACGAAGCAGGTATTATTGAACAGCAGCAGATCCCTCTTACAGTCGATGAAGCGTTTGAGTTGATTTCGCCGTGGATCATAGAGCGCAAAGATAGGCTGGCCAAGTGTGATACGAAGCCTTGCAGGTGTGATGCCGAGGGCGAGAAAGAAGTAATTCTGTCTGTCCAGGATCTCAGCCATAGCTATTCAGATGAGATCCATGCGTTAAGAGGAGTTTCTCTTGACGTCCACAAGGGAGAGTTCATAGCCCTTGTAGGTCAAAACGGAGCAGGCAAGACCACTCTCGCCAAACACTTCAACGGTCTCCTACGGCCTACTAAGGGACGAGTCATTGTAGATGGCAAAGATGCTGCGGGTCAAGCGATCTATGATCTTGCGAAGGTTGTGGGATACGTATTCCAAAACCCGGATCACCAGATATTCTCCGCGACGGTTTGGGAAGAGGCTGCGTATGGACTGAAAGTCCAGGGGATTACAGGTGAAAAAGCGAAAGAGAGGGTTGCCAATGTTCTTGAGCTCGTCGGTCTAAGTGACTTGCTTGAGCTTAACCCTTTTACGTTGAGCAAAGGCGATCGCCAGAAGTTAGCGGTAGCATCAATCCTTGCCATTGAGCCTCAAGTCCTGGTTATTGATGAGCCTACTACAGGCCTTGATGCGCGTGGCGCAGAAGGCATGATGACTCTGATAGATCACTTGAATAAGCTTGGTCATACTGTAATAATCATCACTCACGATATGAAGCTCGTGGCAGAGTATGCTACACGTGTAATCGCTATGTCACGAGGTAAGGTAATTGCAGATTGCACACCGGCTGAGCTTTTCAGCAACGAGGCAGTAATGGAAAATGCACGTGTCAAACCTACCTCCATAGCCCGACTGTTTAGCAGATTGCAGGAACTTGCAGATATCCCAATGCTGATAACTGTAGAGGACGCTGCTGATTTCTTCATCGAGCTCTTGAAATCATGAGGTGAGATTATGTTTATTGCCTACATTCACGGTGATTCGCCCATCCATCGGCTAAACGCTTTCACAAAAGTATGTGGTTTCATTGTCATTACTGTTCTGGCTTTCTTGTTTAAGCATCCATTGCACAACTTAGTCATAGCTGTGGGGGTAGCCATATTGGTAGCTATGAGTGGGCTATCGCTTAAGCGCCTACAACAACTCATTAGTCCTCTCGTGCCTATCTTCCTTTTGATCATGGTGTTTACAGGGTTTTCATATTCAGGAGCTTCATTTGAAACTCCCTTCGCCCAACGAGAGCTAATCCGATTAGGTAGGCTGGGCACCGTATCAGCAGGCGGTATTCTCTTCGGGCTTACTCTTATGCTCCGCATGTTTGTTATGGTTACAGGTTCATCCCTGTTGACTCTCACAACACCCCTTGAAGAGTTCCTAGCCCTTCTTCAGAAGAGCAGGTTGCCTTATGAGATGTCATTTGTTGTCGGGACCGCCATTCGTTTCGTCCCTACTTTAGAGAAGCGCGCCAATATGGTGCTGGATGCCCAGAAGGCGAGGGGGACTCGCCTTGATGAAAGTGGGATTGCAGGACGGATACGGGCATATGTCCCGATAATGGTTCCTATGATAGCAGATGGCGTAAGGACTTCGGAGAACCTTGCTTGTGCGATGTTAAGCAGGGGTTTCGGAGCTGTCAGATCCTTCATGAGCGTCGAAGAAACCCGACTTGAGAAAAGGGATTACCTGGTGATAGCCGGGCTGTGCATTATCCTGGCACTTGGGATTTACGGCAAAGTAAAAGGTATTGGAAGCCTCTAGTATTAGAGTTCGCAAGATTTCGCAGGATGACACCTGCCCTCCATTCAAGCCTCCCCTAAGGTTATCAAGGGAGGCTTTTTTACTGTTCGCCATGGCTGTGGAGGTGGAAAAGGAGTTCTCTCGACGGCGTCGAAATCGAAAGCAATATCATTGATTCATCCCTTAAGGAAGGCAGGATGGTCTCCCCGAAGAGGTGTTTCTGGGAGATCCAGAGGTAATCTGCATAGAAGTAAAGCCCGCTTGCGCGGGCTTTGTGATTTCAGGCGGTCGTTATCAAGTCAAAAGGACAGGTGATCAGCAATGAAGGGTCGGGCCTGTTGCTTAACGTGTATCGCTTTGATTCTGCTGGTGTCACTAACTGCCTGTGCGGTCCAGGTAACATGGGCGAAGTATGTGTCCCAAGACGGGTCGTTCTCCTTTCACTATCCCAAGGGTTGGCAGGTAAAGGAAAACGAATCAGTTATCGTATTGGAGGGGGAGGACAGCGGCGAAGACGTATACTTCTTTGCCCTGCCTCACGAACACACCTGGAGCGCTGAAGAGCACGCTCGCTTTATGCTTTCAGCTTTGCAGGCTGAGAACCCGGGCCTTGAGGCATACGGTTGGGAATCAGATTCTGAATCCGAGACCGTCCTCTTTAACCTGGTCTATGGGGGCGGGGCTCATTCTTATGAGTTAGGGGCGTACGCAGAAGGAATGAGGAATTATCAAAGCGAGAACGTAAATGGCCTGAAGTGGATCCCTATGCTTCATCCTAGCAACTCATCTAGGGCCCGGCTTAGGGCGCTGGCGGTTTTTTCACGGTGCTCCAACACTTTAAGTGCGATCTTTAGGGCCTCAGGATCTTTGATCCAGCCCTTAGCGTCTTCGCAGTTCTTGTGGAAATTGTCAGCCAGTCGGTCCAAGCTAGTCTTGAACCAAGGCAACCTAGATCGAAGTTTCTCTCGGTTTGCTGCACCAGGGAGGTCCAGTGCGGTAAGATCGGCCGACAGGTTATGAGCAGTTCTTAGCCAGTCATCTACGGTTAATCCAGACCGTTGCTGAAATGTGCGGGCAACCCATGCCCGCTGGAACACGCCGAGTTCATCAGTCTCGCGTTTGACTGCCGCCATGATCTCCTGTAATTCCTGGCTGAGTTGCAGGGCACCGGCTGCTGACATGCCGTCTGTCGTTGTTGCTGGTGCGGATTGAGGCTCAGGGCTGGCATTGCCTACGGCAGTATGTTGAACCTGGATCAATCCTGCCATGCTTAGCGGACGAAAAGCGTCAACGATCTGTCCATGGCAGTTCCGCGCATGCACGATGTTGTAGGCGAAGCCGGCGGCGCAGTCCTCTGCAGGCATCAGGCCTTCATAGCCGGCGTTGGCGCCGAGGTGGATGAACTCGTGCGGCGAGAGGCCCATCCGTTGAGGCATATAGTCAAGACTCTCCTGAAAGCCTGGGGTGTCCACCATCCCCGGGCCGAAGATGAACACCGACACGCCGGAGTCCTCCTCCAGCTCTGTGGCAAGCGAGAAGGATAACGACCTCAGGGCAGTCTTGGAGGCGAAGTAAGGCGCGGCGTAGCCCATTCCTTCAGCGGAGGTGACCATAACTACAGTCCCCTCTTTGTGTTCCAACATCTCCGGAAGGAAGGTCTTGACGCCAATTACTGCACCACGCAGGTTCACGCGGTGGGTTAGGTCCCATGCCTCCAGGGGTAATTCTAGGATGGAACCAAACGCAGTGACCAGGGCGTTATTCACCAAGATGTCTACTTTTCCGTAGGCGGCTATGGCTTGTTCTTTGAGACTAGCGACACTTCGTTCGTCAGCCACGTCAGTCTGGACAAACAGGGATTCGCCTCCTTCACCCTGGATTAACTGTTCAGTGGCAACGCCAGTTGCCGAGTCGATCTCAGCGATAACCACTTTCGCTCCCATCCAGGCCAAGGCCCGAGCAAGTTCCCGGCCGATCCCTCTGCCGGCACCAGTTACCACGGCTACCTTGCCGCTCAAACTCTGTTCGTTCATACCCATCTTTTGCAAGAAGTCGATTCTCATTGGGATCCTCCTATCAAAGCAGTACGCCGATTATTTCCATTTCGGCTGATTCATCTTATGGCGGAATCTACAACCTAGAATTGGATCTGAGCAGACGCTACTGCCTTGAGGACAATGTTCCTACTTTGACCTCTCTGCTGCTCTTAATGTAGCACGCCGCGCTCGTTACGCGCGCTTGAGGTAAAATACAGCCAATTGCGTGCGGTCGCGAAGATCCAGCTTTTCCAAAATCACGCTCAGGTAATTGCGCACCGTACCTTCGCCTAGGTACAGGGCTTCCGCGATTTCTCTGTTGCTCAGTCCTTCCGCTACGAGTTCAATGATCTTCTGTTCCCTGTCGCTGATTCCAAATTCAGCAAGGTCTGCCCGCCCGCTGTCTCTCAGCAGCTTGGGCAGTTTTGTGACTATTGTATCACCGAATACGCTTTGGCCTTTGTGCACTGCGCATATGGCGGGGATTATGCTTTCGAAGTCCTGCTTCAGGATGTACCCCTTTGCGCCTAGCCGGAGCGCTTGCACGATGTACTCGTCATCTGAGAAAGTCGTAAGGAACAGAATGCGTGCATCAGGGAATTGGCTGAGGATGTGCTCTGAGGCCTCGAGGCCTGTCATCTTATCCATGCGGATATCCATAAGCAACACGTCCGGCTTGAGCGTTCCAAAAAGCTCGACTGCCATATGTCCGTCATGGCCCATCCCGACGACTTCGATACCACCATCCGCCTGCAAAATTGTTTTCAGCGATTGGCAGACCAGTGGGTCGTCATCGACTATCAGCGCTCTCATCCACAGTCCTCCTCTTAGGAATAGATATAAAGAGCCTGAACCCGCCGGTACGCTCGATTACCAGTCGGCCACCGAGCGCGTCCACCCGATGTGCCATACTGCGCAAGCCGAGTCCTTCTTCTGTCTCACCGCCGAATTGCGAACCATTGTCCTGCAATACCAGTTGGTAGAGGGCAGGGTGTTCCAAGAGCGCAAGGGTAACCTGGGTTGCATTTGAATGGCGGATGATGTTGCTAAGGCCCTCCTTGACAACGGCTATGAAGCAGTATGCGATATCCTTCTCAGGTTCGCGTTCCAGTCTGTAGTCGAGGCGAATCGGACAGAATGTGAACTCACGCACTAAGGCTTCAATCTTGGTCCGGAGGTCAAGGGATTCATCATGCAGGTCATAAACGCTAGCGCGTATCCTATCCATTGCTTCAGAAAGAGTCTCACGGACAGTTGACAGGCTTTGCCTCTCTTCTTCGTTGCTCTTGGTTACCATGAGCGCGCCTACCTGGAGGATCGACCT
>DUVA01000139.1 GCA_012841305.1 Bacillota bacterium | reverse complement strand
TCCGACGGTGTCTGTTCGAAATTCGAACACAAGTTTGGAGAACCGTGTCCTATTTTCGAACACGTTTTTGGAATTCGTGATCGAAAACCGGACACCGCAGGGGTCTTTAGGAAGGACATGCACTGTTTTCGAGCACGGATCAGGGTTGGGGTGTGCGAAATTCGATCACCTAACCCGGGGGATTCGAGCCTTTCCAACCTATTCTCCAAAATATGGAATGCCCTTTTACCGTTGCTGGGGATTTTCTAAAAACCGTGTTCTATTTTCGAACACGGTTCTACAATGTGTGATCGAAAACCGGATACGTTGACCGGATCACGTTGAGGCACCTCGATTAATTCCACGAGACATCCTGACTGATTCGGCATTTTCGAATATCCGACAACCTCTTCAGATTGCTCCCTTGCTGTCTTTACGCTGGCTGAGCATATATTACGCTCTATAGCTTGCGGAATTCCTGTCCTCCCCGCCCCACTTTTCAGGAAATGTGGCATTTCCCTCCTTTCCGGCCCGCTTTACAGGACATCTCGCGTGTATTATAATGATTAAGCAGTTGCTTATATGATAAAGTGTTTAACATTGCGAGGGAGTCCTCGCTGTTCCATCAAGAGGGAGTCCTCATTGTTTCGTCAAGTCGGAAGCAACAACGCGTTTTCCGTAAGGAGTAATATCGCTCTATTCGGGAGGGTTGAAAGTTATATGAGTATAAGTGGATTTGATGACGCATTAGATGATGAAGTATGTGAAACTTTTGAGCTGTCGTCTGTTGATGTCCTTGATGAGCTAAGGGACAAGCTCCCTGAAGTTCAGGGGTTATCTCAGATTTTCCGCGTGCTCGGGGATGAGACTCGGACTAAACTAATCTACCTCTTATCCCTAAGAGAATTATGTGTCTGCGATCTGGCCGAGATTCTTGAGATAACTGTTCCTGCAGTGTCTCACCACCTGAGGCTGCTACGGGCAATGCGTCTTGTTAGGCACCGTCGGGACGGGAAGAGCGTATATTACTCACTTGACGATCACCATATCATTACCTTGATCCGTCAGGCGCAGGAGCATTACTCAGAGGAAACAACCAACTCTGCTAAGTCATAAATGATGTCTGTTAGGTCACCGCAAATGAAGGAAGAAGCGATAAATCACCTCAGCCAAGTCATAACAGAGGGAAGAAGGAGCGACAGAATATTGGCCGGAGACAATAAGACGCGACATATGCATAGCACAATAGAACAGGCACATTACGACGCATCACATGAATTCGATCTTCGCGACGATCGCCATAGGCATCATGACGAATCACACGAACAGGATGCAGATCACCATGGCCACGGACATCATGACCATCCTCAGGTCCGACCGGCATCGATAATGGTATCTGCACTCCTTTTGTTGATTGGCATTCTCCTTGAACCTAAGCTCCACGGGACACCTTACGTATTCATGGAATATGTCATTTTTATCACCGCTTACTTGCTTGTCGGTGGTAAAGTGCTGCGCGAAGCTGTCACCAATTTACTGCACGGCAAGATATTCGATGAGTTCTTCCTTATGAGCGTAGCAACACTGGGTGCCCTCGCCATCCACCAGTTACCTGAGGCAGTCAGTGTTATGCTGTTCTTTGCTGTCGGCGAATACTTCCAGGACCTCGCACTCGACAGGTCCAGGAAGGCTATTGAAAGCCTTGTAGGGATTCGCCCGGACACCGCCAATCTGAAGGTACGCAATGATAACGGAGGCTATGATATCAAAGTTGTCCACCCTGACAGCGTCAATATCGGGGACATAATCGTCGTGAAACCCGGCGAGAGGATCCCATTAGACGGCAAGGTCATACAAGGCTCGTCTTTCTTGGACACGTCTGCTCTGACAGGGGAATCCGTGCCTCGCCGGGTATCCCCGGGCGGCACAGCCCTCGCAGGAATGGTTAACCAACAAGGGATCATTGAAATACGTGTTGAGAAGAGATCCGGCGAGTCCTCTATAGCCAGAATCATGCATCTCGTAGAGGACGCATCAACTCGCAAAGCCCCCACTGAGCGGTTTATTACGACGTTTTCCCGGTATTACACTCCGCTTGTCACGTTCGCAGCTGTCGGCATAGCTATTGTGCCTCCCCTAATGATCCCGGGAGCCACATTTTCTGAGTGGATATACCGTGCTTTGGTGCTGCTTGTCATATCATGCCCGTGCGCGCTGGTGATATCTATACCCCTTGGATATTTCGGAGGCATCGGTTCTGCGTCCCGCCACGGCATTCTCGTGAAAGGCGCCAATTTCCTTGATGCGTTAACATCTCTCCATACAGTCGTAATGGACAAAACCGGGACACTGACAAAAGGGGTGTTCAAGGTTGCCGAGATTGCAACGCGTAACGGGTTTACCAAAGATGAGGTGCTCCGGCTTTCAGCCTTGGCTGAATACAACTCAAATCACCCGATTGCAAAATCAATTATCGACGCTTACGGGAGAACCCCTTCACCCAACGGCATTCAAAGTTACCGCGAAATCCCGGGGCGTGGCGTCAAAGCTGTGATTGACGGGAAAGAAATCATCGTTGGCAACGATGGGATGATGCATCTTGCGAATGTCCCTCACGATTCCTGTAATCTCAAAGGCACCGTGGTATATGTCGCAGTGGATCGAGTCTTTGCAGGGTACATCATTATCTCAGATGAGATGAAACCTGACGCGGAAGAAGCTGTGGAAGAGCTCAAAAACCTGGGCGTTGAGACTACAGTCATGCTCACAGGTGATGACCGGTCAGTAGCAGCTGATGTTGCAAATCGTGCAGGCATCCACGTCGTCTTTGCAAACCTGTTGCCTGAAGACAAGGTAGCCAAAGTGGAAGAGCTTGCTGCCGGGCTTCCGAAACGAGGCAGAAACCGTCTCGCCTTCGTGGGAGATGGGATAAACGACGCGCCTGTAATCATCAGGGCTGACGTGGGAGTCGCCATGGGCGCATTGGGAAGCGACGCAGCAGTCGAAGCGGCTGATGTGGTAATTATGGACGACAAGCCGTCTAAGCTTGGAACAGCAGTCCGTATAGCACTTCATACCAGAAGGATTGTCCTGGAGAACATCGCCCTTGCCCTGACAGTGAAAGGCGCTTTCATAATCACCGGAATACTCGGCACAGCGACCATGTGGGAAGCTGTATTCGCAGATGTCGGCGTCGCATTGCTTGCTATCTTGAACTCCACACGGGTCCTACGCAAACGCTACGATACTGTAGGGGCACACCCTTACAAGGCAGGAAGCGTTAACGCGCAGGCCCCCAGGTAATTGCGTGTCGCGTCTTCCAGGTTCGGATTCTTCAGACAGAGATAGACCCGCTTGAAAGGAATTACTTCCGGAAAACCGGAGCAAGCTAAGACTCAGCGAGCGATGGGACAATTCTGGAGGGTCTGTCTTGAGAACCGAAACGTTCCTTCATATTACCGTAGGGATTCTGATTTCACTTGTAATAGTGATCCTGAGGCCCCAGGCGGTAGACAGCCTGTTACAGTCAAAATGGTTAGGTGAAATAGCCTTACCCCGATACACCGACGGCTCTGAAAGAGAAAGCAGGACTCCTGAGTCTACCGACTTGGTGAGCCTCTTTCCTGACGTCATCATAAGGCAGTGGCGTCCTGAAGCAAACAAAGTAGCCTTGACATTCGATGACGGCCCTGACGATATCTACACTCCGAGGATCCTTGATATCCTGTCCGAGTATGACGTACAGGCTACATTCTTCTTAATAGGAAGTGCAGCAGAAAAGCACCGGGATATCGTACAGAGGATTCGGAAAGAAGGGCACGAAATCGGCAACCATACCTATTTTCATTCAAACCTCTCCCGAATGGCGCCTTGGCAAATCCTTCTTGACTTAGGGAAGGCCAGGAAAGTCTTTTCTGACATTACAGGAGAAGATGTTATAGTGGTACGCCCACCATACGGAGCACTTGATCCGCCTGCAGCTAAAGCTATCGGGGATGAAGGATACAATGTCCTCCTATGGACCGTGGACTCGCTGGATTGGTGGGGCCTTTCCAAGGAAGAAGTCATAGGGAACGTGCTTCCGAAAGTGGAAAGCGGTGTTATCGTCCTTCAACATTCATCAGGCGGGCCTGATGAAGATCTTACCGGCTCTGTGGATGCTCTCCCAGAGATAATTGAAACCCTGCAATCCAAGGGCTACTCCTTTCATACAGCAAGTGAGATCTTAGAAGACATCAAAGTTCAAAATGAACTTAAGAAAAAGGCGGAGGAAGACGCAAAAGAGAGGGCCCGTGAGTCTTAACAGGCCCTCGGACTCCAGGCGTCAGGGGTGTTGCCGTCGCAAGAATACTGGCTTAATGAACCTTATAGCAGGCTAGATTCCGCCGAACAGGCACATGCAAAGAATGCATACTATTACGATGATTATTATGATCCACCACCATGAGCCACAGAACCAATCAGTTTTTGGCTTACTGATATCTGTCATATGGTTAGCCTCCTTCAAATAGCCTACATGAGAAAGGACGTCTTGCAGACCTTTCTACAATCACGATATAATATGTCAAGCAGTGGACTGCTGACACTGAATCTGCCGCATAACGCATCTATCGCGAACGATAACGAGATATGCCTCGGAAGGAACCGGCATAGTAATGAAGAATAGGGTCATGTTTTCCCTGGGACGCCCGGGTAAGAAGAGTGTGTGCGTGGAGTGAAGGCACAGAAAACTGATTCCAGGCACAAATGAGGTGAGCACAGTGAAGAAACTTTACCGAAGCAGAACCAGCTCGATGATAGGTGGCGTATGTGGCGGACTTGCAGAATACCTGGAAGTGGATCCGACCATTGTACGCCTTGGCTTCGTGTTGCTAGGCTTGTATTCGGGCATAGGCGTAGCTGCCTACCTAATCCTTTGGATAATCGTCCCGTATCCTGACACAGGTGAGGCCAGGACTTCTGACATCATCCGCGAAGGCGCAGAGGAAATACGGGACAAAGCCCAAGAAGTCGCAGAATCTATCAGCCCGGCTATCCGAGAATCTCAAGGGCCTGCTGCCAACGTAGTCATCGGAATCCTCCTGGTCGGATTAGGTGTGGTCTTTCTCGCACGTACCCTCAACATTTCTTGGCTTCGCTGGCTGAATGCAGGCACGTTGATGCCGATAATTCTTATTATTGTCGGCGTCCTCCTACTCAGAAAGCAGAATATCGATAGGAGAGGAGAATAAGCCATGGCTGAGCTCGGCAATAACGGAGAGAAGAGAAGGCGGAGAGGCAGCATAGTACTCCCGCTAATCCTGATACTTCTTGGCATTTTACTTCTCCTTCACAACTTCGGCTTGGTGGATTGGAATGTTTGGGTGGCAATTGCGCGATTTTGGCCTCTTATCCTAATCGCACTGGGGCTTGAACTGATACTGGGAAGAGGATCAATATCAAGATCTATCGTCATCATCATTGTACTCGTAATTATCTTCGGACTGGCCCTGCGTCATCCGACGGCAAGAGGAGCTATCACCCGCACGAGAGTAGAGAAGCCTCTCTCCGGGGCAACAAGCGCAGAGATAGAGATCCACATGGGTGTCGGCGCCTTATACCTGAGCTCTCTTCCGGATTCATCGGATCTTATCAATGGAACAGTGGACACTGCAGTGGGAGAATGGCTGACACAGGATTTCAACATCACTGCGAACAAGGCACGCCTTGTGCTCGACACTGAAAACAGAGACTTCTTTACTGATTTCAATTTCTTTGGTTTAGGCGCACAGCCTGCAAGGAAATGGGATCTTTCACTTAATGAAAGCATACCGGTAAGCCTGGACATACGCACCGGGGTCGGGGAAGCCCGCATCGATCTCGAGCGTGTTCTGGCAACTGACGTCAAAGTGAGTACCGGTGTGGGGAAAACGGATCTAACTTTGCCTGCAACAGGACATTCCAGGGTCACGCTGTCAGGCGGTATCGGTGAAACCATTATTCATGTTCCGAGAGGTGTCGCAGCGCGAATCCGCACGACAACCGGAATAGGATCCGTTCAGGTATACGGCAACTATACCCGCGTTAATAACGAATATATCTCCCCTGACTTCAATACTGCTGAAAACCGGGTCGACCTTGAGGTAAAAGGCGGGATCGGAAGCATACGGATCCAAGGATAGTCAGGATAATGTAAGCGTCAAATAGCCCCCACCTTCAATGGGTGGGGGCTATTGTGTATGCTAAGGTGTTATCGAGTGGTTTTACAGGTCTCCGGCAATGATGTGGAGTATGGAAGCAAGTTTTCGATAGCAGCTGGATCCTCGATATCAATGTTCGGCATCTTCTCGAATACATGACATAAGTAGGCGAAAGGATTCAGCCCGTTTTCCTTTGCAGTCTCTATGATACTGTAGATTATCGCGCTGGCTTCGGCGCCGCGTGGGGTATTGGCAAATAGCCAGTTCTTCCGCCCGATCACGAATGGCTTGATAGCACGCTCACTGCGGTTGTTGCTGATCTCCAGGCGGCCATCGTGCATAAACGCCCCAAGCTTATCCCACTGGTTCAGACAATAGGCTGCTGCCCGGCCGAAGGCGCTTTTGGGCAGGGCCTTTGAGGATTGATCATTTAGCCATGCCAAAAAAGCGTCCAATACCGGCCGGCTGCGTTCAAGGCGAGCTTGACAGCGTTCATCCGGAGTCGCGTCCTCAAGATCACGCTCTATCGCAAAGAGTTGATTGCAAAACTCAAGCCCCTGCCGTGCGGCGACATCCGCCGAACGGCTGTCAGGTGGCAAGATCTTAAGCGCCTCGTCAAACTTCCGCCTGGCATGCGCCCAGCAGCCCACCAGCGTTATGTCGGGCATTTCGTTATAGCCGGAATATCCATCGACGTGAAGGTAACCCTTGTACCCGGAGAGAAACTCCCTCGGATGGGTGCCAGCCCTTGTTTGTTGATAATCGTAAAGCACAATAGGAGATGAGTATCTCCCGGTGCGGTAAACCCACATGTATGATTGGGATTCTGCCTTCCGACCGGACTCACGCAATACCTGAAGCGTGGTCTCATCAGCATGGAGGATATCCTCTTTAAGCAGTTGTTTATGCATCGTTTCGTAAAGGGGTTTAAGCCACTTGTTTGCCCCATGAATCATCCAATTGGCCAGTGTCTGCCGGGAAAGTTCCAGCCCCATTCGGGATAACTGCTGCTCCTGACGATAAAGGGGTAAACTGTAAACGTACTTCTGGGTCATGATATAGGCCATGGCAGAAGGAGAAGCAAGGCCTCCTTTTAAAACAGGATTAGGCATAGGAGCCGTTACAATAGGAGTGGTAATCCCCTCATTTTCGCACCGGCGGCAAGCGTAAACGTGGCGTACATGTTTTATTACTTTAGCCTGGGCGGGGATAATCTTGATCTCTTGCCGTACTTCAACGCTCATCTCATGCAAAGGACCACCGCAACAGGAGCAAATCTGCTCTTCCTCTGGAAGCTCGTATTCTATTGTTTCCACCTGAAGATCCTTTAGCATGGCCTCGCGATGACCGCGCTGCTTGCGGCGCTTGTATGTGATCTCCTCAAGTGTAGGCTCCGCAGGGAGGGGTTTGGCTTCTGCCTCAGCTTCGTTAAAAAGCTGTAATTGCAGATCGTCACTCCGCTCGCTGGAAGTGCCGAACTGCCTCTTTTGATTCAAGTGAAACTGTTCCTCGAACCACCTGACCTTAACAGTAAGTTCGAAAATTCCCTTCCGAAGCTCTTTGTTTTCTTTCTTGAGTTCAGCTATTGTATTGGTGAGATCTGCTGTATTGCTCATACTTTATATATTCGACATCAATCGCAAAGTACCTGCTATCTGGGCGCTATTTCTGTAGAAAATTTTCGTGCTATGGATTTCATACCACTATTCTGGCCAAGACAGCCGGATGCGCCTTTCTTTGCTCAAGGGATAACCCGTCCAATAACCATCTAAGTTCCCGCCGGGTGATGGTAATTGTACCTGTGCCTTCTCTAGGCCACCTGAATCTGCCTCTTTCCAAACGCCGGTAGTATAGCCAGAATCCATTGTGATCCCAATAGAGGATCTTAATCTTATCTCTTCGGCGATTGCAGAAGGCAAATAAGCAAGGAGAGAAGGGATCGAGGTGAAGAACCTCCTTAGTAAGAGCGGCTAATCCATCAATCGACTTGCGCAGGTCAGTGCTGCCGCAAGCTAAGTACACCCTCCGAGCGTCACACTCACTCAGCATGCCCAAGCGCCCTCACTATGCCACCAAGTAACTCAGGATCAAAACCCGCCCTTACGACAATTATTGCATTGCCGACCTTCACTTCAAAAGCGGTGGTAGAAACAGAAGATCCTCCCGCCTCAACTTGCAGCCATTGAATCTGACTTGCAGGCAAAAGATCCTCCTGCCTGAACTTTGCAGCCCAATAGTATAGCTGTCCGGCCTTAACATCATGCTTTCGGGACCACTCGGCGACTGTTAGCCCGCTATTCCTAAACTCATCCACAATGTCTTTCCATTTCCTCCTGAGCTCACTGTTTGCCATGAGATAATCCCCCCTGTATCTATGCTTCCTCTGGGGATTATCTCACCTTTATCGATGTAAGCCCAGGTGGGGGCTATTTGACGCTTACAGGATAATCGCCCCATATTCTCCTTGTCGTAGCCAGGGTATGTACAGAATGGTTCCAACCCTGGCAACTGTAACAACCTCAACCCAGTCAATTAAGCAGGCTCTCCACAAAAAGCAGCGGCATCGCGGGTCCCACACAGGGACGACCGTGGATGGCGCTGAAAGG
>DUVA01000138.1 GCA_012841305.1 Bacillota bacterium | reverse complement strand
TACAAAGAAGATACTTGGCAGGTTCGAAGGCGTCACCGCCAACATCCTTGCAGCGCTTTTAGGCACAGTGACCCCGTTTTGCTCATGCTCGTCTATTCCGCTGTTTATCGGATTCACCAATGCGGGACTGCCTCTTGGCGTCACGTTCTCTTTCTTGATTTCCTCACCGCTGGTGGATCTGGCCTCGTTGATTTTACTGGCGAGCGTCTTTGGCTGGGCAACGGCGATTGCGTACGTAATCGTTGGCATTGTTCTCGCTGTTGTGGCAGGGACCATCATAGGCAATTCTGGGCTGGAGAAGTACGTAGAGCCATTCGTGTTTAGCAAGATGCCCGAGGCGGCAGGTCTGGACGAGCAAAGACCATCTATTCGCGAGAGGCTGACCTATTCCAGGGATCAAGTGGTAGGAATCCTCGGCAACGTGTGGATATATGTATTGGTGGGCGTCGGCATCGGCGCTGCGATCCACAACTGGATACCCGAGACCATAATAACTGCCGTGCTTGGCCAGGATAAATGGTATTCGGTTCTCTTGGCAACCGTAGTAGGGGTGCCAATGTACGCCGACATATTTGGAACGCTTCCCATAGCTGAGGCCTTGGTGGCGAGAGGTGTAGGACTCGGCACTGCGCTCTCGTTCATGATGGGCGTGACAGCGCTATCGCTCCCGTCTATCATCATGTTGAAAAGAGTAATTAAGCCTAGGCTTTTGACTGTATTCGTGGGCATGGTCACCGCGGGTATTATGATTATCGGCTATGCGTTCAACGCATTTGGACATCTCTTAGTCTAGGCCCAAGTCATGAAGTGTAGTAGATTTTAGGAGGTAAAGAGTCATGGTTATCAAGATATTGGGTTCATGTTGTCGTAACTGCGAAACTCTGATGACGAACACAAAGACTGCCCTTCAAGAACTAGGGATGGATTGCACAGTAGAGAAGGTTACTGACTTCGCTGAAATCGCGAAACACGGTGTGATGTCAATCCCGGCTCTGGTCATTGACGAAAGAGTTGTATCTTCCGGCAAGATACTAAAACCCAAAGAAATCGCAAAGATTTTGGAGGATGCAATAAAGTGAATGGCAGTTGCTGTGTGGAGGATGCAGAGTGCTGTTGTCCAAAGCCCAAACATCGTAGAATTGAAATCGATTTCTTGTATCTAGACTTGACTGTATGCACGAGGTGCATAGGTACTGATGCTAACCTTGAAGCAGCTATTAGGGAAGTGTCGGACGTGTTGAAAATGGCCGGATTTGATGTCGTGGTGAACAAGATCAACGTCACCTCAAAGGAACTGGCCGTAAAGCACAAATTCCTGAGCTCACCCACGATTCGAGTTGACGGCAGGGATATTCAACCCAACATTCGTGAGTCCGCTTGCGAAAGCTGTGTAGACTTGTGTGCGTGCGGAGAAAGTGTGGACTGTAGGGTTTGGATGCACGACGGAACAGAATACACAGTACCCCCCAAGGAGTTTATCGTCAACGCAATTTTGCGAGAGGTCTATTCGGACACCCCAACTTCAGGTCAGGACACTCACGAGTACCGACTTCCTCACAACCTTGAGGTGTTCTTTCGCGGGCGTTAGGTAGTCTTCAGGGTCACGGAGTGCCTTCCGCATTCCAAACGTGTAAAACTCAGCGCCATTGGGACCCGTATGGCAACATGACTATAGATGACAAATTGACGGATTTAGGGGTGAATAGGATGATTACACCGGATGCCAAAGCTGTTGATTCAAAAGAGAATGGCGGACTCGGTTTTTTTGAAAGGTACCTTACGGTATGGGTCGCAATATGCATTTTACTCGGCGTATTCATCGGAACCAGATTTCCTGGATTCCCAGAGGCTCTGAGCAAGCTCGAATATGCACATGTGTCGATTCCAGTTGCCGTGCTAATCTGGTTCATGATCTATCCTATGATGGTGCAGATTGATTTTGGCAGCATCGTCAGGGCGGGGAGAAATCCCAGGGGACTGATAGTTACGTTGGTTGTGAACTGGATAATCAAACCCTTCACCATGTTTGGCCTGGCCTGGCTGTTCCTAAAGGTGGTCTTCGTCAGATGGATACCTGCCGACCTGGCCAGTCAGTACGTGGCAGGTGCAATTTTCCTGGGAGCTGCTCCCTGCACAGCTATGGTGTTCGTGTGGAGTTACCTTACTGAAGGCAACCCCGCTCACACTCTGGTGCAAGTGGCCATCAACGATATTGTAATCCTGTTCCTTTACGCCCCAATAGTCATCTTCCAACTCGGCCTAACTGAGCTGAAAGTCCCGTATGACACCATTCTGTTGTCGGTAATCTTGTACGTCGTCATCCCTCTAGCTGCAGGCTATATTACCAGGAGACGGCTGCTCAGGACTAAGGGGGAGGAGTGGCTCAAGAACTCCTTCCTTCCTACGTTGAAACCATTCACCATCATTGGCTTGTTGCTGACGTTGATAATACTATTCTCCTTCCAAGGTGAAACGATAATTAGGAACCCGCTTCACATCCTATTGATCGCAGTACCTATGACCATACAGACCTATCTCATCTTTGCAGTGGCGTATCTGTGGTGCCGTGTATGGAAGGTGGATAGGACGGTTGCGGCTCCTGCAGCCATGATCGGTGCCAGCAACTTCTTTGAATTGGCAGTTGCCGTAGCGATATCCCTGTTCGGACTCGGTTCAGGAGCTGCGCTGGCTACTGTAGTGGGAGTTCTCGAGGAGGTTCCTATCATGCTCAGCCTGGTAGCAATCGCCAATAAAACAAAGCATTGGTTTCCTGAACCAAGTAATCCAAGGTAACCCCGGTGGAAGCAATCGAAACCATGTCATAATGGCATCAATTCAAGTAAATGTATTGGGAATTACAACAGAGGAGGTAGATCTCAAGGGCTACTTCCTCCGTCTTCGTTACGTCTAGTGCATTCGGTGCCCGTAGGGCTAAAGGGCCAAACAGAGGATGCCATTCCTACCGTCAGCCAGTTGTAAAAGCATGCAGGACAGCAATGGTTTGCCTACCACAAGCAGGAAAAATTAGAGTCAGGATTAGCATGGGTACCCCCATAACACCAGATAGGCTATGCTCGCTCCAGATACTGACCGGTTCTTGTGTCCACCCTTATTACATCTCCGATACTTACAAAGAGAGGCACCTGCACCACTGCGCCGGTTTCAAGGGTAGCCGGCTTAGTGCCACCGCTTGCAGTGTCACCACGTAGGCCCGGATCTGTATCTGTAACAGTAAGCTCTACAGAGTTGGGAAGTTCAACTCCGATGGGAGCTCCTTCGTACACCTGAACACCGATTACCATGTTTTCCTTGAGATATTTCTTATTATCTCCCAGCTTCTCGTCACTGAGACTAAGCTGTTCATATGTAGAGGTGTCCATGAAGAAATTATCTTCACCTGAGCTATAGAGGAACTGCATCTCACGGTACTCTATATGAGCTCTGGGGACTTTTTCGCCTGCGCGGAATGTCCGCTCTATGGTAAAACCGGTCTTCACGTTTCTTAGTTTCGACCGGACAAACGCAGACCCTTTTCCGGGCTTTACATGTTGGAAATCAACAACTGAGTAAACCTCCCCGTCAAGTTCAATAGTAAGACCAGTGCGAAAATCGTTAGTTGAAATCACATAACCACCTCCGGTATGAACAACCCAGACATTTCATATTTCGCTTCAAACCTAGATTGTCCTTTCAACTCTCCAAATATCTGACGACCCATAAATAGCCTAAGGTCAGCTCCTACGCAGACCTTACGATACACAGTGGAAGCCAATATCAGAGTTCTATAAGCTCTTTAGGTGAGCTTGTCAGATTTCTGATTCCGCTTTCCCCAACTACGACAAGATCCTCAATCCTAATACCGAGAAAACCCGGAACGTATATGCCTGGCTCAACTGTGACCACCATTCCCGGGCGAAGCTCCTCCGTGGCGGTAACAGAAAGCCTTGGCTCTTCATGAATGGCGAGACCTACTCCATGGCCCAGTCCATGGCCGAAGTTATCACCGTACCCTGCTTCTTCTATGACCTTCCTGGCTAGACCATCGATTTCCTGACCTGTCTTCCCCGGAGCAATCGCTTCCAAGGCAGCTTCCTGGGCGCGAAGGACAATGTCATAGATCCTGCGCTGTTCGGGAGAAGCCTTCCCCAGCGAAACAGTGCGAGTCATGTCTCCCCTGTAGCCCTGATAAACTGCGCCGAAATCCATGACCACAAGTTCACCTTCGGCCAGCTTCTTAGAAGACGCGACTCCGTGGGGCATGGCACCGCGTTCTCCTGACGCGACGATTACCTCAAACCCAATACCTTCTGCGCCATTCTTCCTCATGAACCATTCTATCTCAAGGGCTACGTCGATTTCAGTCATTCCCGGTTTGATTATGTCAAGAACGTGAGAAAAAGCAGCATCTCCTATAGCCTCTGCCCGGCGAATCGCCTCGATCTCACTCTCGTCCTTTACCGCGCGAAGGGTTTCAACCAAACCCTCGCAAGGCACAAGCTCCACTCCGGCAAGAGCGGATGAAAAAGTCTCATGTTGCTTATATGTGATTACATCTTTCTCAAATCCCAGCCTGGTGATACCTGCCTCCTCTACTATCTCACGTAGAGTATCCACGATTTTCAGCCCGTGCTCGATTACACGGAATTCAGGCGCCTGATAGGTAGCTTGCTCAACATATCGGAAATCCGTAACAAAAAAGGCTCTGTCTCGGGAAACAACAACTACTCCTGCAGAGCCGGTAAACCCGGTTATGTAGCGTCTGTTCTCAGGCCTTGTGATGAGAAGCCCGTCAATTCCTGCGTATGATAACCGTTCTCTGAGCGCAACAAGTCTATTCTTCATCATTGTCTTCTAACCCCTCTAAGTGCATGTTGTGTTCATCATCGAAGTAGTTAGGGTGTAAGCCCTCTTCGTCCACTGTTACTATGCGTGGTGTCACAAATATGACCATCTCCGTCTCTTTTGTGTCAAGCTTCCTGTTTTGGAAAAGCAACCCCAATAAGGGAAGATCCCCGAGAATAGGAAGCTTCATGACGCTCTCTATCTCCTCACGCTGGATGAGGCCTGCTATGGCAATAGTCTCGCCGTCACGGACAGTGGCGACAAGATCAGCTTCTCTGGTTCTCACATGGGGGAACCCTTGGGTCTGGTCGGTTCTGAGAATCGACGACACCTCAGGCCGTATTCTTACTGTTATGAGACCGTCTCTGTTCACCCGAGGCGTTATAACCAATTTGACGCCTGCCTCAATGAAAGATACGGATTTGGTATCACCGCCATCCTCAGCTATGATCACAGGTATCTTATCACCTATGAATACCCTGGCTTCTGTCCCGTCAAGCGTAGTTGTGCTCGGCCTGGCAATCGTCACAGCCTTCCCGGAATCTTCCAACATCTTCAAGAACGCGCCTACTGCAAGGGAAAGGCCCTGGAAAACTCCGGTCGTCGGGTCTGTCCTTATATACACTTTCCCGAACCCGCCATACTCTCCCATTTCCTGAAAGCTGATTCCGAACTGGTCCAATGCATCTTGTGCAATTTCTTCAAGCCTTGCATCAATTCGTACCATAGGAATGGGAACATCAAGTTTTTTTGCGATTTCTTCTGCTTCGTCAAGTTCAACGGATACCCCTGTTACTATAACAGAGTTTGTGCGCGAATCCAGCTGAATCTTGTCTGGGGGAATTACGAGTTTCAGCGCGTCCTTCATGTCTTCAGGCGACGCGTAGTCAAGCTTGAAAATCCTGGTCTCAATATGATCGAACCCGGACTTGAACCGATCCGGCAGGCCTACTACAAGAGTGTTTCCCACATGCCTGTAGGCAAGCCCTGTAGCCCTTGTTACCAGCTCGACTGCATCAGCAATAGGGACTTCCTTCAGCGAAAGCGAAATCTCGCCCCGCACGGAAGGGTCGGAAACGATATTGACATTACCCAGCTCTGCCAGGATCTTCAAAACGTCCCTTACATCAGCGCCTTTGAGCTCGATTGTGACTGGGCTGCCCAAAAGCCCTTCGCCTGCCGCCAAGGAGGCAAAGCCCGTGTTCGACGCTGCAATTGCCAACAGAAGGACTAAGGCGATAAGTCTAATACATTTGGCGCCCCTTGCTCCATTCATCATGATTCTCCCCCTCCGCCTAGTTCAAGCACAAACTCCTCATTTTGCTTAACAACAACGACAGCTTTCTCCTCAACTGACTTGACCGTCGCGCCTTCGATTTCGTCTCCGGGCTGCACTATCACGCTGGAAGTAGACGTTTTCACAATTGCATATGACGCATCGTCAGAGACGATAATCCCGCTTACGAACAATCTCGGAGGATCCACCGCAGGTTTTACTTCTTGTTCCTTTGCTTCGTCGTCGCCGCCGACAGTATCTCCGTTAGTCTGCCATTCTATAGCTGTCTCCATTTCGCGCGCCTCGGGCTCAGGAGGTACATCCTGAGTCAGGATATCCGTTTTTTCGGGTTCTTCCCGGACACCTTCGGCTTCAGGCACAATGTCGTCTGATCCAGCGTCACCCCGGATGCCTTCCGACTCAGGCTCCTTACTGACGCCTTGTGATTCAGCGTCCTCACTGTGGCTAATCTCAGATACAGACTGTCTTTCTGTATCCTCAAGAAAATCCTCATCCGCGACAGGTTGTGTTGTAGGCACCGGAGACAATGTCTCAGGCACGAAATCAGTGATTTCAACAGAGCCGTTAACATCTTTCTTGTCTTCTCTGGGCCTTATGGGCCAATCAGGGACAAAGACACCCTTTTTCTTTGCAGCAAAAGTCATAGGAGTCTCTTGTTTGCATTCTGTGATCACCTGGGGAAGCGGATCCCTGAGCCCCTCAGGCTGAACAGAAGGTGCAGTCGCCCCTTGCAGACTTCCGGCTGTTTGCTGAGATGCAGGCTTCATCTGCGTTGTCAGCCAAACGCAGGTTGACACAGCGACTATCGCTATAAGTGCGATGACCCCGGCCCTAATGTCAAAACCCGAAAAACGCCGTCCGGGCATTAGCTGTCACCACCTTTGGGGACTACATAAACAACCAGGGAAAGAGCTGCATCAAGGACGTGTTCATTGCCGATGTCCTCATGCTCGGTGAAACCCGGTGATTCCAGACGCAAGTCGCTCACGCTAACCGCGCGCTCCAGCTTCGCCAGCCCCTGGATGAAGCGTTCCACTTGCCGGTAAGATCCTTGGAAGGTTATAGTCATGGGAATCCTGGAACAGTAAGACCCGGCGTCCAGAGTCCCCATAGATACACTTGATATGTTTGTCCCTGCTTGTTTTGATACATCTTCCAGCTCCCGGATGAAGTATGGTAGTGCTGCCTCCGAGGTTACCCGAGAGTTAATACTTTCCAGGGCAGATACAGCTTGGGCGTAATCATCTCTCATACGTCGGAGATCATGAACCATAACAGGTAACGCGGCTATCTTCTGATTGATAGCAGAAGTCTCAGTCCTTATGCCGTCCAATTCCATGGACATGGGCACAAAGACAACCCTTTGCAAAATCCATCCTATGATGACCAAGCATATTATCAGGGTCAGTAGCCGCTTTTCAGTCAGTTTCTGTAAGACCGCCATGTCTAGCCGCCTCCTATAGGCGACAACTTCCCTGTTGCCTCCAACTTGTAAATCCCGTCTACCTCATTGACTCTTGTGATCTTCAGCAACTTGACATCATGGAACATGCCGGACTGTTCCAGAGAAACCCCAAGCCCGGCTGCTCGAGAAAGCGCAGTGGTCTCTGCATAAAACAGCACCCTGCCTTCATCCGCCAGTGACAACCGTGTCAGGCGCACTCCTTGCGGCATCAAGCCAGGCAAGTCCCTTAAGATTTCATCCAAAGGAAGATGATTCTCCGTCTCCTTCCTGGCCAGTTCAAGCTTGGACTCGATATCTTTCTTCCGTTTCCCGGTCTTGATTAGTTCCTCCTCGACCCATGCAAAGCCCGCGAAGTCAGACTCCAGGATGGAAAGGGCTTCCTTCGCCCTATTCAGCTCCCCGGTCTTGGCAGTGTAGAGAAAGGATACCAGAAGCACAAAAAGCGATATGATTACAAGAGCTGTGACACTGAATAACGCAGGGCGTCTGGGTTTCGTAACTTCCTGTGGAAGCAGGTCTACCCCCTTCATCAGCTATCCACCCCTCGATGCGCAAGTCCGATAGCGACTGCAAGTGAAGTCCCGTAGGTTGCTAAGTCATCCGCGAGAGGCGAATTCGCGTTGAAAGTAACGTTACTCAAAGGGTCGCCTATCATCACTTCCAGGCCGCAACTTGCCTCCAGATACTCCCTGAGTCCGCCTAAGTTCGACCCCCCGCCTGTCAGAACAACCTTACTAATAGGCGAATGCCCTCTCGTCCTCACTCTACCCTGGGCGTTGCAGTAGTCTATAGATCGCCTTATTTCCAGTGCAAGCTTTCCAGCCACGTCTCTCAGGACTTCCATGCTCTCCGGATCAACACAGCCGTCGTCTTCGACCTTGCCTGCCTCAAGTAAGTTTACCTTGCGTTTCAAGTCTTCTGCTTGGATAAAGTTTTGTCTCTTGGCCTGGACAATTGCTTGGGTAAAGGTGCTGCCGCCTATGTCAACCATGCGGGTGAACCTTAAGATCCCTTGTTCCGAATACACCAGATCTGTTGTACCTCCTCCGATATCAACGAAGAACTGCGAGTTCTCCGCTTCATCGCCACAGAACACACGACAAATCGCAATTGGCTGAATATCCAGAAAGCGAGGCTTGACTCCTGCAAGCTCCATGGTTTCCACATGGCTTTCCACAAGGCTCTTCGGTGCAGCGACAATCATCACTTCCAGCCGTTCAGGGGAATCATGTCCATACCCGACTACATCAAAGTCTATGCTTGCCTCCTCAACAGAATAAGGAACATATGCCCTTGCTTCCCATTTCACTGCTTGAGCCAGTTCCTCCCTGGGCATCTTCGGACAGAATACGTGCCTGACAATAACCTCTCCGCCGGATATTGCAGCACACACTTCCCTGCCCCTGATGCCTCCTGCATTAAGAGCCTCTTTCACTGCGAGAGCGACCTCCGGAGGATCCATCACTCTACCGTTACTGATGACTCCCTGCGGAGTGGGACATGTTCCGAAATTCGTGATCTCAAGTTTGCCCCCGACTTTCCTGGCTTCAACTGCCTTAATAAGGCATGTTCCGATATCAAGCCCGATAATCCGCTTGAAGCGGCCGAGTGACAACATCCTCTTCGAGAGAATCTCCTCCCTTCCTCAGAATCCAAGCCACGGGAACACCATGGGAATAAGGCGTTCGCCGAAAATGCACACCATGATCGCGCCTAAGGATATGAACGGCCCGAAAGGAATCTCATCTTTCCGCGACCTGATACCAAACACAATGAGGATTACCCCGACTATAGCCCCAATGACGCAAGCAATGACAAATGATGTAAGCCCACCGGGGACTCCCAGGAAACTGCCGACAAGGGCCATGAATTTTACATCCCCGCCGCCCATTCCGCCGCGGCTTATGATTGCTATGAGAAACACCAGGCCTCCGCAGCCCACAATCCCCAAGGCTCGACTGAAAACGCCTTGGATTCCCCCGGAGATTGCACCGATCACGAGACCTGCAATCATCCAAGGCAGTGTCAGAACATCAGGTATGATCCTGTGCCGAAAGTCTATACCTGCAGCTACAACCGCAAGGCTTATCAGTATCAGCGAATTTACCGCAGACAACGTAAATCCCTCGGTACCTAAGACCTTCGCAAACAGTAACCCGCAACCGACCTCCAGTATCGGATGACAAACAGACACCCTCTCCCTGCAGTGTCTGCACCTTCCCCATATGAGGACATATCCGATTACCGGGATGAGGTCAGTCGCGCTAAGCTGAGCCCCGCACTTCGGACAATGAGACCTTGGCGCAACAGGCGACTCTCCGCGAGGAATGCGGTGGATACACACTCCTAAGAAACTTCCTATTATCGTCCCGATTATGAAGCCTGCTAATTTCAACACTCTGCCGGCAATCCTCACTTCTGGGTGATTTCAAAATTCCCAATGCCAGATCCATGATCTATGGCCTGTGCCCCACAGCTCTTGGAATGAATAGGCTTTCATATGCCTTGAGGCCCACCTCGTGATTCAGGAGACGCCCGTTGGCGTAGCCTGTCCAGCGG
>DUVA01000137.1 GCA_012841305.1 Bacillota bacterium | reverse complement strand
TGTGGCAGTCTTCAGACTCTTACGCAGGTGCTGCATTTGCTCCTTGAAATACTCGGCTTGTTCTCTTTGGAAAGCCACCGCACTGAGGCGTTGGTGTGCTGCTTCATATTGTTCGGCGAATTCCTCTTCTGCCATAGCAATCCGGGCCTTCTGTGTATCTTTTTCGTCTTCAGCTGATTGCACCAGTTTTTGCACTTGCTCCGCGCCCAATTCCTGCAATTCATAAGTGTGGTTGAAGACTCCCATAGCCCCCGGCACCTGAACTTTGACGATAATATCCACAGCGTCCAAGCCGGTTTCCTCCCGCTTATACCGCCATACGTAATGGTTAAGACTGATTTCTTCGTCCGCTGATATTGACTTAGCAGAATTGGCAGCCCAGACACGCCAGTTAGACTCACCTCCGTCAGAGATGGCCAACCCGGTCTCAGTCATTAACCATTCGTGGTCAGGCTTATCTGTACTGAAGTTGGCCTTCACTTTCATAGGGAACCGAAAGCCGGTGTCCGCCGGAAGTAAGCGAGGCAAAGGAGTCCAGCTTACAGAACCACTGCTTTCAAACCCATTGAAATCTCCTCCAATACCAATTTCAGAACCCGAGGCTGCGCCTTCCACAATACTGCTTGGGCTCTCCACCTTTCCCGGGGGTCCGGAGGAAAGAGTAAGGGTTCCTATACCGGAGATCGTGGACACAGTATCAGATTCTAAAGAAACCAAGACCCAGTAAGACCCTCCCTGCCAACTCTCCCGTTCCAGTTGGTCCAGATCCTCCGTATTCGTTACGGTTAAGGCGTTTTGCAGACGTCGACGTGCCCGTGCTTGTAATTCCTGGGGATCAGGTAAGGGTCCTAACTCATCTATTTTCTTGGCCACAATGGCCATTTCCCTTTGAAGCATGTGAATCAAGGTCATGTTATGCTCTGCGGTATATAGAGCAGCCTCAAGTTCGGCTTCGGCTCCAAAATCTTTCGCGGTTGAAGCGTCAATTATAGCACCTTCATAGCCATAGGCTGCTTCTACAAAAGCATTACGCAAAGCAGAGAACTGCATAAGTAGAGGATTAAGTTGCTTCAAATAGTCTACCATGTCTTGACTTGGATAGCGGAAGAAAGGTTCCCACTTTTTCTCAAAGAGGCTGGTTTCTTCAGGGCTCATTTCCCCCAGAATACTGCGCATCAACTCCATGGTGGATAGCACAGCCATTTCCCAGTCAAGCTCGCACAGCTCGTTGACATTCTTATAATCCGGCAGTTGAACCGCAGGCAAATCCATATTGGCCAAAGTGATTATTTGGTTCATGCCCTCCTTGGCCACAGAGCGTATCCGCTCATCAGGATCCTCTTCAATCAGCTTCTCCATGTAGGGCAGAGCCGGTGTCGCCCGAATGCCCATTTCGCCTAAGGTGGCTATAGCCGCAAATCGCATCTTAGGCTCTGGAGAGCGGAGCATCTCACATAAGGGTTCAATAACAGATTCACCCTTTTGAGATAGTCCGGTGACCGCTGTCTCAAAAATCCAGGAGCTGCCTGAAGCCAAAGCCTCCAGCAAAATGTCAGTGGACGCCGGGGAGGAAAACTTACTGATAGCATTGAGGGCTTCTACCTTAACAGCAGTCTTACTACCTGAGCGATAAGCATTGCAAAGCAGGTCGAAGCTTCTGTCATTGCCAATACCTCCTAAAGCGGTTACAATAGCCTCCTGTAAATCAGGGTCGGAGTTGCTGTATTTACTCATCAAAAGTGTAGTGGCAGCATCAGCCTGAGGGCCGAGTTCGCCTAGGGTTGAAATTGCATATTCTTTTCCAGGTAGATCGTGCTCTACTATATTTATGAGGGTTGGTACAGCTTTCTGCCCATAGATTCCAATGGCTCTTGCTAAGCGGCCTGCAACCCTGTCATTTGCCTTGTAAGTCTTTAGCGCAGAGAGTAAGTCATCCAGCAACTCATCGGGAGGGTTTATCATCAGAGCCATGCTGAGTGCTGCTGCGACTACAACCTCTTCGTCATCATCCCTAAGGACAGCTGCAATAGTATAGGCAATATCATGGTCAGTTGGATCTATCTTCGAGAGAGCCCTGATTGCCTCTCTGCGGACTTGTGCTTCCTGGTCCCGGCTAGCCGGCTTTAAGTACTCCACCGCTGCCAACCCCCGGAACTTCATCTGACCGAGGGTATAGATAGACCGTGTTCGAATAGAAAGTTCACCTGTCTTGGAAGCCTCGATTAAGGCAGGTACTGCCTCTTCCCCACAGCGGGTCAATACAATCTCAGCATCTCTGCCACCGGAGTTCTGCGGTAGGTCCAGACATGAGATAAGCTGTGGGTATGCCCAAGGTTCAGGATTACTGCCTATAGCAACTAAGGCTGCCAAAGCCGGAGCTGCCAGATCTTTATTGTCCAGAAGGCGGACCAGTGCGGGTACAGCTGCTTGAGCAGGCGACCCTAGCTTGGCCAACAGCTGAATAATGGATTTGCTGTTGCTATCAATAGTAGAGAGCTTGGCGGCTAACGCCGGTACCGCGGGTGCAGCCTCTGATTCCATAGCCTCCAAGGCCTCGATTGTTTTATCAACAACACGCGAATCATCACTTTCAAGATAAGGGATGATCTCATGGATGGCTTTTGGCCCTTGTGCTATCAGACTCTCCAGGACAACAGATTGGGCCTTAGTGTCTTTAGCGTAATTGCTGCTGACTCTTTCTACCTCTGCCGGCTCAGCTAAGAAGTCGTCCTCGGCCTGAGCTCCGCCTGAAGCTGCAATGGGCTGACCGGTACCCGTAGTGGTCGGTATCCGCTCCCCTGGAGGAGTCGAAGATGACACGGATATTGCCGGTTGAGATTGCTCTTTTGAAGTCTCTTCGGGAGGAGCTGAGTGAGGAAGGCTTTCGCTTTCGGTATCCGGTTGAGCACCGGGCTTCGCGGTAATCTCTTTGATGGCAGAACCCAACTCCCCGATAACACCAGGCAACGAGATTACCTCTTCCACTACCTTCAGCAAAGCGCCAAACCAAGAATTCCCGCTGGCTTTCTCAGTGCCCTTCTCAGTCACATTCTCAATAGGTTCCTCACCGGTCTGTGTGGACGCCGTCACCCTAATCTCTTTTGCTGTATATCCCTGCACCTTTGAAGCTGCGAATTCATCAAAAGACTCGGGAAGTGCCTCTAAACCCGCTAGGATTTCCTTTAGATCTGCGAGAAAAGCGGGATGAGCGGCTTTCGATTTCTCCGCATTCTGGATAATCAAGGCTAACATATTCACGGTGTCATCCAGTTCATCGACAAGAGGGCTTCTCGAAGCAAATGAATAATCACTACTGGTCAAGGCGATTAACAATACTGCTATCACCGTCAAAGCAATAACGCGGCTATACCTGTTTCGTACTTTAAGCAACGTTAGTCTGCTCCTTTCTGCTATAGAGGCCTCTTTCCAGCTGTCATTTGGCAGCTAACATTCGCTTCAATAAACAGCAGGACTAAAGCGACGTTTTGACTCAATAGTCACCCCACTCGCTGGTCGAGGCGCCTAGTTCTCCATGGAGCCTATTACTAATAGACTGCAATTCCCGGACAATGCCTTCCAGGTCTTTTAGGAAAATCGGGTTAGCCGAGTTCCTTTCAGTAGCCCGCTTAATCGCTCCTTCCAGTCTGGCTAAAAGAACATCAAGCTCGGTCAAGGGGCTATCATAGGAAGACGCCGTCTGAGTAGGCCCGGCGCCTTGGGAAAGCCTGGTACCCGTGATACCCACTGCATCGATTTCGTTCCAACCATCCACTTTGCTGCAATCAAGGTGCAGGCGCACCCGATTCACCGGGGCTTTTACTTTCGTATTGCGTATACGGAAAATCCGGGATTCCTTAGGAGCAACCCATGCATCACCTCTCCACACTTCATAGGAGAAGCCTGCTTCGTCCACCAGCTCTACCTTAGTGATAGCGCTCGGATTACACGTTTCATATATCTCAATTTCTTCTACAATAACAGGTTCGGCATACCTTAACTCTACCCTGACACCATCCAGGTCCCAATACGCCGGTGCCCAGGCTGTCTCGATATCACCGTAGTCGGGGTACGTATCAGGTGCTCCAACCATTTGTGCTGCCGAAAATCGGGTGCTTGTGAACTCACTGTTAGCAGTCGCATCTATCGCCCACTGTTTAATACTCTGTGCTTGAACATTATTCACACATAGAAGTCCAATAAGAATCAATGAGACTACAACTACAGCTTGTCTTCTCAACATGAACAACGCCTCCGTTCCTAAATATCCTTATGCATCGTATAAGTCCCTTTAGAGAGCGCCTTTGTAATCCTAGGCTATCACCGGGAGAGCTCTAATGACCATAATACCCATGGATTTGTCAAGGGATTGTCATTGACAAATTATTGCCAGTTTTGATATGCTCAGGTTGCTTTAAGTGGGGGAGATAGAGAGTGCGAGCCTATAATTCACGTCTGGACTTTCTCATGGACGCTATGGGTATAACCGGTAGACAAATGGCGGCTGCCATTCATGTCGATGCTTCCTTGATAAGCAAGTGGAGAAACAATCATCGGCTACTGTCTTATCGTTCAATTCATTTGCTCAAGATCGCTGAATATTTTGTAGCCTACGATTGCTCGCCTCCATTGAGAGAAATTTTCAAGGCTTATGGATTTGAGACAAACTGGGACAACCAAGAGGAACTCCTGGATTGGCTATGCAGGTGGCTGACTGATCCAAAACCGCTTCCTGTTACTGCATCAGGTCATTCGATCAACCACAGTCGTTACTCCAATGATGCTTCTTATACGGTCTATATGGGCAATGACGGTAGAAGAGAAGCAGTACTTCAATTCCTGGACTACGTATTAACCCTCCCCCAGGGGCAGCAATTGTGTTTGATGAGCCAGGAAGATATGGCATGGCTAATAGAAGATAGAGATTTCTTGGCAGTATGGCAGGATCGACTCACTAAACTACTAAAGAAGAGACACAAGATCAAGATTATCCACTGGGTAGATCGCAGTATTAACAGCCTGAACAGTATCATCCGTCACTGGCTTCCTCTCCATTTAACAGGTGGAATTGAATCATGGTTCTTTCCTAAGTATTCAGATTCCCCTTTTCAAACAACCCTCTTCATCCTTGAGAACGATCTTACCATCACCGGCATGTCGTCACCCAATCTCAAGGATCACCGCTATACAGCCATGTTTCGTGATCCCGTAACCATAAAGCAGTGTCAATGGGTGTTTTCTACCTACCTAAGTGATTGTCATCCTCTGATAGAAGTCCGTCCGAAAACGAAAATGCAGCGTATATTGGAGAAGGCCACCGGGACAATACATACTGGGGAAACCGCTTATCTGATTTGGGAACCGGCTGCATTTCTGACTATGTCCAAGGGCCTGCTCACCGGTATCCTAGCTAGAAATAACTTAGAGGATCATCTGATACAGGAGTGTCTGGAATACCACCGGCAAGTAGC
>DUVA01000136.1 GCA_012841305.1 Bacillota bacterium | reverse complement strand
TTGATGTGTTCCGTGTTGGGCGCTTCGGAGAATAAAATCCTGCCTTAGTGGCACTCTCTTAACAGGGGGTGATGAGGTGGGCAAGGTTGCGAATGTGAAATGTTCAGTAGATGAGTGTGTCTACTGGGGTACCGGGGATGTTTGTGAGGCTGATACTATTGAAGTCAACAGAAACACTAGGATCCATGAGGGCGGAACTGCCGGGGCCGGCTTGAGCAGGAGGGACATGGAAACCGGCCGTCTGGGAGACCTCGGTGCTCGCACAAGAAGGGAAAGCGTGGCATGGACTTCTGAACACACTATGTGCAGGACGTTCAGGCCCAGGCCGACCGGACGCGATCGCTGATGTCTCTCTGTTCGCGGTTCGCGCGGTTAGTATGTTGGCCATGACGACTATGTCGACTCGTACTTACATGTAGAGAGCATTGGCTATGTTGAGGGTAAGGACGGTATTGACGGATCTGACTGTCATATCCTAATCCATAATCGTCTAAATGAACATGCTTTGTGTGAACGTAGACAAGACCGCCATAGAATTTCGGTTGCGCCGTCCTATTTTCGACCACCAAATCCCGATCGGTGGTCGAAAATAGGACACGTTTTTTCTTGGTCTACTTGAGGTGCGCGAATATCTACCACCTTCTCTTCGCCGACTGCTAGAATATCTACCACCCCTTTACGAAACATGGTCGAATCTCAACCACCGAAATGCTGATCGGTGGTCGAAAATAGGACACGTCTGTTTTGAGATCTCCGGAGGTGGAAGGTTTTCCACCACATATTTTAAAAATGTGGTGGAAAATCGAGCACGTTTTTCAAAAGTGTGGTAGATTTTCGACCAGGGAGTCTTCAAAATTGCCTAGAATGTGCAGCTAGTTGCATGGGATGGTAGAGAATCAACCACTCTTTCAGAAAGAGTGGTTGAAAATCGTACACCTAAGCCGGTTCAGGTGGTCGAATTCCAAGCACTCAAAAGTTTGCTTCTGAAAACGTGGTCGAAAAGCAAGCACCTAATCCAAAAATGTGGTCGAGAATCGACCACCTAGAAACAAGTAGGAGTGTAAGGGATTTTATGTAAATGGTCTTTCTATAGTTCTGATTCGCGTCATGGGTGACATTTTCCGAGACTGTTCACAGGGTGATGCTCTCCGAGACCGCGTACAGGGCGTTGCCATCACACAGGCCTGCTCCTGTCAATTTTGCGTGTCGTATCAGATTCGGGGCATTATTGACAGTTTTGGAAGCCTGAGACTATAATAACAGCGCGAACGGGGAATATAACAATCGCAGGGGGAATAGAATTGCACCTTTGGTTTATCGAAGAGCAAGCTCCGGGAATGGCACTTGCCCTGAAAGCCACGGGCACGATTTACCGAGAAAAGACTAAGTATCAGGATCTGACTGTGATTGAGACCGTTGATGCAGGCAGGGCTCTGGTACTGGATGATTGTATTATGACCTCGGATATGGACGAATTCATTTACCACGAGATGATAGCTCATGTTCCGCTGTGCACCCATCCATCACCTGAGAAAGTGCTGGTGGTCGGTGGAGGCGACGGCGGCAGTATCCGTGAGATTCTCAAGCACGATTCAGTAAAACAAGCAGTGCTTGCCGAGATCGATGAGAAAGTAATTGAGGCTGCCAAGAGATACCTTCCAAACACGTCATGCAGACTGGATGATCCCAGGTGTCGGGTAATGATAGGTGACGGCTTCCAGCATGTTAACACTCATCCCGGTGAATATGATGTCATCTTATGCGATTCCACAGACCCTGTCGGGCCGGGAATCGTGTTGTTCAGCGAGGAGTTTTACCAGGGAGTATATAGTTCGTTGAAAGACGACGGGATATTTGTGGCTCAGACAGAGTCGCCATTCTACTATGGAGACTTACTGGCCAGGGTGTCCAAGACCTTGAAAGGGATATTTCCGATAGTCAAGACATATGTCACGGTCATGCCTACATATCCCGGAGCTCTTTGGACTTTTACTTTGGCGTCAAAGAAATATGATCCTGTTGAGTGCGCGCGCAGGTTGGATCTTGAGACCAAGTTCTACACACCGGAGCTCCATAAGGCTTCGTTTGTGTTGCCACAGATGGTTAAGGATATAGTGGACGCTTAATTCCCATGGCGGATGCTGAGTATTGTAGGTGCTTCCCAAGGCAGACGGCTGGCTATGTAGGCGCTGCCCATCATGATGGTCTAATATGTCAGATGCTTCAAGGAGTGCTTGAAGGCGCTTCCAATGTAGAGGACTTGGATTGAGAGGCACTTGGATTGAGATGCAGAGGCCTTGCAGTGCGGGCGTTGAGTCCCGAGGGGAACCGGAAGGGGGTATGGCGGGTGTCCGAGAAACTTTCACATATCAAGGAGCTTCTGGCTGAGAAAGACTACCGTTTTACGCCCCAGCGTGAGGCAATACTCCATGTTATCGTGCAATGTCAGGATACCCATTTGACCGCTGACGAGATATATCGTAAGGCAAAAGAAGCATACCCTGAAATCGGTATAGCCACTGTGTATCGTACCCTCGAGATTTTTGAGACCTTAGGCATCATCAATAGACTCCAGTTTAGCGAGGACAGAGGCCTCTACGAATTCAACCCCGGTTACCACAAACACTATCATCATCACATCATCTGTTTAGGATGCGGCAGGATCCTAGAGTTCAATGAGGACTTACTTGAGGACATTGAAGCTGCTGTCGCACGTAACACAGGTTTCTCCATTGTCGATCATTCTCTGGCCATTTACGGTTATTGCAGCACATGTCTGGAGAAACACGATCATACAAGCTCAGGGGATCATCCCGCCGACCCGGCTAAGCCCGATGCAGAGCGAGCGCGAATAAAGAGCAAGCGCGAACAAGGGGTGAACGTGGATAAGGGTGAGCGCGAATGAGGCTCCTTCCGAATATACTACTATGACTTGCAGGCACTTTGAGTGATCCCTCCTCGCGGCTGTCAACCCGGTGAGGGGCACGCAGCGTAGGAGGCACAACTCGTCATGCGGTGCTTACTGTAGGCCGGGCAGTCAAGCCTGTGACCGACGCAACGTAGAAGGGGCAACTCCTTATGAGTCGAAAGAGGTTAGCTGTCGTCGGAATGCCCAACGTCGGGAAAAGCGTCCTGTTCAACGCTCTGACAGGGACATATGCCACAGTGTCCAACTATCCGGGGACAACTGTGGAGGTCATGTGGGGCCATGCAAACATCTCGGGGATCGAGTTTGACATAGTGGACACACCGGGCGCATATTCCCTCTTGCCTCTCACCGAAGATGAGCGGGTAACCCTCTTACTCCTTCTCAACGAGGATTTCGACATAGTGCTTCACGTGGTTGATGCACGCTGTCTCAGAAGAATGCTGGCATTCACCCTGCAGTTGCTCGAAGCAGGCCTTCCCTTAATGCTTGATGTGAACATACTGGACGAAGCCGCCCGCATAGGGATGAGTATAGACATCCTCGGCCTTGAAAGAGCCCTCGGGATCCCCGTGGTAGGGACAGCTCTTGCAAAGGGTTGGGGCTTAAGCGAGCTGAAGGGCAGGGTGGCTCACTATGTCTCGGATCTTCGTATCCCACAGCCAAGAAGCAGGCAAAGACCGCTTAGAGGTTGCGGTGCATGAAATAGCCCTTCAACTCAAAGGAGACTATCGGCTTTCTCGTAGGGCAATAGCCCTTCTTCTATTATCAAGGGACAGTGACACTCACGCACTTGTGAAGAGACATGAGAGCCGCAGGGACTATATGAGCATTTGTCGTACTATCGACGCAGTCGAGAAATGTTACGAACTTCCGCTGTCATACGTTATCGGCTTGAAAAGACAGAGCCAGGCCCACATCATAGCAGACCGCACCACCCGCTTGTCTGCGAAAGAGCAAAACCCCGTTTTGAGGATTCTGGACTACATAACCATATGGCCGGTCACAGGTATTCCCATCCTCTTGCTTGTCCTGTACTATGGATTATACAAATTCGTGGGAGGCTTTGGCGCCGGAACAGCCGTGCATTTCCTGGAGATTAAGGTTTTCCGGGATTTCATAAACCCTCTGGCTACGTCCTTTGCGGACAGGTACATCATCAGCGCAAACCTGAGAGAGTTAATTGTAGGCGAGTACGGGATCATCACTTTAGGATTGCGCTATGCGATAGCAATGGTCCTACCTATTGTAGGCACTTTCTTCATCGTGTTCTCTGTGCTTGAGGACACAGGTTATCTGCCCAGGCTGTCACTCCTGGCTGACAGGGCTCTCAAAATCGTAGGCTTGACCGGGCGCGCCGTAATTCCGCTCACCTTGGGGCTGGGGTGTGACACCATGGCCACATTGGTTACGAGGACACTGGAATCCCATCGCGAAAGGGTAATTACCACGTTTCTTCTGGCTCTGGCTGTACCCTGCTCAGGGCAACTCGGCGTGATTGTCGGCATGCTTTCTCAAAGGCCTCTTGCATTAGCTATTTGGGTAGTATCTATTTCGGCTGTCTTCATAATGTCAGGGTTTGCTGCCAAGAAGCTCATTCCCGGAGAAAAAGCAGTCTTTGTGATGGAAGTCCCCCCGCTTAGAATGCCTGTCATCTCTAACGTCCTCACCAAGACCATGGTGCGTATGAAGTGGTATTTTGCAGAGATTATACCGATATTCATAGGAACCAGTCTTCTCATATGGGTGGGACGAATCACAGGACTCCTCAATGTGCTAATAAGTTACTTGCGAATTCCCATTCTTATCCTTGGGCTTCCGGAAGAAACTGCTTTTGCTTTTCTATTCGGTTTCTTGCGCAGGGATTATGGAGCAGCCGGCTTATACGACTTGTTTCGATTAGGCAGGCTAAACGGGGTTCAGCTTGTAGTGGCCTGCGTCGTCCTCACCCTTTTTGTTCCATGTGTTGCCCAGTTTGCTGTAATGTGGAAGGAGCGAGGGGGGCTTGCAGCAGTGGTGATAGCAGCCGGCACAATAGTGATTGCATTTGCCACAGGGGTAGTCCTGAATATGGCTTTGACGTGGTTGGAGTTGATGCCGTAGTGTCTGAGACGGAAATGAGGATATTGCGAATAAGGTATGAGACAGCAAGTGACAGGAATAATAAGACGAGAGAAGTTGTTGCTCTATGTCAGTTGAAACCGGGTGAAGCAGGAGAAGTAGTAGACATACAAAGAGCTGATAGGAGTGTTCTTCAGAAACTCCTGGCTATGGCAGTGATCCCCGGGAGCACACTGAAGGTGGAGTTTACATCTCCGGTTGTGGTTTTCCAAGTCGAGAATACCAGAGTTGCCGTTGACCATGGAGTTGCCGGTGAAATCAGAGTATGTAGGATCCGTAAAAGTCCATTGAAGTCCATTCTATGTTCAACTTGACTCACTTTTCAAGCTAAGAATATAATGAATTGGGCTTTAGACGGCGGGGTTCGGGCTGAAGCCCTTTTCGGCTTTGCGTATTTGATCCCTTCATTGCATCTGGGTTAGTGGCTCATATCGTACATCGGAGGCGTGAGGTTTGAATAGCTATTTATCAACGATCTGTAAATCCCAGGAGTTCACCAATATCCTAAGTGGAATAGAAAGAGATAAAGCGCAGGAGGTAATCCTGGGGCTTTCAGGAACCGCGAAATCTTACTTGGTTGCAGCGTTGTATCGTAGTACTACAACGCGGCCGTTCATACTAATAACCTACAATCCCCAGCGGGCGGAAAAACTCGAGCAGGACCTGGCCACCTTTTTGTCCCCGGACGAGGTTATGGTTTTCCCGCATCCGGAGATTTGGCCACACGAAGACGCCAGCGAAAGTGTAGACGTGCTTTCGCAGCGCATAGCGGTTATGTCCGCTCTTGCCCGAAGGGTGCGCAAAATCTTCATTGTGCCTGCAAGGGCCGTTTCACGCAAACTCATGCCTCTACATGTGTTTTCTCGGGCTATGCTTCAACCGGTAGTAGGAGATCAGCTTGAAATAGACGGATTTGCAAAGAGACTAAGCGCTACAGGATATGAACGTGTGAATATGGTGGAGTCGCCTGCACAGTATGCCATAAGAGGGGACATCATCGATGTTTTCCCCCTGGATCAGCCTATGCCTCTTAGAATAGAACTTTTTGACGACGAAATAGACTCGATAAGGCGCTTTGACCTCGAGACACAACGCTCACTAGCAGGGTTCGGGCGTGTTGTCATACCCCCTGCCAAGGAATTCTTTATAGCCGATGAAGTCAGGGATGGGGGAATCTCGGCAATCGAAAGCCGCCTAGCGCTTCATGGCCGGAGATTGCGCAATCTTGGTTTAGAAGACAGAGCGGTCTTTCTCGAAGAGCGGATATCAAGGGGTTTGGAACGGCTCAAGGAAGACCTGTCATTTGACGCGGAAGAACAGTTTGCTCCGGTCATTTACCCAAGGTGTGAGACTATCCTGGACTACGCAGCTATGCCTTTGGTCATAGTGGATGAACCTTCGCGTATAAGGGAGTCCCTCTCAGCGTTTGAATCCGAAGTCAATGAAGCTTACACATCCTTTATTGAAAACGGAGTGGTCCTTCCGGATGAGGCCGGGATATTCAATTCCGTCCAGGAGACATTTGCCAGGATAGACAAGGAGCAAAGGCTGGAGCTTGTGTTGCTGGCAAGGGGCATGGACTTGCGCGAGTCAGGCCACGTGAGGAGTTTTGCTGTGAGTTCAGCAAGCTCATACCATGGCAGGCTCGAGTTATTGATCCGAGATATCAGAACTTGGAGGACAAAAGGCTACTGTGTGGTTGTGAATGTTTCTACAGAGGACAGGGCTGTAAGATTCGTCGAGGTAATGGCTGAGCATGGTATCGAAGCTGTGTATGTGCCTTCTGTCACTGATCAAGTGAAGCCCGGTAATGTCATAGTCACTGTCGGCAGTCTTGAAGCCGGGTTTGAATTCCCGTCACTTCGCCTGGTAACCCTTACCGACTTGGAACTGTACGGCGCGGAGAAGCGAAGGAGAAGGTTTGCACCTGTCGCGACCGGCAAAGCCAGGCTTTCTGTGTTCACAGACCTCAAGCCCGGCGACTACGTGGTGCATATTACGCACGGTATCGGAAAGTACCTAGGCGTTACTACGCTGGAAGCTGCAGGGACTCGAAGGGATTATCTCATGGTCCGGTATGCAGGCGAAGACAAGTTATATGTCCCTACTGAACAGATTGACCTCCTGCAGAAGTATGTGGGCCCTGAAGATTCACCGCCGAGGCTGTATAAGCTTGGGGGCGCTGAGTGGAACAAGGTGAAGGCTAAGGTCAAAGAGTCGGTGCAAGACATGGCCTTGGGTCTGCTACAGCTCTATGCAGTCCGGGAATCAATGAAAGGGCACCCTTTCAGTCCCGATACCCCGTGGCAGAGAGAGTTTGAGGAAGCATTTCCCTATGAGGAGACCGCTGACCAGCTAAAGGTTATTGAAGAAGTGAAAGCTGACATGGAACGGCCAAGGCCTATGGACAGGCTCATCTGTGGAGACGTAGGTTATGGCAAGACAGAAGTAGCGATTCGAGCTGCGTTTAAGGCAGTCATGGATTCGAAGCAAGTTGCGGTATTAGTGCCTACGACTATCCTGACTCAACAGCATTTTGCCACTTTCAAGGAGAGGTTCTCAGGGTATCCTGTGAACATCGCTGCTCTTTCCAGGTTTCAGTCTGCATCTCAGCAGAGGAGTATCCTGAAACGTCTAAGGGACGGGATGATTGACATCGTCATTGGAACACACAGGCTTCTCCAGCCTGACGTGAAGTTCCGCGATTTGGGGTTGCTCATCATTGACGAGGAACAGAGGTTTGGCGTAGCACACAAAGAAACGTTGAAAGAGATGAAAAAGACAGTGGATGCCATGACTCTGACAGCGACCCCTATCCCGAGGACCCTACACATGGCGCTTGTAGGTGTGCGTGACATGAGCGCGATTGAGACTCCGCCTGAGGACAGGTATCCGGTGCGGACATACGTTATGGAGCATAATGATGCCGTGATTAGGGATGCGATTCAGAGGGAGCTTGCCAGAGGAGGACAGGTCTACTTTGTGCACAATCGGGTTCAGACCATAGACGGAGTAGCTGCTGCCCTTGCCAGGTCAGTCCCGGATGCCAGGATTGCCGTAGCCCATGGTCAGATGGCTGAAGATCGGCTGGAAGAAATCATGCTCAGATTCTTGGACTCGGAGTTTGATGTCTTGGTGTCAACGACTATTATTGAGAGCGGGCTTGACATACCGAATGTCAATACTCTTATAGTCACTGACTCTGATTATCTGGGGTTATCCCAACTCTATCAACTCCGTGGAAGGGTCGGCCGGAGCAATCGCGTTGCGTATGCATATTTCATGTACCGCAAGGACTCTATCCTTACTGAGGTAGCTGAGAAGAGGCTTGCTGCGATACGTGAGTTTACCGATTTCGGTTCAGGCTTTAAGATAGCTATGCGAGATCTGGAGATTCGCGGGGCAGGCAATCTCTTAGGGCCTGAGCAACATGGCCATATTGCTGCAGTAGGCTTTGAGCTTTACTCAAGACTTGTGGAAGAGGCGGTACAGGAACTGAAAGGCACAGGGAAAGAGGAAGAAAAGCAAGATCCGTTCATAGACCTTCCGGTAAGCGCATTCATCGGTGACGACTATGTATCTGATCCCAGGCAGAAAATTGATCTATATCGAAAGATAAACGCTGCAACAACTCTGGAGGACTTGGACGATCTGGAAGAGGAGTTTCAAGACAGGTTTGGGGATTTGCCTGAGCCTTCCAGGAATCTTTTGAGTATAGCCCGTATCAAGGCCTTGGCCCGAGATCTGAAGGTTGCCTCCATCACTACCGAACGAGAAAACGTCATCATCAAACTGCTCCCTTCAGCCCAGGTATCCCAGGACCGGATAATGGAAGTTGTCAGGGCAAACAGAGGGAGAGTCCTCGCCAATTTCGGCAAAAGCCCGTCTGTGAGAATCAAGCGTGCAGGCATGAATGATGAGGCTCTCTTGAGCCTTATTGAGAACGCTCTTTCGGTTGCGGGAGGCTGGGCGTCCGCTGACCGATTCAAGCGATCCTGGGCCGACACTGCAACGCAACGCCGGTAAAGCAAGGTTTCCCAGCACTTTTCTGCCGATTTCATCCCTTCTATTCCATGGATGTTTCTGCATGTTTGCTGTGTAATTGGATATCATATGTTTAGTCAGAAGACTGTCCTCAAGTGTGCTTGCGAAAATCGAATTTATTTGGAAGAACTGAATAAAAATGCCACTGGGGAAATAGGCTAAGAGTATCGAGACGAGACCCCGAGTGTCAAGCCTGAGAGGAGGGATAACGATTGAAGGCTACAGGCATTGTAAGGCGTATCGACGATTTAGGTAGGGTTGTTATCCCAAAGGAAATACGAAGGACATTACGGATCCGTGAAG
>DUVA01000002.1 GCA_012841305.1 Bacillota bacterium | reverse complement strand
GACCATGCGAACTATCACCCCGCAAAAGTCCTGGGAAAACCAGCGAAAACTAATGAACTGATACTTAGGCGAGGTGTCTTATGTAGAGACGCTTTACTCCGGATTTGCTCGTTTCACTTCGGACAGGTGCTTCTCTGCCTCTACAGCCGCTATAGCACCATCACTGACAGCAGTCACAACTTGTCTCAGTGATTTTGCCCTGACATCCCCGGCAGCAAACAGTCCGCGGGTAGACATCCTCATCCGGTCATCAGTAAGGATATAGCCTCTCTCGTCAGTCTTTGCCATAGTCTCTATGAATCCGGTGTCAGGACGGCTACCTATTGCCACAAATACGCCGTCAGCTCCTACAAGCCTTGTGTCTCCTGTTCTTACATCCTTTAACACAACACCTTCGACTTTGCTTTCTCCAACAACCTCACTGACCACAGAATGCCAGTAAAACTGAATCTTGGGGTTCTTGAAAGCATCGTCTTGGAGCACTTTTGTCGCTCTGAGCTCCCCTCGCCTGTGAATAACAGTAACCCGTTGCGCGAATTTCGTAAGAAATAATGCTTCGACTATAGCTGTGTCTCCCCCTCCGACTATCAGCACATCTTTCCCGCGGAAGAATGGCCCGTCGCAAGTAGCGCAATAGGATACCCCCACACCCCTGAGCTTGTCCTCGCCTGGAACTCCCAGACTTGCGGGGATTGTCCCTGTAGCGACAATAACCGCTCCGGCAGTAAGTTCTCCTTCGCCGGAAATCACCGAGAAACGCCCCTTGCCATCCTGAGAAACACCGCTTACAGAGGTGTAGATGAATTCCGCGTCAAATTTACGTGCCTGTTCTTCCATTCGCTGCATCAGATCCGGCCCGGAAATCCCTTCGGGAAACCCGGGATAGTTCTCTATCCAGTGTGTGGTCGCTGCTTGTCCACCGGATACGCCTTGTTCTATCACTACAGTAGACAGTTTAGCGCGTCCGGCATAAAGAGCAGCTGAAAGTCCTGCAGGACCGGCGCCGATAATTGCCACGTCCTTGTCCTTGCCTTCTTGAAGCCACAAAGTCATTCACCTCCGCGATCATTGCAAATATACTATTGCCTTCTTCTCACAGTATCTTCAAGTTTCCTTACTATTAGGCGAGGCAACGTCAACTTAGCTACACTTGTCTCGGCTACCAAGTTGACTCGGGCCAATTCCTCCTTGTCAAACACGATTGCCAATCTACCTATGGTTTGGCCTGAGCCAACAGGCGCAATGAGGGGTTCGTCAAGAATGATCCTCTCCTCGATAAGATGGGAGAGAGCTCGCGGAACAATAATCCTCATGTCATCTTCAGGCATCACACCGACCTCTGGTTCCATGCCCCCTTCGACTCGGATCTTCGTGAGAGTCCTGCCTTTCTCGGCAAAAGTCATCACGTGGAACTTGTCAAATCCATAGCTGAGAAGCCTTGCAGAATCTGACCACCTGGCATCTGAATCCAGAACAACTGATATGAATTGAACCCCGTTGCGGGTAGCTGAAGCTACGAGACAGTAGCCTGCAGCTGCGGTAGTTCCGGTCTTTACACCGTCTGCTCCTTCAAATGACCAGAGTAACCAGTTAGTGTTGGCAAGCTTGCGCTTCTCCTCAGATTCTCCTTGAGTCAAGGTCACCTCTGCTTCCCGTGTGCTTACTATATCTGCAAATAAAGGATATTTCAACCCATACCGGGCCATGAGGGCAAGGTCAAACGCAGTCGAATAATGGTTTGGTTCAGTAAGCCCATGTGGATTCCCGAATCTGGTGTTCATTGCACCCAGCTTACGGGCTTTTACGTTCATCATTCTGACGAAGTCTTTTTCACTGCCTGCGATGTGCTCAGCTATAGCCACGCAACCGTCATTGCCTGATTTAAGCATGGTTCCGCGAATAAGATCTCCCAATTTCATCTTTTGGCCCTTTCTAAGCCATAATGATGAACCTACGATACCGGCTGCCTTTCCGCTGACTAGGACAGTGGATTCGGTATCCCCCAATTCTATGGCGAGGAGGGCGGTCATTATCTTGGTAGTGCTGGCAGGGTGCATACGCATACGCTCGTTCTTCCCATAAACCACTGTACCGGTTGTCGCCTCAATTAACACAGCAGACCTCGCAGTCACGTATGGCCCTTCAGTGTAGTTCGGGACATAGACCACCTCGGGGTATTGACTTGCCCTGGTATATAACCTGCCTGTAGCAGGCAAGAACAAAGCCCGGCCCGTGATCGCCGGAACTGCCGTGGCAACGCATATGCAAACAACAAGGAGAAGCAACTTCCTGCCTGAGATAACCAACTAAGCCACCTGCACTTTAGTGTCAGCATTTAATGAAATGCTATCTCCTGCGAGAATAGCAAAAGCCGTCATTACCGGAAACGTCAGTCACCGGGAGCCGTCCGCTGCCGGGATGTGCCCGCCCAGAACTACCCTATGCTGTCGTTTTTCGTCCTATGCATTGTGCTAAGACCCGAAGCCGCTTCGACGCCAGCCTCCTCTTGGTCAACTAAATTCAGCCCTATGAGCCAGAGATTGTTTGGAAATATCATCCATAAGAAGGAAGGAGATGGGTGATATCTCCTATAAATTACAAGTAATGTCAGGGCCAAGACTGATCCTGAAGACGGTTGATTTAAGGAGATGAAATAACAATGAAACCATTGTCCGGAGATTTCAAAAGAGCGTCAAGAAGGCTGGGATTTGTGCTTATCATGTCAGTTATCCTGCTTGGTCAAGGCGTTTCCCGAGCGAGCGGTAATACATCCATGATGCCTGTAACATGCAAGGTAATGCCTACCCTCGAAGCGTCATTCCCTGAGTCGCTGGACTTCGGTGATGTCGCTCCCACCCGCGACCCGGACGGGTCTTATGTAATATCAGATACGCAGGTTGTGAAGATCTGGTCCAATACAGAATGGGCCTTGACAATGAGAAGTGACTCAGCAGACGGACGCATGACGAAGTGGACGGGAGACGGATACTCCTCTGAAACCCTTACCTTCCCACTGGAGTGGCAGTTAAATGGGGAAGGGGAATTCATGAGAATTGAGGGAGATGACATCTCTGTCGTACAGGGGCAATCCCCTACGGATAAGTACGGAACAGCTCTAAGGTTGCTCTTCAGGCAGCTTATCACCTACAACGATGTGCCGCTGCTGGATCCTGCCACATTCTACAGAATCGAAGTGACATTTACGGCCATACAGGTTTATTAGAGAGAATCTTGGAATTTGGGAGGTGGTTTACTTGTCCGAAAAGCACAGATTTCCCGTACTTGCCATGATCATAGTACTCATAAGTCTTCCGGCTTTATCCCGTTCTGCACATGCCCTGCCTAACGCTATGTCGCACAGGAACATATCAATGCGTGTCAGCCCTACTTACATCGTGGCTGAAGTCTGTGACGGAGATTTCATCGGGCCGATAAAGGTATCAAATACAGGATCCCTTCCCCTGGATTTGCAGGGTTTCATTAGTGAAGGAGGCCATGATAAAAATGGAATACCGATCTTCTCAGATCCCAGCGGCAATACCTTGAAATGTGGTGTCTTCCTGACCTTAGAACCTACTGAGTTCAGACTCATGCCGGGAGAATCAAGATGGATTAAGGTCAGGGCTCACGTAAGTGACACCTTCTCAGGGGGCGCATACCCTATCATCGTCTTTCAGGGACAACCCGCAAAAGAAATGCATTCCCGGGAGCTCCTTACCAGCGCCCAGGTGGGAGTGCTTACTCTCATTACGGTTACGTCTCGCAGAAAGCAAGATTCCATCTACGCCTCGCCAAACATTGAATATGTGGCGCTTTCGCAAGACCCTGTAGATAAGTCCTTAATAGTGTCAGCAATTTGTGAAAACCAAGGAAACATCCATACTACTTTGTCAGGAACGGCTGTTATCAGATCCTACCTGGGGCAACCGGCTTCTTCGGCAAAATTGACGCCTGCCGTATGCTTACCCGGTCATAAGCGTGTCATAACCGCACGCTTCAAGCCCTTCACTCTCAATAAGGGTATCTACATTGCAGAAGTCCTTGTGAATTCGGAAGGCAACACTCACCCTTCAATACCTGTAGCTTTTCAGGTAGCTGAAAATGGCATGATCAGTGCAATCCATATGGATCTCGCGCACCCCTAGGAAGGCGTATGCCGGTATCATCTTTCGACTATGACTGAGAGGCCCATACCTCCTCCGATACATAAGGTGGCAAGGCCAAGGTTTACATCTCGCTTAATCATTTCATGTAACAGCGAAACGAGGATCCTTGCCCCGCTTGCCCCAATCGGGTGGCCGAGGGCAATGGCGCCTCCGTTAACGTTGACTTTATCAGGGTCCCAGCCGAGCTCCCGTCCTACTGCAAGCGACTGGACGGCAAATGCCTCATTTGCCTCGATTAGGTCTATGTCATCCAGGCGCAAGTCCGCCCTGGCCAATGCCCTCCTCGTAGCAGGGACAGGCCCGATTCCCATCACCGAAGGATCTACACCTGAAGACCCGTAAGCCTTTATGACTGCGATAGGCTTTACCCCTAGTTCGGCAGCCTTATCTTTTGACGTTATGACAAGCGCAGCTGCCCCGTCATTGATGCCTGAGGCGTTGCCTGCTGTAACAGTCCCGTTTTTCTTGAAAGCAGGCCGCAAGGCAGCCAGTTTCTCCTTGGTAATGCCGGGCCTTGCGTGTTCATCCTGGGAAAACACTATAGGATCGCCTTTTCTCTGAGGGATTTCCACTGGGATTATTTCGTCTCGAAATCTTCCCTCAGCTATCGCCTTTTCAGCCTTTTGCTGACTCCAAGCAGCGAATTCATCTTGCTCATCCCTGCTGATGTCGTACAGTTCCCCGAGGTTCTCAGCGGTAATCCCCATATGCGTATCACTGAAGATGCACCATAAGCCGTCTGCTATCATGGTATCCACGAGTTCTCCATGACCCATGCGATACCCGTATCTTGCCTTGTCAAGGATATAAGGCGCTAAATTCATGTTCTCCATACCGCCTGCTACTACCACATCTGCATCACCGGATATGATAGCTTGAGCGGCAAGCACTACAGCTTTGAGACCGGAACCACATACCTTGTTTACAGTCATTGCAGGTACGTTCGTCCCTAACTTCGCTTTGACCGATGCCTGTCTGGCTGGGTTTTGGCCTTGACCTGCTTGAAGTACATTCCCCATAATCACCTCATCAACAGTGTCAGGGGCTATCTTTGCCCTCTTCACCGCTTCCTTAATGACGACTGCGCCCAGATCGGAAGCAGGCACACTCTGAAGCGTTCCCCCAAAAGTACCTATTGCCGTCCTCACTCCACTCAAGATTACGACCTCGCGCATCTTTCGTCACTCCCTATCTGATTATTGTGGGAAGATACCATCGAGTCATTCCGTTCGTCCATAATCCTGATATTCCAGGGTGATTCTGAAATTGCGTCCCAACGAAAGCAATCCTGCCTCCATCTCCATGATCATCCTTTGTGGAAACCAAGCATCACAGGATTCGTTGTGAAAAATCACTGTAACACTCTGTCCGGAAGAAAATCCTGAACGAATACCCTCTTTTCCGGACGACTCTGTCTTAACAGGCATGCCTGTCTCTTGCTCCAACCAAGCAGTGCCTGCCAGGACCTCTGCCTCTCTATGCCAAACATAGTTATATCCGACGCATTGTCTGCCTTCCACATTCTTTGTCTCACCGGTGATGCGAGCAGAGACTTCGTTTTGGAATTCCGGTTCGAAAGGGCTCTTGCCTACAATGTTAAGAGAGCTTTGATCAACATAGGGACCGGTAGGAGCCTCGCCTGTATCTTGCGATGCGAAATCAAGTAGCGTTTCCTCTTGCTGCTCCACCTCACCGTGTTTGTTTAGGATCTCGATTCTCAACACTGCACAGCCCGGAACCCATCCCTTGTTTGCTCGTGCTATGGCAACGGCTTTTTGCCACAAGAGATCTCCTTTAGCGCCCTTCCCATGGGTACATCGGGACAAAACACATATACTTAGTACGGCTATTACCAGGAAGACCGTGCATAACCTGTGACCACTAGAGCGAGTCATATCGGAGACAGCCCCTTTTTGTTATGGTAATATATGTATATTATACATATATCACCATATGGGGTCAACGCCTTTGCTCACTGAGTCAGGCTAGCACTCGGTATACCCACAAGCCATGCATTTGAGACAACCTTCAACATGAATCAGGTTCCAGGTGCCACACGACGGACACAAACTGAATAACTTAGCTGCTACGCTGTCCTGCTCAAATCGGAAGGGATCTTCCTCCGTGCCTCCAATGTCCGCTTCCCCTCGTAGCTCATTTAGATACCCGGCGAGGAATTGGCCGATAGCGTCGGGAACAGACCTGACTCTGCCAGGGCCGAATCCGATACTCCTCGAACCGCCGATCCCGGTGAGTTGGGTCGCAATTTCCTGAGGATCGACACCGGATCGAAGTGAAATCGATACTAATCTTGCAATTGCCTCCGTAAACGCGCTTACATCACTACCTGCCTTACCTATCTGTGCAAACAACTCTATAGGATGACGGTCAACTGTATTTAGAGTAATGAAGAGCTTGCCCAGGGGAGTAGCTCGCACATCAGTGAACCCGTCCAGCCTTGACGGCCTGTCTATAGGGCGGATCATACCCCATACGCCGTTTATGCGCCGATACATTCCACTTGCTGCCAGTTCATGGCTGATGTCGCCTCCGGCAGCATCAGCTGTCGTGGGAGGAGTCCCTGTGCCTACAGTCAACACTTGCTCACCGCGACTGCCGTCTCGGTAAACCGTGACCCCCTTGCACCCTAGAGAATGAGCAAGAATGAATACCGCCTCTACATCGTCTGATATTGCTTCATTCGGGAAATTCACAGTCTTGGATACTGCATTGTCAGTGTACTTCTGAAACGCAGCTTGCATCCGGATATGCCACTCAGGCTCTATTTCATGGGCTGTGACGAATATCCTCCTGACTTCCTCCGGCACGCCTGCAACGTCAGTCAGAGCACCTCTTTTCGCTACCTCGTCCATGAGGTCCTCTGAATAGAACCCCATCTCCTCTGCCAGGGACTGAAACACCGGGTTAACTTCACGGAGGGCAGTCCCATCCAGAACATGCCTGGTAAAAGCAAGACTGAAAGCAGGCTCTATCCCGGAAGACGCACCTGCTATGATACTTATCGTTCCTGTAGGCGCGATCGTTGTCGTGGTTGCGTTTCTGATCCTAAGGCCTTCTTCTTCCCTTCTGCTCCCTTTCCAGTTAGGGAAGACCCCTCTTGTCTTGGCTAACTCCTTGGATGCCTCCCTGCTTACCGCCTGGATGAACCCCATTACGTCACCGGCAAGATGGACTGCATCCTCTGAGTCGTATGCAATACCCAGCTGCATGAGGAGATCTGCCCACCCCATTAGTCCCAGACCTACCTTGCGATTTCCCTTGTGCATAGCCTCAATTTCAGGCAACGGATACCTGCTGGCGTCAATCATATTATCGAGAAAGTGGATTGCTATATGGATTGATTCCCTTAGGCCTTCCCAGTCAAGCCTCGGCGAGCCGTCTACCTTTGTGACAAACCTGCCCACATTCAGAGAGCCTAAATTACATGCTTCATACGGCAACAGCATTTGCTCGCCGCAGGGGTTGGTGGCTTCGTATACACCTACATTGGGGGTGGGGTTGAAATCATTGAGCCGGTCAATGAAGATAATACCAGGCTCGCCCGTTTTCCATGCAGACTCTACCATGAGGTCAAAAACATCTCGTGCCCGAAGCTTCCCACTGACCTGCTGGGTTCGGGGGTTTATAAGTTCATATTCGCCGTCTTGTTTTAGAGCTGCCATAAATGCCTCAGTCACCGCTACCGAAATATTAAAGTTGGTCAACTGAGTTGTGTCATTCTTGACGGTAATGAACTCCAAAATATCCGGGTGATCCACACGAAGTATCCCCATATTGGCACCACGTCTGACCCCGCCTTGCTTTATCGCTTCTGTAGCTGCATTGAATACCTTCATGAACGAGATCGGACCTGAGGCAACACCGCCTGTAGTTCTCACAACATCGTTCTTAGGACGCAGTCTACTGAATGAGAAGCCTGTGCCTCCCCCGGACTTATGAATCAGCGCTGAATTCTTTAATGTCTCAAAGATGCTTACCATGGAATCTTCAATAGGTAAAACAAAACACGCAGAAAGCTGCTGAAGCTCTCTTCCGGCATTGCTCAAAGCAGGCGAATTAGGCAGAAACTTTCGTTCTGCCATAAGGGTATAGAAGCTCACCGCAGTTTGGGCAAGTGACTGCATGCGTTCGCCTACCGTTGAATGGATCTCTTCCCAAGTTCCTTCTATAAGGCCTCTGGATGCCGAATCAGTAAACGCATGCTTCAGTGTAACCCAGTCCCATGACGAAAACTCCGGAACAGGCAGGGAGACTTCTTCAAAGGAAGCGGGTGGCTCTCCCGGAACTTGTGGCTCCGCTTCATGCACAGGATCATACACAGGGTCATATAGCACGTCCATCAACGCGATATTCTTGGCCACTCTCCACAACATCTCTTTGGGAGTCTCTATAATGTTTCCTGATTCATCCTTACTTAAGTAACGACTCTCCAGCACAGTCAAAGCATTGTGGGATAGCTCTGGCTCAAGCAGTGATAACTCTGACTTCACACGGATTCCTCCTATAAGCAAGACCTCTGGTATTTTGACAAGCATTCTGAAGATTTTAGTGTGGCATGTTGATACCGAGATTTGTCATATTAGGTTTAGATTTCCCCGCCGCAGATGATTCTCCTCCTCCCAATTTGCGGCAAACGTCGGAATTAATCTGCACCATGGGGTAAGAGATCAGGATATGTGCAAGCGGGCCTGTCTCAGCCCTATCGTTAGCTGTCAGGATGGCCACCAGCAGGCCTGACTGCGCCTTATCGTCGGCGGTCAGGCTGTGCACCGGCAGGTCCGACTGCGCCCTCTCGTCAATTGGGCAGACGCTGGGATGATTAGTGAAGTTCTATGCGCTCCCAATTGCCTCGTGAGAAGTACTTCTGTCCTAACACGGCACGGATCACCCATTCAAAGCAAATTCCCACCCACACCGCAGGAAGAGAAAAGCGAAGAACGTATATGATAAGCGCAAGCACAGGCAGGCGTACAAGCCATGTGCCAATCGCAGTAATTTTCAAGGCAGACCCTGTATCACCTGCACCCCTTAGTGAACCGCGGAACGTATCACCGATTCCGATAAAGACCTGCTCCAGCCCGGCTATCCTTAAGCAAGTTGAAGCCAACAGCATAACCTCAACGTCAGATGTAAAAAATGATACGATAATCCGGGGCATGGAAAAGAAGATGAGAGCAGAGCCACCCATTGCAATAACAGCATACCTAATAGACCTATATGCAACCCTTCTGGCGTGGTCGACCTTTCCCGCGCCGAGGCTCTGTCCCACAAGAACCCCGGACGCAGTGGAAAATCCTGAGCCGGGCATAAAGGAAAGGGATTCTGCAGCAATGGTTACTTGGTGAGCTGCAAAAGCCACTGTGCCAAGGGATGCTATCATAAATGACGAAAGTATCCTGGCCGTGCTCGTCAGCGTCTCTTCTACAGCAGCCGGAATACTCAGCCTCACCAAGGTCTTGACGGTAGCCATGTCAATCCGGAAAAGCTCCCCAACCCCTATGGAAATCCTTGATCTCTTCTGAAATAAAGCGACTAAGGTGAGAATGCCACCTGCCAGGTTCGCGATAAGCGTGGCAATGGCTGCTCCCTTCACGCCCAATCTGGGAAATCCCAGCAAGCCGAAGATAAGCACATAATCGCCGACTGCGTTGATTGTGTTAGCGACAACGGCCACAAACATGGGAGTGCGGGTATCCCCTGCGCCTCTCAAGATACCTGCGCCGACCTTCGTCAAGACAAGCAGCACAGAGCCTGCCCCAACAATACGAAGGTACTCAATACCCATGGCGCTTACTGTGTTCTCGAATCCACCGAGCCGGAATATGAGCGGCGCGGAGACGTATGTTCCAAGCGTGAAGAAAATGCCCAGGGCAATTGAAATGAGTAGTGCCTGCCCTGCAGCGCGAGCCGCCCTACGTGTATCCCCTGCGCCGACAGAGCGGGCCACAACAGCCATAACTCCCACGGCAATTGCAGAAAATACCCAGAGGACGTTCCAGTAGACACTACCTGAGAGGCCTACCGCACTAAGAGCCTGAGCTCCCAAACGTCCCACCATAGCAGTGTCTACCACCCAAATGAAGGTATGGAGCACATTTTCAGCTATGGCAGGCCACGCAAGTTTCAATATCTCCCTGTCCAACTCCGGATCGGAAGATTGCTTAGCAAGAACTGTGTTGATATCGGACACGGTTTCCCCATTCCCTCAGTCAAACGTATTCCCTACTCTAACAGAAACCCTCGGCTGCGGCAATATGCCATGACAGACTTATACATTGCCGCGACATGTGATGACATTATCGCGACATGCTGTGACATTGCCACGAGATGCTGTAACACTGCCGCAACATGCCATGACGTCGCCACATGCTGCTGACCTATTGACCTACTGACAACATCGCGGACCATGGTCGATTTTCGACCACCAAAACGCCGATCGGTGAGCGAAAATAGGACACGGCTTGCATAAAAGCAGTCACGGTGTCCGGTTTTCGATCACAGATTCCAAAAACGTGTTCGAAAATGGTACACGACTTCCAAGCACGTAACGTGTTCGAAAGCATCGGTCGTCTGCAGAAGATGCAACAGAAAGGTTTGCGCTTATGCCTGCATGGCTCAGGCGATGGGATCGACAGCGCCCCTGGGGCATTACGGTATCAGCAGAATCTCAGGGGCACCGAGGTATCTCCAGGTTCCCAGGGGTCCTAAGTTACCAGCAGGGGCTAGGGCACTGCAGCGATTGAGAATCCTATACCTAGGGAGTGTATGCCAGCGCATGGATAGGCTTGTAGTAGTCTTCTGATATCAGCTCGCGACTGACTGCGCCGTCAATATCAATACTCCGCCAGACCGCGACCCGAAGTCCGTTCTTTCCGCCGGAGACTTTCACATTATCAGAATTCGCGCCCATAAGTCGAGGCCTCTCTACATCCAGGACCTCGCTTACCACCTCTACGTTTCGCTTCGTCAAAAGGCCCGCCTTTATTTCAACAGTAAGCCTGGCGCCTTCGGTGCACGCCCCTATAGTCACAGGCACGTCCAGTTGGTTTTTGAACCTCAAGTCAAGTCCGCCTTCCTCGCTTACTGTAGCGTCAAAGCCTGGAGGCACATAATCCACAGGCTGCGAGTGAGGGTGACGTTCAACAATCTCCAGGCCGGCTCTTAGAACCGCGTTGTATAACGTAGTCGACACTTGGCAGATTCCTCCCGCCACTCCAGGCACACTCTTGCCCCCTGAAATCACCCGCGCCTCTTTGTAGCCTTCCGACTTGAGTCTCGGTCCCAGCACCTTGTCGAAGGAGAATACTTCCCCGGGCTGGAGCACGAATCCATCAATTGCCTGCGCGGCAATGGCAATATTATGATTCCGGTTCAGCTCAGGATCTTTGACAGTAGTGGAAAAACCGGCTAAGGTGGGCAGGTCGCACACTATCCTATGGCTTTCTGAGGTACCGTACACGTCAGGCGCATACATCCCCCACGCCTTTGCCGGCATCACCCTGTATTCCCCGGGCCGTTCAGCCCTTATGGAATACACTATCTCATTTTCGCCTTCCTTGAGGTAGGCACTGAAAATCGCCACTTTCTCATCACGGACTTCTTTCCGCCCATACCAAAAATCCCAGCTGTAAATGTCCACCGGTGTATCGACTACCTCAAACCCTGACGGAAGCGGATCTTCAATCATGATATACGTACGAGGTGTATCCGTTCGAACGGTAATCCTGACTGTTATCTCATCCCCCTGACGCACCGGGCCTGTAATCGGCTCATATGTGTCACTTCCCTGGACTTTACGGTAGTAATCGCGGCTTACCCTAAGGCCGTTATCCAAAGGAGCCATGGATTCAGAAGGAGTATAGTATTTACAGGTGACAGAGTAATAGAGCCTTCCCTTGCCTGTCTTCTTGATGATGAGTTCATTCTTGCCTGGAACCAGGTGTCTCGGATCTATCTCTATCACAGTCTCCCTATCCCACACGTTTTTCCCAGTAAACCTGGTCCTTTCCACCTGTCTTCCATTAAGGGTGACAGCAGCCATAACGTTTGGCGAGATCTCATCGCGGAGCTTCATGTAGTCAGCGAGTGCCATTATTGCGATGGCCGTATCTTTTGTAGAATTCCAGGCATTCCCCAAGCGCGCCTCAGACAGCCATCTCACAACTTGCGGTGCGGAAGGATTGTCAGGCTCCACGGCTAATGTGGCCAGAAGTGCATAGGCAGTAGTCTCTACCCGGTTGTCAGCCCAGTACCACTCCTCAGAAGAAGCCTCCCAATAAGTCCTGGTGTCATCACCTCGCGAAAGATCCAAGAGATCATTAAGGACCGCCTTGGCATCATCAAGCCTCCCCACATTCTTCAAGGTCAGAGTGAGAAGGGCCAAGGAGTAGTTGGAAAGCTCATTGCGCCTTGCGATCATCTCGTCAAGACGAGGCAGGACTTTCTCGCCGACCTCAGACATAACGAACAAGTTATAGACGAGATCATCAACATTTCGAGGCTTGTTGAGGAACCCGCCAAGCGCTTTCTTGCCGCGCATGAGCACGCCGTCATCCACCTGGAAACCGGCCTTCTTGGCGAGATTAAGGCCATATACTGCGTACGCAGTCATCCTTGCGTTCGGCTTGTCATACTCCCACCAGCCCCAACCGCCTTCCCAGTGCTGATACCGGTATATTCTGGCAAGGCCCGCTTCCACCATTTTCGGAAGGTCCTTCAGAGCTTCCGGCATCTTGATACCTAGTTCACGAAGAGTCTTGGAAACTATGATGTTAGGAAGGAACGAGTTCATTGTCTGCTCTACACACCCGTACGGATAAGACGTCAGATACTCAAGCGCCCCCAAGGCAGTGGCAGCCACAGACGGTGCGAGCCGTACTTCCACGCTCAAGGTGTTATCCAGCACATTCTCTGGAACATCGAATACTATTCGTGCCTCTCCGTCCTGACCCGGGTCGTCTCCTACCTCACCGCCTTGAAACACCTGAGCCCCCCTGCCAAAAGGCAGCACAGGCACGCTAATCTCCAGAGCATCCCTTACCCTTCCGGCATTTGCCGATGCAGTGAACTTGGCAACACCCACAGTATCGCATGTGACCTTCCAGTTAAGGGTAGCCTGTGCTCCGGGCGCCAGATCTACCCTGCGCTCATTCCCGTCATCCAATGTAACCCCATCTGCTTTGAGACTGACCTTAGCATCTATTTGCCTGTCAGTATAGTTGTGAACTATTGTAGACACATAAGTCGTGTCACCCAGCGTAAAGAATCTCGGCACAGCCATCCTGACAATGAGATCTTTCGTGGTTATCACGTCGCAAGTGGCAGATCCTACTTGCGTCGCCAGAGTATGCCCTCTCACAGTCGCTCTCCATGTAGTCAAGGAATCAGGCATGGTAAAAGCCACTTTCGCCGTGCCTCTCCTATCAGTCAAGACTGTAGGCGCCCAGAAAGCTGTATCCGGAAACTCCTTGCGGACATCTGAGTCTCCTGCCTCCTTGTCCGCCCCGCCATAGTACCATCGCGGGAAAGAGTAGTTGGTCACAGTCTGGTTCCAGATTGACCCGTAGAACACTTTCCGAATATCAGGCGCAAGCTCTCTCTGGATAGCATATATCGACGCATCCACCACTCCTAACGAGACTTCAGCCTGAACAGGGCGGCCTGTGTGGTCAAGCGTCTTGATAGTATAGGAAGCCCGCTCACCCGGGCCATAACTTTCTTTGTCCGGAATAACGGATATATCAAGGAAGTTGTCTTTCACTGAAACATACATAACCTTCTCCTGGGAATATAGGCGCTTCCCGCGAACAAGGGTGACTGTAAAGAACGCGTTGGGACTGAATTCCTTGGTTATCGGAATCTCGAACAGTCGTGTGTGTCCTGTAAGTTCAACCACGTCATAGGAGATTAAGTCACGCCCTTCTACGGCAACAATTGCCCAAACATGGTCGAAAGCAGTATTCACAAGGACTTTTGCAACATCACCTATCTCATAGACATCCTTATCGGTTATGATTTCGATTTCCGTCCCGCCATAGCTGGGCCATCTGCCTGCGTCACTCGCTACCCAAGCATACGCTTCCTCAACTATGCGATTCCCCCTGGCATCAGTCCCTGACACTTCCACCACATAGGATCCTTCTTCTCTCGGAGTAAACTCGAACTCCGCCTTGCCGTCTGTATCTGTAGACAGCGTCCCTGACTGCTCCTTCCATCTGGTGGATTTCTTCTCATCCCACTTAACCCTCATGGTTTGCCACGAAAGATCCGCGGCAAAAGGCTCACCGTCCAGAGTCTCCGCCTTCACGAGGATCTTTGCCGGCTCTTTAGGAGATACCACATATTCGGCAGGCTGGACCGTTATGTCGAAAAGGCCTCGAGACAAAATCACTGAGGACCTTCCCGTAACCTCCCTCAAACTCTCATCAGTCACAGTGGCTTCTATGAACAATCTCTGAGACCTCTGGATCTTCTCGGTTTTCACGGTGAACTGCATGGTTCCGGTATCTGAAGTGACACCTTCCCCTGAATCCACAAGCTCCCCATAGTACCCATAGCCTTCATCCATAATCGAGAAATAGCCCAGATCTTCGGTAGAATAATAAGGGCGGTAATACGGTTGTGCATAGACTGCGTACCTTACTTTTGCACCGGCAACAGGCTTGCCGAAATAGTAATTAGCTGCGATTTGGGCAGATACTTCATCCCCTGCTACATACACTTCCTTGTCAGCGGAGACTGTGACTTCATACTCCGGCTTCCTATATTCAGCCACCTTGAACCAGCCGTAATGTGTGCTCCCCCGGACATTGACAAGAACTCTATAAGTTCCTAAGGAAGGCTCATCCCCTAGAATGAGTTCCCCCGTAAAGGAGCCGTACTTGTTAGTTTTGGTGTCTGTCTTGTATATGCATGCATCCTTTGAGTCTCTGACCTCAATCGTGACTTCTTCTTCATCCAAAACCTCGAAAGTCCCACCGGCATCTTCACGAAGAATGCCTTTTAGCGATACCTTCTGACTCGGCCTGTATATAGGTCTATCAGTGTAGATATACACTTTATAGCGGGCGTCTTCCCAGTATCTCCAAGAACTCACCTGCGCAAAGCCGGCATCGTCGGCATCTTCCCGAATACCGACTACGGAGATTCCTCCCTTTGGGACACCATCTGCCTCAAGCACGAACACTCCGTTATGATCTGTAGTTCCCTCTGCGATAACCCTTCTGTTTTCGCCGTATATGATGATGCGGGCGCCTTCACATGGAGCGTCTTCACTGAAAGTGTGGGCGTACACCAAGAGTCCCTTCCGGCCCTGTTTCGTTACAAGCCCCAGATCAGTTACGAGAAACCACTCGCCTGCTTCCCGCCCCTCACTGTCCCGGGCTTTAATCAAGTACCCCCCGTTACCCTCGGATTGGATTCTCACGTTCATGGAGAATTCTCCTCCGGCCTTCTTTGGACGGGGATACTCTGAGAATTTCCGGACCAATGTCGCGCCTTGCGGCATAGCCTCTGTGCATGACGATAACGACCCGTACTTCCTGTAATGTGCTGCAGGGTCGAACTTCCACACTGTAAAGTCGATCCTGGTTGAACCCATGCCCCTTACGCGGATCAGAGGCGTTTCAGACGCGGAAAGGACCCGATCGTCTGAATACATGTATAAGTAACCTTCAGCTGCCTTACTGTCCACCGGAAATGAGCGCAGAGCAAAGATCAGTCCGATAAACAAGGCGACAATTACACCTGTTACAAATATCGTTCGATGAGACTGTGTTTTCATGCTTGACTTACCCCCTCACGGGTAAGGTTTTTCCAAACCTTTCCGTTTCAAAAACATATAACTCGAATGGAACTCCGGGCTCTATACCTGCCTCCCGTTTAGCCCATTTCCTTTGATATGCAGAAGTTCTGGCCTCGCCGGGCAATATTACTCCCGAGCGTCCGCCTGTCTTTACCAATATCCCTTCCAGACGCGGGTTGACTTCCACATCAGGACTTTCTCTCCTAACCCGTCCCACCACAGATACGCAAAAATCAAGGTTGGGCAAATCCTCTGCGCTAATCGGAGGATGACGCATATCCATGGTAGCCGCCATCTCAGCCGCCCTGGCAATCTCTACCCACAAACTGGCCTCAGCAGGGTGAATCCTTCCCATACATCCCCTGACCTTATCGTCAATTATTATGGTAACGAATACGCCTGCTTGCATGTTCCGGAGCGAGCTTGACACAAAGCAAACGGAGTCCGTCTCCTCTGATCCTGGCCTCTTGCCCAGGACCACGCGAGCCACAGAAGCCCGGGCGATGCCCACGATTTCCCGTTCCAAAGCAGGTGAACGTGAAGACCTGAGCTTGTCCAGGGCATCACTTCCTTGGAGGCTTGAGGAAGTCTTGTCAAATGCGGTGGATATCCCCTCACCCTCCGTGTGATCCTGAAACCCTGATTGCGCTGATAACGCCTTCAGCTCAGCCCGGCCCTGATCTTTGACACCAAAAGGATTGCCTGTAACTTTCAGGACAGAAAAGCCTATAATAATGAGAATAACGGCCACGTAGCCAATGATCAGCTTTCCGTGGCTGCGCTTTATCCGGCATACGGGAGTCACAAAACTCAAAGCCCCTTTTCTGACGAAACATAGGTATCTGTGACTTGAGTTCTATTTCTTGATATCCGATTCCTTCATGATTCGCAAATGCAAACCTTTAAAATATTGGATCAATCCTCCTAAGTATGGCAGAATTAATCCTCACCTGTCTCCCTTGTGGTATTAGGGGGGATTCCTCACGACCTCCGACGACGACCTGCCTTGCGCTTGAGACACCTCAGAAATAGGGTGAAGGTAATGACTTACGCCAAGAATGCGGCAGTAACGTCCACCATGCCTTGGAATAACATGTTGTGAGGAAGTCTTATTAAGGGGGAGTCATTATGGTCACATATATAGTCCAACCCGGTGATACCCTTACCTTGATCGCCCAACGGTTCGGTTCTACAGTAACGGCAATAGTGTCGACTAATAATATTTCCGACCCGAATCTCATTTTTGTGGGACAGGTGCTTCAGATACCGGTAGCAGGCGCGCCGCCAACACCTCCTACACCGCCTACCCCACCTACGCCTCCTACACCGGCCCCGACACCAACACCTACCATTGCAGTGCCGACCGGCTTCAGGCTCTATATTGTGCAGCCGGCAGATACTCTGGCAGCACTTGCAGCCCGCTTTGGGACGACAGTTCAGGTTTTGGTGACAGTAAACCGCGTCCCTGATGTAAATTTCATATCCGTAGGACAGGTCTTGTTTGTTCCTGTAAGTCCGACTATAGTTATACCTGTGCCGCCCCCTACGCCACCTACCCCACCGGTACCGCCCGGCCCTCCTGTGCCTCCAGGCCCTCCGGTGCCTCCCGGACCGCAGCCTGTCCCGGTCACAGGAGTAAATCAGGTATCTCTGATCCAAGACGGGCTAAGGCATACTTTCATGGTAAATAGGACAGTATTTTCACGGGGTGAGCCTGTGCGCTTAAGCCTCAGCAAGACCAATATTACAGGAACCCCTGTGACAATCACTTATAGATCAAGCCAGAGATATGATTTCATAGTTACGCGGGCAGGCAGAGAGATTTGGCGTTGGTCTGAAGGACGATTCTTCACGTTCGCTTTGGAAAGGATCACGGTAGGCCCGGGACAGCGTCTGCTTCATGTGCAGATCTGGAATCAGACAACAAATCAAGGAGTCCCTGTGAATCCTGGGGTTTACACTGTCACAGCAGTAAACACAGGGACAGGGGTAAGGCTTAGCCTTCAGATTGAAATCAGATGAACACCATACTCAGAGCGCATAGTTACCCTCGACTTGCTACGTACTTGCGTTATATAATCGTGGTTGACAGATGCCCGAATCTCGGGTTAAACAGAGGAGGCGTACATTTTGCGCGAGCGAGTAGAGAAAGTCCTTGATAAGGTTAGAGTTGCGCTGCAAGCGCACGGTGGTGACGTAGAACTTGTAGGCATTGACGGCAACGTAGTGAAAGTAAAACTTACCGGTGCCTGCGTCGGGTGTCCTTTCTCAATGATGACCCTGAAGAATGGTGTAGAACGAGCACTCAAGGAGGAAATCCCTGAAATAGAAAGGGTGGAGGCTGAATAGGCCCAAAACATGGTTTTGCCTTGTATAATGAAGCGCAGCCGCCCAGAATCTGGGCGGCATGCAACTTTACCCTGCAATCAGCCGCAATGTGAAAGCCTGGTTGCAGCCTGCATAACGTCACCATAGCTTAACCTGGCACCAAGCAACGTATCTCTTATGGCTATAGTGTCTTCATTCCGTGCCATCAAGCTCCTTAAGACACCTGACGCCACTGCAGAAGGGCCGGAAATGACCGCTCCTACCAATCGTCCGCCGGAGAATATCAGGCGCCTGTATTCTTGCCTGTCCTCATCCTGGAACAATGACACCTCGTCCCCTTTGTCAGGACGGGTTTTTCCCAGGGTTATCAAACACCTGTCACCGAAGGACACTGAGTTCAGCCCTATGTCACCTGCGTAAGAGACTCTTCGCCCCGCCATAATGTATCCCGCGACTCGCCCCTGCCAGACAGCGCTGGACCAAAGCGCGTTTACCCATGGCTTCCCCCGAGCTATGTCATGGCCTTCTGCAATATCGCCTGCTGCATAAACATGGCGGACGCTGGTTTCCATCCTATCGTTTACGAGAATCCCCGCGCCTGTCTTAATGTCTGTGCCTTGTATACATGACAGATTGGGACTCACGCCTTTCCCAATGACCACCATGTCACAGCCTATGACATCACCTGTGGAAAGACGGACGCTTTCAACTCGCCCATCTCCCTCAATTGCCAGAGCATCACACTTTAGCCTGATATCCAAACCAGGCGCTTGGAACATACCGACAGTTATTTCCGAATCCTCGGGAGCAGTGATTTGAGACAGCAGTCTTCCGGAAGACACTACAAGCAAGACTTCTATATTGTGCGCAAGTAAGGCCTCAACAGTCTTGATACT